>NZ_JAMYUO010000001.1:0-481037 GCF_040323125.1 Mesorhizobium sp. M0062
GCAGTAAGCCAGTGTCAGGCGCAACAGGTCGCTCGCCGACCTGACGCCGCGCGGGCGCAGGAACGCCTTCGTCTCGCGGGCACTTGCTGCGATCAACTCTTCGCCGCCCAGAAGCTCAATCGTCTCGGCCCAGCCGTCATCAACAAGCGATTCGTGTGTCATCGCAGCGTAGAATCACACCCGATTCCGCAAGGCAATACCTATCTTAGCGCCTATGCCGTGAACGGGGCGAAGGAAGAGGCGCTAAGGCCGCCGAAACCCAGTCGGCCCGCCATAGAGATACCCAATCCGATCAACCGCATCCTTCAGCCCTTCGCGCGAGACCAGCATGGTGTGGCCGTTGGCGTGGATCATGGTCTCGGCGTCGGCCATAACGGCGACATGCCCCTTCCAGAACACGAGGTCACCGCGTTTTAGCCCGGCATAATCGGATCCCGGATCGAGCGGCTCGCCCAGGCCTGCCGCCTGCATGTCGGAATCTCGAAGCACATTGCGGCCGGCCATGCGCATGGCCAGTTGCACGAGGCCAGAACAGTCGATGCCGAAGCCGGAGGTGCCGCCCCAGAGATAGGGCGTGCCGATAAACATCTCGGCGACCGAGACATAGTCGGCGGCGATATCGCTGACCGGGCGCACATGGCCGGCGATCAGCGCCTCGCCGGAAGGCAACAGCGCATAGTGCGTGCCGCGCGTTTCGGCAGCGCCCCTCACCGTCACCGTCGAGCCCATCGACAATTGCCCGCTGATCGGAAAGCGCAGATCCGGGCCTGGATAGAGAAAAGTGCGCGGCGCCGTGACGATGTGGGTTGGCGCATGCTCGGGTGCGCCCAGCATGGTGGCGCCGACGTAGCCGACATAGCCGTCACGTTCGGCCTGGACCCAGGCCCATCCCTCGGCTTCCTCGAAGACAAGCACATCGTCGCCGAACAGTACCTGCGTGTTGACGCCGGCATCCGGGCGCGGTGCCTTGCGCACGTCAGCCACGGAGGCCGTGATCCGAGCCCGACGGCCGGTGACGAAGCGATCGGCCGAAACCTCCCCTTTCAGCCTTGCATCGGCGAGGTCGGAACGGAAGGCGTGGAGGCGGGCATCCCTGGCAGTCAAATCGGTACTCGTTCTAATTCATGGATTGATCAGATGGGCAGTTCATGAGCCCTGGCAACGATACCATCCCCGAAGCGCTCGACAAAGAGCGCGCCTTCGACCGTGCGCCGGATCAGCACATTGCGCTTGTCGAGCTCGTCGCGATGGCGTGACACCAGTTTCAGCGCACCCATCGTGTCGAGGGCGCGGGTGATAACCGGCTTGGTAACATTGAGGCGGGCGGCTAGACCGCGCACCGTGTGCGGCGGCGGGTCGAGATAGATGGTGAACAGGATCGCCGTCTGGCGCATGGTGAGATCTGGCGCGCCGGCGCGCACCTGCGACAGCATCACCTGCTGCCACAGCCGCATCGCCTGGCTCGGACGCATCGAAATCGACATCGCCCGAGCATGACGGCAAATTGTTTCGGTTCCGTTTCAGTTTTGGTGGCCGTCTCAGGGCGTCAGGCATAGCGCCTCGAAATGACCCGCTCCAGTGCACGGATGCCTTGCGCCTCGCCGCCGGCGGGTCCGTAGGGGCGATCGGACGGGTTCCAGGCGAAGATGTCGAAGTGCGCCCAGCCCGTTGTCCGTTCGACAAAGCGCTTGAGGAAAAGCGCCGCGGTGACCGAACCGGCGAAGCCGTCGGTGGTGACGTTGTTGATGTCGGCGATCTTCGACGCCAGCCTGGCGTCATAGGGCCGCCACAACGGCATGCGCCACAACGGATCCTCGACGGCCATGGAGGCCGCAGCCAGTTCGGACGCCAGCGCTTCGTCGCCAGTGTAGAAAGGCGGCAGATCGGGCCCGAGCGCGACACGCGCTGCCCCGGTCAGCGTCGCCATGTCGATCAGCAGTTCCGGCTCCTCGTCATCGGCCAGCGCCAGCGCGTCGGCCAGCACCAACCGCCCTTCGGCGTCGGTGTTGCCGATCTCGACGGTAATGCCCTTGCGGCTGGTCAGTACATCTCCAGGCCGGAAAGCGTTGCCGGCAATCGAATTCTCGACCGCCGGGATCAGGACGCGCAGCCGCACCTTCAGCCCGGCAGCCATGATCATCGAGGCCAGGCCCAGCACATTGGCGGCGCCGCCCATATCCTTCTTCATCAAGAGCATGCCCGAGGACGGCTTGATGTCGAGGCCGCCAGTGTCGAAACAGACACCCTTGCCGACCAGCGTCACCTTCGGCGCGCCTTCCGGTCCCCAAACCATGTCGATCAGGCGCGGCGCTCCGACCGAGGCCCGGCCGACCGCATGGATCATCGGGAAATTCTGCTTCAGGAGATCATCGCCCTTGATCACCGATACCTCGGCCTCGTGAGTGGCCGCCAGGGTCCGCACGGCCTTCTCCAACTCGTCCGGTCCCATGTCGCTGGTCGGCGTGTTGACGAGGTCGCGCGCCAGGAAGACGCCGTCGGCGATGCGCCGGACACGTCCTGCATCTACGCCGAGCGGCAGCGCAAAACGCAGCGTCTTGCCTGATTTCTTTCCGTAGCGAGTGAAGACGTAACCGCCGAGCACCAAGCCTATGGCCGCGAGTTCCGGCTCGGCTGGAGCGGCGGCAAAATGCCAGTCGCCTTCCGGCAAGGCTCTCGCCAGCATGCCGACGGCCAGCGCGCCCTCGCCATCACCGACGCCGAACAAGGCGCCGGCAAGGGAACCGTTGTCGCCGGGGACGGCGAGCGTCCTACCGGCTTCGCCGGAAAAGCCGTTGGCGGCCGCCCATGCGGTCATGGAAGGCGAAAGCCCCAAGGCCTCCAGTCCATCGCTCGCGACCAGATGGACCGGCAGGGCAGTGTTTAGTGTCTCGATGAGTTCGACGGGCATTCGATGGTCTCCGGGAGGCTTGCAGGGTCGTCCTCAGTCAAGTGACAGGGACGTCGGATGATTTCAACATCTATGCACAGGGGCCGGCATGGGACTGCCAGGCCAAAGGCTTCCGGCGGGCCGTTCACCGATCCGACGGCTCACTTTTTAACTGTCCGTTAGGGTTAACAGAATATTTCTGCGGGGATGAAGATGGCCACGTGAATGGCCACGCGCAGGAATGGAGAGCCCCGTGCCGATGCCCACCAACCGCAGGATGAACGTCACGGGCAAACGGTTGGTCACCACGGCACTGCTGATGGCGCTGGCGGCCGGTGTTGCCGGGTGCGGAACCAGCAAGCTCACGACCGGCTCGATCGGGCGCACCAGCGGCAAACCGCTGGAGACCATGTCGGCCAGCGAGTTGCACGGGGCGACCGGGCGGCTGGGCGAATCCTACGCAAAGAACCCCAACGACAAGCGGCTGGCGACAAATTTTGCGGCGGCGCTCCAGATGGACGGCGATGCCGACCAGTCGCTTGCCGTGATGCGCAAGCTGGCGATCGCCTACCCCAAGGACCGCGACGTGCTTGCCGCCTACGGCAAGGCGCTGGCCGCCAACGGCCAGTTCGAGCCGGCGCTCGACGCCGTGCGCCGGGCGCAGACACCGGAATATCCGGACTGGCGGCTGATGTCGGCCGAGGCCGCCATTCTCGACCAGCTTGGCCAGAAGGATGAAGCGCGCCAGAACTACCGCAAGGCGCTGGACCTCAAGCCGAACGAACCCTCGATCCTTTCCAATCTCGGCATGTCCTATGTGCTGGAAGGCGATCTGCGCACCGCCGAGACCTATATGCGCTCGGCAGCCCAGCAACCGAATGCCGACAGCCGGGTGCGCCAGAACCTTGCGCTGGTCGTGGGACTGCAGGGCCGCTTCGACGAGGCCGAGAAGATCGCCTCGCAGGAGCTTTCGCCCGAACAGGCGCAAGCCAATGTAGCCTATCTTCGCCAGATGCTTGCCCAGCAGAACGCCTGGAGCCAACTCAAGGATCAGGACAAGGCAAAGCCGGCGACCAACTGAGCGCCGCATGGGCGCCGGCCCCGCACAGCGCAAAATCCGTCCCCATATCAAAGCTGAAAAAACAAGAGCCGCACTGCATGGCAATGCGGCACTTTGTATGGCCGCAACGAGGCCTACTGGCTTGAGGAACTGTGCTGGTCGCCGAAGATGCCGCGCTGGCTGACCTGGATGCCGGCCGGGCCCAGAATGATGGCGAACAAAACCGGCAGGAAGAACAGGATCATCGGCACGGTAAGCTTCGGCGGCAGGGCGGCGGCCTTCTTCTCGGCGGCATTCATGCGCATGTCGCGGCTTTCCGAGGCCAGCACGCGCAATGCGTGCGCCACGGGTGTGCCGTAGCGTTCCGCCTGGACCAGTGCCTGGGACACTGACTTGACCGATTCCAGGCCGGTACGAGCCGAGAGGTTTTCATAAGCCTGCTTGCGCTCCTGCAGATAAGAGAGTTCGGCGTTGGTCAGCACGAATTCCTCCGCCAGCGCCACCGACTGTGAACCGATCTCCTCGGAGACCTTGCGCAAGGCAGCCTCGACCGACATGCCCGACTCGACGCAGATCAGCATCAGGTCGAGCGCATCCGGCCACGCCGCCTGGATCGACTGCTTGCGCTTGGCGGCACGATTGTTGACGTAAAGGATCGGCGCGTAGAAACCCGCGTAGGCGACAAGGATGCAGACGAACAGTTTCACGAAGGCCGGCCGGTCCGGCAGTCCGCCGAGCACGAACAGATAGATCGCTGCCAGCGCGAAACCGACAAAAGGCAGGATCAGGCGGAAGAACAGGAAGCGCGTCAGCGGGTTCTGGCCACGAAAGCCCGCCACCTTGAGCTTCTGCAACGTGCCTTCATCGGCCAACGCACGCCGCAGGTCCAGCCTGTCGACGATGTTGCGCATGCCGATCGACTGCTCTTCGCGCAGCCCCTTGCGGCGACGATCGGCTTCATTGGCAAGCCGCGCGCGCTGCTTGGCGCGCAATTCGTCACGCTCCAGCGCCACCGATCTCATGCGCGTCTTGAGCTGATTGCCACCAAGGGCCGGCAGCACCGTGAAGACGGTCGCGAACACCGCAATGCCAACCAGCAACGCTATCAGGAAGGCAGGATCGGTCAGCGATTTTACGACTTGGTCGGTCATTCGTTTTCAGTCTTTTCGTTTCGAGCTTTCCAAGGTCGGCCTAAACTTCAAAGTTCATCATCTTGCGCATCACCAGAATGCCGATCGACATCCAGACGCCGGAACAGCCGAGGATCAGATTGCCGGTGCTGGTGGTGAACAGCGGCATGATGTAGTTCGGGCTCGACAGATAGACGAGAAGGGCGACGACAAAAGGCAGCGCGCCGATGATGACGGCCGACGCCTTGGCTTCCATGGAAAGCGCCTGGACCTTGGCCTTCATCTTCTTGCGATCGCGAAGCACGCGCGACAGGTTGCCAAGCGCCTCGGAGAGATTACCGCCGGCCTGTGACTGGATCTGGATAACGATGCCGAAGAAGCTTGCCTCGCTGCACGGCATGGTTTCAGCCATGCGCAAGGTGGCATCGGGGATGGACATGCCAATCTGCTGTGAATCGACGATCCGGCGAAACTCGGTCTTGACCGGCTCCGGCGATTCACTGGCGATCAGGCGAATGGCGTCGTTGAGCGGCAGGCCGGATTTGACGGCGCGCACGATGATGTCGAGGGCGTTGGGAAATTCGTTGAGGAACGCCTTGACCCGGCGCGCGCGGCGAAACGAGACGAACCAGCGCGGCAGGCCGAGCGCCCCCGCCAGCAGCGCGCCCGGCAGGACCAGAAGCGGCGCGCCGGCGAGATAGGCAAGCACCGTCAGCGCGATGCCGCAAATGACGGAGTAGATATAGAAACGCTCGATCGAGACCTGCATGCCGGCCTGACGAATCTGGGCCTTTAACGGCGGCTTCTTGACGGCGAGTTCGTTGGTTTTCTGCTTTTCGTCGAGCTGTTTCAGCGTGTCCTGGACAGATTTACGCCGCTTGACCGCCTCCGCGACACGGTCGCGCGAAGCCTTGACGACCGAACGATCGGTCTCGGCGGCCTTGATCGTCTCGAGCCGCTTGCCGGCCTGCTTCTCGTTGCTCATCTTGGTGAACAGGAAGGCATAGGCGACCGCACCGGCGCTGAAGCCGGCGAGCACGATGAACGCCAGTACGGTGGTGTCAATTCCGAACATCGACCTCGGTCCCCAGCGCATATCGCCGTTTCAAGGAAACGGCGATATGCGCTATCGCTTTGTTTTGACGCAATTCCCAAGGGAAAGCGCTACGCGCTTTTCCCGGGAAAACCGCTTCACACTTTTTCTGGAATTGCTTCCAACCCCGATATGCGTCAGTCAGCGCGTTTCTCCATCGATTCCAGCGCATTGGCGAGGCGCTGTTCCTCGCCATAGTAGCGGGCGCGATCCCAGAAATGCGGACGGCCGATGCCGGTCGACACGTGCTCGCCAAGCAGCCTTCCATTCGAGTCCTCGCCCTTGATGTTGTAGAGCACGATATCCTGCGTGATGATGACGTCGCCTTCCATGCCGATCACCTCGGTGATGTGGGTGATGCGGCGCGAGCCGTCGCGAAGGCGTGCTGCCTGGATGATGACATCGATGGAGCCGACGACGATTTCACGCACGGTCTTCTGCGGCAGCGAATAGCCGCCCATGGCGATCATCGATTCGATACGGTTCAGGCATTCGCGCGGGCTGTTGGAGTGGATCGTTCCCATCGACCCATCATGGCCGGTGTTCATCGCCTGCAGCAGGTCGAAAACCTCCGGTCCGCGCACTTCGCCGACGATGATGCGTTCGGGCCGCATGCGGAGGCAGTTCTTGACCAGGTCGCGCATTGTCACCTCGCCTTCGCCCTCGAGATTGGGCGGGCGGGTTTCGAGACGCACCACGTGCGGCTGCTGCAGTTGCAGTTCGGCCGAGTCTTCGCAGGTGATGACGCGTTCCTCGCGGTCGATATAGTTGGTCAGGCAGTTGAGCAGCGTCGTCTTGCCGGAGCCGGTACCGCCGGAGATGACGATGTTGCAGCGGACGCGGCCGATGATCTTGAGGATCTCGGCGCCCTGCGGCGAGATGGCGCCGAACTTGACCAGCTGATCGAGCGTCAGCTTGTCCTTCTTGAACTTGCGGATGGTGAGCGCGGTGCCGTCGATGGAGAGCGGCGGGGCGATGACGTTGACGCGGGAGCCGTCGGGTAGGCGGGCGTCGCAGATCGGACTCGATTCGTCGACGCGGCGGCCAACCTGGCTGACGATGCGCTGGCAGATGTTGAGCAGTTGCTGATTGTCGCGGAAGCGGATGCCGGTCTGTTCGACCTTGCCATTGACTTCGATGTAGACGTTCTTGGAGCCGTTGACCATGATGTCGGCGATATCGTCGCGGGCGAGCAGCGGCTCCAGCGGGCCGTAGCCCAGCACATCGTTGCAGATGTCCTCGAGCAACTCTTCCTGCTCGGCGATCGACATTGCGAAATTTTTGATGGCGATGATGTCGTTGACGATGTCGCGGATTTCCTCGCGCGCGCTCTCGGGATCGAGCTTGGCGAGTTGCGACAGGTCAATGGTGTCGATGAGCGCGGAGAAGACCTGGCTCTTGGTGTCGTAGTAGGTTTCACTTTTTTCGCGCTGGATCTTTTTTGGCGGCTCCGGCGCCATCGATGGCGCCTCAACGGCACGGCGAGTTGGCGGGGTTCCCGGCGCTCCAGGCGGCGCTGCCGCGGGCCGGGCAAGTACCGCCATGTCCGCAGGCGTTGCAGTGGCCGGCGCCGCTGGCGCCGGTGCTGGCTGACGGAACTCCGGGGTGAACCGGCCGCCGTCGTCGGAGCCTCTTTTACCAAACATGATCGACTACCAATTCCGTCCAGAACATGATGCCGAAGCGGTTTTCGAACGACATCATGCTCTACTTCTTGATTTGGAGGGGAGCGTCATTTCTTGTTACGCGAGAGCTTGCCGAGCAGGCCGCCAAGGCCTGCCTTCTTCCTGGCCTTGATTTCGCTGCGACCGGTCAGGACATGCGCGATTTCGTTGATCATGCCGACGACCGGGCTCCTGGCATCCATCTCGCCCAGCATGCGGCCGTTGTTGGCGGCATTTCCAAACAACAACGGGTCGAAGGCGATGACCGACATCGGCGTGAGGCTGAGCGGCTCGGCGAAGTCGGAAGCGGAAATCTCGGGCCGTTTCGGCACGCCGGCCTGGTTGATGATCAGCTTCGGCGGCGGATCGTTCGGACGAAGCCTCGTCAGCATATCGACCAGGTTCTTGGTGTTGCGCAGATTGGCCAGTTCCGGCGTCGCCGTGATGACGATCTCGTCGGCCTTGATCAGTGTGTTCTTGGTCCAGCCCGTCCAGATATGGGGGACGTCGAGCACCAGCAGCGGCACGCTGCGCTGGGCGGTATCGATGAGTTGCGTGAAGGCATCGGGATCGAAATCATAGACACGTTCCAGTGTGGAGGGCGCGGCGAGCAGCGACAGATGTTCGGCGCACTGGGCAAGCAGACGGTCGAGATAGACCTCGTCAACGCGTTCGGGCGAAAATACGGCTTCGGCGATGCCTTGCGCAGGGTCCTGGTCGAAATTTATGTTGGCCGTCCCGAAAGCCAGGTCGAGATCGGCGACGACCACTTCCGACTTGAACAGCGATGACATCGCCCACGCTACATTGTGGGCGATGGTCGAGGAGCCGACGCCGCCCTTGGCGCCGATGAAGGCGATCGAGCGGCCGATCGGCTCGGCTTCCGGATCGACGAAGATCGATGACACCACGGAGACGATATCGGCCATCGACACCGGTGCGATGACATATTCGGAAATACCGAAGCGAATGAGTTCGCGGTAGAGACCGACATCGTTGTAGTGGCCGATCACCACGACTTTGGAGGAGGGATCGCAATATTCTGAAAGCTGGGCAAGCTGCTCCAGCAATTGCTTCGGTTCGCTGCGCGATTCCAGCAGGATGAGGTTCGGCGTCGGCGCCGATTGATAGAATTCGATCGCCGTGGCGATGCCGCCCATATGCACTTTCAGATGCGCCTTGGCCATGCGGCGATCCTCGCCGGCCCGCTCCACCGGATGCGCGACACCTTCCGTCTCGCAAAATGCCTGGATAGAAATACGCGGCACCGGCCGCAGCGCCTGCATCGCTGCAACATCCGATTGGGAGCTGTCGCCGCCGTCTCCGGGCGTGTCGTAGGCAAGATTGCTCATCGTCATGCTCTTTTCCGTGACTTCTCGTTCCGGTCTCTACGCGGGACCGGCGCTCCTAATACGTCACTTCCGAACTGCCGAGGAACTCGTCCGAAATACCTCTGCCGCGATAGACGTCGATCACCGCGCCGCGGTTCTCGGCGTCGATATCGGACGACTTTCTTGGCCCGAGCAGATCGGCCGGATTGGCGAGTTGCGCAGCGAGGTTGTTTTGAGAGGAGCAGCCGTAATCGGCGTAGTGCTTGTTTTCGGAGGTTGCGAGGATGTCTTCGGGCCAGCGCCCGCATTTGTCGGTCTGGGCTCTCACCGAAATATAGGAAACGCGGATAGGCGCCGAGGCTTCCGGGGAAACCGACTGGTAGGAGGTCACCACGATCCGGTTTCGCTTGATGCCGCCGGCAACCGCCAGCCTGGCGAAATCGCGCGCCGCGGCAGTCGCCGCCACCTCATTGGCCGAGCCGATCGGGATTGCGATCGTCAGCGCCGGGGCAGCGCTCCTGTCGTAGCCGTCAAGGAAGCCCAGAAGCGTGTCGCGCTGCGAGCCGGTCATGCCGCGATCGCCGGCGCCGACCGGGAGGTCCAGCTTCTGGTTCTTCTCGGCAATCACGATCGGATGCGTGGTGCGATAATCATCGGGAATCGCCCCAACCGTGATGCTGTCGCGCTTGGCGCAACCGGCGAGCGAGGCGGCGATCGCGATCGCCAGGATCGGCATTGCCGATCGGCTGATCCGGGCACGGCCGGACCGCACTGTCGCGGCGACCGCCATTGCCTTCGATGTTGACTGAGACATGTCCGCTCCCCGCTTACTTGTAGATGAAGCCGACAACGCCGTGGTAGCGGCCGTTGGGCTTGTCTGTCTGCATGGTGCCGTAGACGCGGTTGACGCGGCCAAGGAACATGGCCGGGCCATCGCCAGCGGCGTTGAAATTGTCATCCGGCTTGGCCAGGTCGTTGCGCGCCACCGGCCGCGCCAGATAAGGCGTGATGATGATGACCAACTCGCTTTCGTTGCGGACGAAATCGCGGCTGCGGAAGAGCGTGCCGAGCACCGGGATCTTGGTCAGTCCGGGCAAGCCGTTTACCGCCTGCCTGACGTCGTCGCGGACGAGGCCGGCTATCATCATCGATCCACCCGAAGGCAGTTCCACGGTCGTGTCGGCCAAACGTTTGCGCAGCGATATGACGTTGGTGTCTCCGAAAGAGACCGCGCCTTCGGTGGTCGGTTCGGAAACCGACGTCCTGACCTTCAGGCTGATGCGACCGGGCGACAGCACCACAGGCTGAAATTCCAGGCCGATGCCGTATTCGATTTTCTGAGCCGTCCAAACCCTGTCGGCATTCTGATTGGCATCCGACTTGGCATTTGTAACGGCGCTGACCATATTGTACTCGCCGCCGACTTTGAAGGTCGCCTTCTCACCGGAGACGGCCGTCAAAGTAGGCTCGGCCAGCGTTTTCATGACGCCGGACTGCTCCATCGCAGTGATGTAGCCCTGCAGAGCAGAGGTGGCAAAATTGACCCCCGAACTCGACAACGGCTTGCCTAGGCCGGGGAAGGTGTCACTGGTCGCATTGAAGCTGATGCCGTTGGAGCTGCCTTTGCCAACCATGTTGACGCCGAGCTGCTTCATCACCGAGCGGCTGACTTCGGCCACGGTCACCTTCAGCGTCACCTGGTCGTCGCCGATGATCTGCAGCAGGTTGACGATCTTCGAGACCCGGCGTTCGGCATCCGGATTGTTGATGTCGACGCCGCCATTGGCATTGCCGCCTGCCGCGGTCTGCGAATACTGACCGGTCGTCGCTTCACCGCCGGACACGAAGATGGTTGCCAGATCGACGGCGCGCTTGGCATCGAGCGGCGTGTCCACCGTCCCGGTCAGGACGACGTTGTCGTTCAGCAACTCGACCTTGATCTCGGCATTCGGAAGGAAGCGCTTGAGATAATCTTCCAATCCGGCGACGTCGCGTTCGACGGCCAGATCCAGGCTGGCGATCTGCTCGCCATTGGGACCGAAGACGAAGATGTTGGTTTCGCCCACCGACTTGCCGAACAGATAGATCCGCCTTGCGGTGCGGGTCACCGCATCGGCGACCGCGGGGTTGGCGACCAGGATGTCGTAGGCGTCGCTCGGCAGATCGATGACCACCGATTTGTTGAGGCCAAGCTTGACACGTTGCGTGGCCGACGAGGCCATGACCCCGACGCTCTTTCCGGCGGCCTTGGCGTCGACAAGGCCACTTGCATGGGCTCCGAGAAAAAGCAGACCGATGGCCGCAGCCGTGGTGACCGGCAGTCTAGCGACTAACCTCATTTCCTTGCCCCTACTTCGGAAACTTCGCCCGATTTGATCAACCGCACCGTTCCGCGCCGCCCATTGCCGGAAACGAGGTAGTCGGCTTCATCGGTACCCTTTTCCTTGTTGTCGGTGATCGAGCGCAGCGCCAGCGTCAGGCGATCGGCCATCTGCTGGGCGACGGTGATGATCTCGGCCTGCTGCGGCGTCAGCTCCAGCGTCGCCGTCTGTCCGACCCTGGTCTTCTTGCCTTCCTCGTCCTCCTGGATGGTCTGATCGATCGCCAGGACGCGGATGTTCTTGAGGATGGTCTCGGTGGTGAATCCGCTACCGGCGTTGCCGGTGTCGGATCTGCGGGTCATGATGACGTCGACAAAATCGTTAGGCAGGATAAAGCCGCCTGCCGACGTGTCGGCCGAGATCGCGGTGGCGACGGCACGCATGCCGGTGGGCAGGATCGAAGACATGAAGCTCTGCCCCTCGCCGATCAGCTTGGAGCGCCGCAACGGCTCACCGGTGTACATCGCCATGCGGGCGACGGAGCCCTTCAGCTTCTCCCGCGCTTCGGGTTCGGCGGCACGGGTGATGAAATTCGCATTGATGCCATCGGACGGCCAGGACTCCCAGCTGAGATTGTTCTCAAGCGGGCTTCCCATCGGCACGTCGCCGGAAAGCACGAGCACATCCTGCAAGGCGATGGCCGGCGCCTGCGGGGCATCGACGACGACCTGCTGGGGCGGGACCGCCACCATATTCTTGGCAACATAACCTGCACCACCCGCCGCGGCCACCGCCACGCCCAGAATGATCAGTCGGGATGCTGGCATCTGTCCGAACCCTCGCCTTTAGGCAACCACCTAGCCAGGCCGGACTTTGCAGCGGCAATCGTCAAAACAAGGTTAATACAATGCTTACGATCGTGATTAATTCAAGGTTTACATAATTACACGACCATGCTCCGACAAAATGAAAAAGGCGGCCAAGCCGCCTCTTTTCAGGATCGATGCCGAAAGGGCAGAGGAGGTTCGCTACATCAGGTCGCCAACCTTGCCAATGCCCATTCCATCAAGGGCGAATCGGGATAGGTCAGCAGCCCGCCAATGCCGAGTGCGATGCCATAGGGAACGCCATTCATCTCGTCGGCGAAATGGCGCAGGACCGGATTGTGACTGGTGTAGGTCGCCAGCGGCGATTTCCGATAGAAGAGAATGGCGAGCGTCAGCATGCCACCGATGAACGTCGAAGCGACGAGGTAATTGACAAGGTGAATGTTGAGCCCCATCCAGATGGACGTGGCTGCCAAAAGCTTGGCATCGCCTCCGCCCATGCCGCCGAGCGCAAACAGACCGAAAGTCACGGCCAGCACCAGGCCGCCGGCGGCGAAATGCCAGCCGTAAGTTGCCCAGTCCATACCCGTCAGTGGCGCAACCACGGCAAAGACGGCCACAAGCAGCACCGGCACCCGATTGGAGATTGTCATCGACAGCGCGTCGGAGATCGCCGCAAAAAGCATGCAAAACGGAAAGACAACGAAGATCAGCGCGTTGAGCATCGGTCTCTCATGGTTGGAAAGGCAACGATGGCTGCAGGTTAGGCGGCTTGGGTTAAGGATTGGTGAGTTCTGCTGATGCGGGGCAAATCCCGGGAAATGTCAGGGCGCCAAGCGGCGCAGCAAAGACCAAAGCCAAACGATCTTCAAAGACAAAAGGGCCGCCAGCGAGGCGGCCCTTCCAGTCTACCAGTCGAAACAGGATGCTAGACTATTACTTACAAGCAGCGTTCGTCGGATCCTTCACGCAATCCGCGATGTCCTTGAACTTGTTGTTCAGGGCATTGCCGAGCTGACCAGCGCCAACCATGATGGCAAGCGCGATGAGAGCTGCGATCAGACCGTATTCGATAGCGGTCGCGCCGGATTCGTCCTTCGCGAAACGTGCGATGAGATTAGACATTCGAGAGCTCCTACTCCACGTGTTACAGCACTTCCGTCAACTTCTGTGGTGGTTGATCGGATGCTGCCAATCTACGGAGAAGCTCTTTCAATCGGCTTAATAAACAGCCTTACCGATTCCTTTCCCGCTTCGAACAGCTTGCGTGGTTAACCGTAAACTAAACGCTGGACAGTAGCTCGCCTGCCCGTGAAGAGCTGTAATTTCACGGCTATCGGCAGGATGCATTGTTACATTAGCTGGCAGCAGGATTGGTGCGAATACCCCGGCGCAGGTCAAGGGTTTAACCGTTGGTTCACCAATCTCCTTCATGTTTCTTTGAACAAGTTTTGCCGCTGTGGAGCGCCTTGATGACTGCCATGAAATCGTCATTCCTGCTTGTCGCGCTTCTCGCCGTCCCGGCTTTTGTGCTGCCGGCCAAGGCCGGAGCCGGCATCGAAGTGACGATGAATCAGGCCAAGATCGTCAAACTGACACGCCCCGCCGACACCATAGTCGTCGGCAATCCGGCGATTGCCGACGCCTCCGTCCAGGATGCATCGACGATCGTACTGACTGGCAAGGGGTTCGGCGTCACCAATCTGGTTGTCCTCGACCACGATGGCAGCCCGATCGTCGACGAGCAGGTGACCGTGGTGCGCCAGGACGCGTCGTCCGTGCGTATCTACAGGCGCGCCTCGGTACAGACCATGTCCTGCACGCCCTATTGCGAAAGCTCGTACAAGAGCGACTCGGAAAAGTCGTCCGAAGCCGAGATGAGCGCTGGGCAGTAAGCGCCTCAGTTGGCTCGATTGTCTCGGGAAAGCCGCGTCGGTTAGCGGCCGGTTAATGTCGCCTGGTCGAATTTAACGGTCATTCAAACCGGAGCTAAATGGGTTCTTGATAGTGGTGCTGACGGTACCGCATCAGGATCGCAGGAACGGGATATGGGCGACGTTTTGGACGAGGATTCAGAACGCGAGATCTGCAAGGCCAAGGCAGGGCGCGTGACGTTTGCCCCTCATTTCCTTCGTGATCGGCGCGGCAGCACGGCGATAGAATTCGCGATGCTTGCGCTACCGTTTGCGGCTCTCGTCTTCGCCATCCTCGAGAGCTGCGTTTCATTTGCCGGACAGGAGGTGATGGCCAACATCACCGATGATATCGCCCGTCAGTTGCGTACTGGCCAGTTGAGGCAAGCGGATGTGACGGAAGAGAAGCTGAAGGGCTTGGTCTGCGCCAGACTCGAGATCATTGTCGCGAAGGGTTGCCCCGGTTTGCTGGTGGATCTGCGCCCGTTCAAGACCTTTGCCGGGGCAGCCAGTGCGGGTTTCACGATTTCCGGCTCGACCATCACGCTGACGGGCAAGGATCCGGATACAGGCAAGGACCCGGCTTTCGGGACCCCTACAATAGGTCCGGCAGAATCAAAGAACATGCTGCGGGTCTTTTACCCTTGGCCGGTCATGACCGATTTCATGGCTCAATACATGTCGAATATGGATGGCGGCAAGACTCTGCATTACGCGACGACAACGTGGCAAAACGAGCCATTCGACAACTGAAATTGCACGTGTAAGCAAAAGGAAAAGTGCATGTTTCGTGCGGGGGCACATCCGGGGATGTCGGTTAGCTGGAAGAGAGCGGAGCGGTTTTTTTCCGATCGGCGCGGCATAGCGGCCGTCGAGTTTGCCCTCATCGTGCCTGTCTTGCTGATCATGTATTTCATTACGATGGAGGCCTCGCAAGCCATCGAGGCCAGCAAGAAGGTCAGCCGCATCAGCTCCATGGTTGCCGACCTCGTCACGCAGCAAACGTCGGTGGTCAACGCAGATCTCACCGACATCATGAAGATCGGCAACTCCAGCCTTCAGCCTTACAACCGCTCGGTCGCCAATATCTCCATTACGGCAATCGACATCAGAACCGACCCGAACAATCCGATACCGCAAGCAAAGGTGGCGTGGTCCTGGAGCGTGCTGGATGGGAAGACTGGCCGCGACTCCAACCCGACAACTTCCACCACCGTTCCGGCGACGCTCAATGTTGCGGGGACTTTCCTCATTCGTGTCAAAACCACTCTAGCATACCAACCGATCATCTCCTGGTCGGAAGGCTCCGAAAAGCCGCTCGGATTTATCTCGGCCTTCAACGAAGGCAAGATAACGATGAGCGAAACCTACTATCTCAGGCCGCGCCGGACCACGTCGATCCCCTGCAGCGATTGCTGAAGCAGCTCTGGCCCATCCGACCCCGGCTTTATTGCGCGCCGCTGTCGGTGCTGCCCGACACCAGGCGCACGATGGAATCGGCCATCGCATAGTCACTCGCAGCGGCGAGCGTGAACCCTCCCGAATGTTTCGATTCCACGAAATCGTAGACTTCCGGCGACTGCGATCTGAGATTGGTGAGGAAGACGGTCAGTCGGCGTTTGGCTTCGGGGTCGAGATCGCTGCGGACGGCGTGAGGGCCGTATCTGAGCACGCCGGAGGTCCAGATGATCTGGAGCGCGGCTTCTGGAATGCCCGCCGCCTCCAGTCGCGCCGCCGTGCCGTCCGGATCAGCCGGCTGATCGCCAGCAATCGCCGTCCGGTTTTCCGCCGTGGCCCGCTCCCAGCCGAACAAGGCATCGGCCTGGCCATCGACCAGCATCGCTTCTGCGGCGGCAGCCGAGCCGGCATGAGCGAGGAATGGCGCATCCTGGCTGATCTTGATGCCGTCGGCCGCCAGCCCGGCGAGCGGTAGAAGCGAACCGCCGACATTGTCGGAAGGCGCCATGGCGATGCGGTGCGTTTCCAGGGCCGCGAGATCGGAAAGCCTGCCGTCGCGCGTCAAAAGCACGGAGCGGATGCCCGTGGCACCGTCGGCATCGACCGGCGCCACAAGAGGTTCGACGCAGCCGCAGCGCTCCGAGGCGGTGGCGTAGGCGGTCGCCGAATAGACCGCGTACTGAATCCGGCCATTGGCCTGTGCCTCTATCAGCGCCGCATAGTCATGCGCGACGACGAATTCCACCTTCATGCCGAGCGCCCTGCCGTAGGCGTCAGTCAGCATGGCCAGACCCGGAACCGTGTTGCCGGCGCCCGGCTCGGCAACGATGCCGATCCGAAACGTGCCGATCTGGTCGCGCCAGTCGGCGTGCGCGGCGAGCTGCGAGGCCAGCAGCGCTACAGTGGTCGCCAGTGCACTCCAACCCAGGTCAGCCCGTCTCATCGATCCATGCCCCGCACGCCGTTCCTTGAAGCGCATCGCATGTCTCAAGGATGCGTACAGCGCGCCTGCCCGACTTCGCGACCATCGCGTCAGGCCGTTGCCGCCTGGTTTACGATTTGCCAATGCCGCGACGGGACCTTATGTCTGGTCAACCAGACTGGCAATGACGGCACCGATGGCACGCGCTTTCCTCTTCGTTCTCGATTCTTTCGGCATTGGCGGCGCCGCCGATGCCGAACCCTATGGCGACGCCGGCTCGAACACATTCGGACATATCGCGCTGGCCTGCGCGGAAGCCCGCGCCGATCGCGAGGGCCTGCGCGAGGGACCGCTGAAGGTGCCCACCATGGTTTCGCTCGGTCTCGGCCGCGCAGCAGAAACCGCAACCGGCTTCCAATTC
Source organism: Mesorhizobium sp. M0062 (assembly GCF_040323125.1). NCBI lineage: Bacteria > Pseudomonadati > Pseudomonadota > Alphaproteobacteria > Hyphomicrobiales > Phyllobacteriaceae > Mesorhizobium > Mesorhizobium sp. M0062. The sequence goes on from NZ_JAMYUO010000001.1 coordinate 17,028, forward strand.
GACAGCAAAGCCGCTGTTTCAGCCTCCGCTTTCCACGGCGCCGCGCAGGAGATTTCGAGCGGCAAGGATACGCCGTCGGGTCACTGGGAAATCGCCGGGCTGCCCGTGCGGTTCGACTGGGGCTATTTCCCCGATAAGGTGCCCACCTTCCCTGCCGAACTGACCGAAGCGATGATCCGCGAGGGTAAGGTGCCGGGCATTCTCGGCAACTGCCATGCGCCCGGCACGGAGATCATCGAGCGCTTCGGCGAGGAGCATATCCGCACTGGCCAGCCGATCTGCTACACCTCGGTCGATTCCGTCCTGCAGATAGCAGCGCACGAAGTTCATTTCGGCCTGGAGCGGCTCTACGAGTTCTGCAAGACGGTACGCCGGCTGGTCGATCCGCTGAAGATCGGACGGGTGATCGCACGGCCTTTCCTGGGCGAAACATCGGCCACCTTCGAGCGCACCTACAACCGCCATGACTACGCCGTGCCGCCGCCTGAGCCGACGCTGCTCGACCGCTTGACCGGGCGCGGCAGCCGGGTGATCGCGGTCGGCAAGATCGGCGACATCTTCGCCCATCGCGGTATCTCGGAAGTACGCAAGGCGCCCGGCAACATGGCAATGTTCGACAAGGCGCTGGGTGCGATGGACGATGCCGGCGACGGCGACCTGGTGTTCGCCAATTTCGTCGACTTCGACACCGATTTCGGCCATCGCCGCGACGTCGCCGGCTATGCTGCAGCGCTCGAAGCCTTCGACCGCCGGCTGCCCGAGGCACTGGCAAAGCTGAAGCCGGGCGATCTGCTCATCCTCACCGCCGACCATGGCAACGATCCGACATGGCGAGGCACCGACCACACGCGCGAACGCGTCCCGGTCATCGGCACCGCACCGGGTCTCACGGGCGGCGACATCGGGCTCAGGACCACCTTCGCCGATATCGGCGAGACGGTCGCCGAACACCTCAAGCTGGCGCGCGGCCGCCACGGCGCTTCCTTCCATGCGGCGATAGGCGGCCATGCCTGAACTGCCCGAGGTCGAAACCGTCCGGCGCGGCCTGCAGCCGGTTCTGGAAAGCGCGCGGATCGTACGCGTCGAGGCGCGCCGGCCCGATCTCAGATTTCCGTTTCCGGCGAAATTTGCGCAGCGGCTGACCGGCAAGACGGTCATCGCGCTTGGCCGCCGCGCCAAATATCTCACCATACACCTGGACGATGGCCCGGTGATGATCTGCCATCTCGGCATGTCGGGCTCGTTCCGCATCGAGACCGCCGATGAGAAAGAGACGCCCGGCACGTTCCATCAAGAGCGCTCGAGGAATGCCAAGCACGACCATGTGGTGTTCCATGTCGTGTCGCCTGTCGGCGTCCAGTCTCGCGTGGTCTTCAACGACCCGCGTCGGTTCGGCTTCATGCTGTTTGCGGAAGGCCTGGCCGAGGCGCATCCGATGCTCGCGGGACTGGGCGTCGAGCCGACCGGCAATGCGCTGGAAGGCGCCCTGCTCGCCTCTCTGCTGAAGGGCCGCAGATCGCCGTTGAAGGCGGCGCTGCTCGACCAGAAGCTGATTGCCGGGCTCGGCAATATCTATGTGTCGGAAGCGCTGTGGCGCGCCGGCCTTTCGCCATTGCGCGAGGCAGGCACCATCGCCGGGACCAGCAAGAAGGCCAAGGAACAGAGCGAACGACTGGCCGAGGCAATCCGTTCGGTGATCGCCGATGCGATCGCCGCCGGCGGGTCTTCGCTGCGCGACTATGTGCACACAGACGGGTCGCTGGGCTATTTCCAGCATTCCTTCGCGGTCTACGATCGCGAAGGCGAGCCCTGTCCGACGCCCGGCTGTCGCGGCCACATCGAGCGCATCGTGCAAAGCGGCCGCTCGACCTTTTATTGCCGGACCTGCCAGCGGTAAGCTAGACGGTCCTTCAGTGCCGCAACCAGGAGGCCAGCCCATGAGCTATGAAACCATCATCGTCGAGACGCGCGGCAAGGTCGGCCTGATCACGTTGAACCGGCCTAAGGCGCTCAACGCGCTGAACGCGCAGGTGCTGGCGGATTTGCTGACGGCGGCAAAGGGGTTCGACGCCGATCCCGGCATCGGCGCCATGGTCATCACCGGTTCCGAGAAGGCTTTTGCGGCGGGCGCCGACATCAAGGAAATGCAGGCCGTCACCTACGCGGAGGCCTATGTGCAGGATTTCTTCGTCGGCTGGGAAGAGTTTACCCGTGCGCGCAAGCCGATGATCGCCGCTGTCGCGGGCTATGCGCTGGGCGGCGGCTGCGAACTGGCGATGATGTGCGATTTCATCATTGCCGCCGACACGGCCAAGTTCGGCCAACCCGAAATCACGCTTGGCGTCATTCCCGGCATGGGCGGCTCGCAACGGCTGACCCGCTTTGTCGGCAAGTCGAAGGCCATGGACATGTGCCTGACCGGTCGGATGATGGATGCCGCCGAAGCCGAGCGCAGCGGCCTGGCCTCGCGCGTCGTGCCGGCCGGCGAGTTGATCGAGGAGGCGATGAAGGCCGCGGCCAGGATATCAGAGTTTTCACTGCCATCGGTGATGATGGCCAAGGAGGCAGTCAACCGCGCCTACGAGACGACGCTGGCGGAGGGACTGCGCTTCGAACGCCGGCTGTTCCACTCGCTGTTTGCGCTCGACGACCAGAAGGAAGGGATGGCAGCCTTTGCCGAGAAGCGGAAGCCGAATTTCACCAATCGCTAGAGTGGCGGCGGCGAGGACCAAAAAGAAGCCAAAGCGGCGTTGACGCGCCGGAAAAGCTGAACTATAAGCCGCTCCAACCGAGGCGGCCGTTGGCTGCCCGTTTGTTTTTTGCGCCCTGCGGCATCCCGCATGCGCCCACCAGATCAGAAGAGAGGCATCATGGCCAATACCTCCTCGGCCAAAAAGGCAACGCGCAAGATCGCCCGCCGCGCAGCGATCAACAAGAACCGCCGCTCGCGCGTGCGTACATATGTCCGCCAGGTCGAAGAGGCACTGGCTGCCGGCGACAAGGCAGCCGCGCTGGAAGCCTTCAAGACCGCAGAGCCGGAATTGATGCGCGCCGCGACCAAGGGCGTGATCCATAAGAATACGGCATCGCGCAAGGTGTCGCGTCTGGCTCACCGCCTCAAGGTGCTGTCGGCCTGATTGACCGTTCCTGAACTGTCGTTCTTTCAAACCCGGCCAATCGTGCCGGGTTTTTTCGTTTGCCGGCAAGCACTTAAAAAGAACGGCCGCAAAGCACGCCCGAGCCGCATTCCAGAGTCTGGAATGCTTTGCCGGCACATACACTCCCACTGATATTCCAATCCGCCGAAACGGCCCACGCCAATAAATTTGGCTGTCACAAATTGCTGATATTTTTCAACGACTTGCTGGAAGTGATCCACAGCTTGTTCACATCGCCTGTGGGCGATAGGCAGCAAGTTGGTGTCAAGCGAATTATTTCAGAAAATTTCAAACCGCACAGCCATTTTCATATTCGCGGCAAAAGGGTTTGAATCCCAATGGCTTTGTCAAAATATGCGCTTCCAGCACGGAGCCCGAACCGTTGTTCACTAACCAGATTCCTTAAAAATCCGTTAGAGGTGGCCTTGCCCTATCCACAGCGATTTCGGTAATGTCGGTCTATCGAAAGGGACGGGCCATTAGCCCTTAACCCAGCCTGAATCGGCCAGCTAACAGTGGCAGAATTCATGACGTGGATCAATTCCGCGAACGGGTATGGCTTGCCTTTTCGATACGATAGGGGACTGGCGTAATTGTACATGGCAGCTTGATGGCGCACCGGCGTTTTCGCCGGGTAGCACCGCTTTGCCCGAACATGTCAGACGGACTGGCTTTAAGCAGCCGGGACCCATCCCATTCTGACGAGGCAACGTCATCCGCCGGCGGCGGCGGTGGTGTTGTAGCGAAGATACGGTCGCCGGAAACATGGGTGCAGGAGGCGCACTCCCGGCGGAAAAAAGGTACAAAGGAAAAGGGACGCACAATCATGCAGAGCGGCATCGAGCGGGAGCTTACGGGCGACCTGCCATTTCCCGGAACATTGGTCGGAGCGCACGATATGGCGGCTTCCAGCGACGCGGAACAGAAGTTCGACCGGGTCAAGGCCCAGTTGAAGGCGCGCCTGGGAACCGAGGTCTATTCGAGCTGGTTCGGCCGTATGAAGGTGGCTGAGGCTTCCCGGGGCATTGTACGCATCTCGGTGCCCACGGCCTTCCTGCGCTCGTGGATCAATGGCCATTATCTCGATCTCATCGCCGATCTGTGGAAGCACGAGGATCCCGAAATCCTCAAGATCGAGATGGTCGTGCGCACCGCGACCCGTCCTGCCCGCAATGGCGTCGAACCCGAGGCCGTGCCGGCGCGCAAGATGACCAAGCATACGCAGACCGCATTGGCGGCCGGCACGGTCGGCCCCGGCAGGGTGGAGCGGGCGCCCGCCCCTCGTCCCGGCACGCCGATCGAGAGCGAATTCCGGCACAATGTGCTGGGGTCGCCGCTCGACCCGCGCTACACGTTCGGCTCCTTCATCGAAGGCCCGTCGAACCGGGTGGCTTTCGCCGCAGCCAAAGCCGTGGCGGAATCGCAGTCGAGCGCGGTGCGCTTCAACCCGCTGTTCCTTCATGCGACCGTCGGGCTCGGCAAGACGCACCTTTTGCAGGCGATTGCGGCCGAATCCCTGAAACAGAACCCGAAATCGCGCGTCGTCTATCTGACGGCCGAATATTTCATGTGGCGCTTCGCCACCGCGATCCGCGACAACAATGCGCTGACGCTGAAGGAACAGCTGCGCGACATCGACCTCTTGATCATCGACGACATGCAGTTCCTGCAGGGCAAGTCGATCCAGCACGAATTCTGCCATCTCATCAACATGCTGCTCGACAGCGCCAAGCAAGTGGTGGTTGCCGCTGACAGGCCGCCGTCGGAACTGGAATCGCTGGAACCGCGGGTGCGCTCGCGCCTCAATGGCGGTGTCGCGCTGGAAATGTCGGCGCCGGACTTCGCCATGCGCATAGGCATGCTCAAACTTCGGCTTGCCACCGCCAAGGTTGACGATGCATCGCTCAATATTTCGGAGGAGATCCTCAACCATGTCGCCCGCACGGTGACCGGCAGCGGTCGTGAGCTGGAGGGCGCGTTCAACCAACTGCTGTTTCGTCAGTCGTTCGAGCCGGCGATCACCATCGACCGCATCGACGAGATCCTGGGGCACATCTATCGCTCTGGCGAGCCGAAGCGGGTGCGCATCGAGGACATCCAGCGCATCGTGGCGCGCCACTACAATGTGTCGAAGACCGAGTTGCTGTCCAACCGGCGCACGCGCACCATCGTGAAGCCCAGGCAGGTCGCCATGTACCTGTCGAAGGTATTGACGCCGCGCTCGCTGCCGGAGATCGGCCGGCGGTTCGGCGGGCGCGACCACACCACGGTGCTGCATGCGGTGCGCAAGATCGAGGACCTTTCCGGCGTCGACAACACGCTGGCGCAGGAACTGGAACTGTTGCGCAGGCTGATCAACGACCAAGCCTGATCGGCGCGGCAAACGGTCGTCGCGCTTTAAATTTTCTTGTTTTGATGCATGTCGTTGTCCCAAAACCGCTGCGCAGTTTTCGGCGACATGCATCGGTTGCCGGCCAACGTCCGCTTTATCCCCAGAAAGCCCGCTTAACCGGCGCGAACCGGTGGCCCGGACTTGCGTTTGCTGGCTTTTTCCTGTCAGTTTGCATAGATTCTGAGCCTGTTCAGACCTTTCGCGGGGCGCCGCCCACTGGTGACCCGTCCATTCATTCAAGCGAGCCTGTTTCGTCATGCGTGTTATCCTGGAACGGTCCAATCTCCTGAAGTCGCTCAACCACGTTCATCGCGTGGTCGAGCGGCGCAATACCATACCGATCCTGTCGAACGTGCTGCTCAGCGCCGAGGGCGCCAGCCTTGAAATGAAAGCCACCGACCTCGACCTCGAAGTGACCGAAGCGACGCCGGCAAAGGTCGAGCGCGGCGGGGCGACGACGGTTCCGGCGCACCTGCTCTACGACATCGTGCGCAAGCTGGCCGACGGCGCCGAAGTGATGCTGAAGACCGACGAGGACGGCAACGCCATGACGGTAACGTCGGGCCGCTCGAGCTTTCGCCTGCAATGCCTGCCGCAGTCCGATTTCCCGGAGCTTTCGGCGGGATCCTTCTCACACATCTTCCGGCTCGATTCCGTCGCCCTGAGAGGCCTTATCGAAAAGACCCAGTTCGCCATCTCCACCGAAGAGACGCGCTACTATCTCAACGGCATCTACCTGCACACGCATGAAACTGGCGGCAAGCTGAAGCTGCGTTCGGTGGCGACCGACGGCCACCGCCTGGCGCGCGCCGAGATCGACGCTCCGGCCGGGTCCGAAGGCATGCCGGGCATCATCATTCCGCGCAAGACGGTCAGCGAATTGCAGAAGCTGGTCGACGATCCCGATGTCGCGGTGACCACCGAATTGTCCGACACCAAGATCCGCTTCACCATCGGCAGCGTGGTTCTGACCTCGAAGCTGATCGACGGCACTTTCCCGGACTACCAGCGCGTCATTCCGACCGGCAACGACAAGAAGCTGATCATCGACCGCCAGAGCTTCGCCGCCGCCGTCGATCGCGTCTCGACCATTTCCTCCGAGCGCGGCCGCGCGGTGAAGCTTTCGATCACCGAAGGCCAGGTGACGCTTGCCGTCAACAATCCGGATTCGGGCAGCGCCACCGAGGAACTGGCCGCTGATTACTCCTCAGACCCGATCGAGATCGGCTTCAACGCCAAATATCTGCTCGACGTCGCTGCTCAACTGACCGGCACGGAAGCCAAGTTCATGCTGGCCGATGCCGGTTCGCCGACGCTGATCCACGACATGGCCGATGAGACCGCGCTCTACGTGCTGATGCCGATGCGGGTGTAGCAGCCGCACTGCGGCACACTGCAGCATAATTGATTGCGGCGACTTCTACAGGCGGATAGCGGTTGCCGGAACAAAGTCACATAAGGAAGCTAACACTTACGAATTTCCGCAACTATGCGGCGCTGTCGATCGGCTTTTCCCCCGGCCCTGTGGTGTTTTCCGGCGACAATGGCGCCGGCAAGACCAATCTTCTGGAAGCCATCTCCCTGCTGACGCCGGGCCGCGGCCTGCGCCGTGCGCCCTATGTCGACGTGGCCCGCGAAGGCGGCGATGGCGGCTTTGCGCTCCACGCAAGGCTCGACGGGCCGGAGGGACAGGTCGAGATCGGCACCGGCATCACCGGGGGTGAAGCGGCCGGCGAGGGCGGTCGCAAGGTGCGCATCAATGGCGCGCCGGCACGGTCGGCAGACGCCATGCTGGAATGGCTGCGCGTCGTCTGGCTGACGCCGGCCATGGACGGCCTGTTCCCCGGACCTGCCGCCGACCGGCGGCGCTTTCTCGACCGGCTGGTTTTGGCTGTCGATCCCGGCCACGGCCAGCGTGCGCTCGATTACGAGAAGGCGATGCGCGGACGTAACCGCTTGCTTACGGAAGGCTCGCGCGACGGCGCCTGGTTCGACGCCATCGAGATGCAGATGGCCGAAACCGGCGTGGCGATCGCGGCTGCGCGCGCCGAACTGGTACGCCTGCTTACCGCCATGATCGACAGGCTGCCTTCCAGCGGGCCGTTTCCGCAGGCCGACATCAGCCTCTCCGGCGACCTTGAAAGCGACGTCGCCACAGCACCCGCCGTGGATGTCGAGGAACGCTATCGCGCCGCCCTTGCCGACGGCCGCGAGCGCGACCGCGCCGCCGGACGCACGTTCGATGGCCCGCACCGTTCGGATCTGCTGGTGCGCCACCGCCCCAAGGCGATGCCGGCCGAACTCTGCTCGACCGGAGAGCAGAAGGCGCTGCTGGTCGGCATCGTGTTGTCGCACGCAAGGCTGACCGGCGAGATGTCGGGGATGACGCCGATCCTGTTGCTCGACGAGATTGCCGCGCATCTCGATGCCGGCCGGCGCGCCGCGCTGTTCTCGATCCTGGAAGAGCTGAGCTGCCAGGCCTTCATGACCGGAACCGACGCCGCGCTGTTTTCCAGCCTGAGGGGACGCGCGCAGTTCCTCAACGTCGACCACGGCACGGTTGGGCCAACCGAAGAGACCTGACAAGCTTTTTGCTCCGCTATATGGTCCGGCAATGACCCCTGCCGCCCTCACCGACGAAGAGCTCGAACGCTATGCCCGCCACATCGTGCTGCCCGAGATCGGCGGCGCCGGCCAGCAGAGGCTGAAGCGGGCGCGGGTACTGGTGATCGGCGCCGGCGGCCTCGGCGCGCCGGTGCTGGAATATCTCGCTGCCGCCGGCGTCGGCACGCTTGGAATCGTCGACGACGATATTGTCTCGCTGTCCAATCTGCAGCGGCAAGTGATCCACGCCACCCATACGGTCGGCACGGCGAAGACCGAGAGCGCCAAAGCAGCGATCGCCCGGATCAATCCCCATGTCGCGGTGGAATTGCACGATTTCAGGCTGACGGCCGACAATGCTGCCGTTCTCGTCGCGCGCTACGACGTGGTCGTCGACGGCTCCGACAATTTCGAGACGCGCTATGTGGTGGCGGATGCCTGCGCGGCGGAAAAGCGGCCGCTCGTGCATGCCGCCGTCGGCCGCTTCGACGGCTCGGTGACGGTGTTGATGCCGTTCGGGACCGGCGCCGACGGCAGACCGAACCCTGGATATCGCGACCTCTTTCCTGAAGCGCCGCCGGAAGGACTGGTGCCGTCCTGCGCGGTGGCCGGGGTCGTCGGTGCGCTGACCGGCGTCATCGGCACCTTGCAGGCAATGGAAGCCATCAAGCTGATCACCGGTATCGGCGAACCACTGGTCGGCCGGCTGCTGCTCTACGATGCGCTGTCGGCGCGCTTCGACACGATCCGCTACAAGAGAAGCTGACCGCATGGATCAGCCTGCCAGTGTTTTGGTCACGCAGTTCGCCCCCGGCTTCGACCGCTGGGACGAACTGCTCAGCCTGATCATGCGCGCCTTTGCACCGATGGACGGCGTCATCGACCCGCCCTCCTCTGCGCATCTGCTGTGCGTCGAAAGCCTGAGGGACAAGGCTGGGCGGGAAACGGTGTTCGTGGCTCTGCAGGGCGGCCAGATCGCAGGCTGCGTTTTTGCGCTGGAGAGACCCGATGATTTCTATATCGGCAAGTTCGCCGTCGAACTCGGGCTTCAGGGCCAAGGCATCGGCAGACGATTGATGCAGGCTGTCGAGGACCTTGCCCGCAACCGCAACAAACCCGCCATCGAACTGCAGACGCGGGTCGAGCTCACGGCAAATCACGCAACCTTTGCGCGTCTCGGCTTCCGCGAAACCGCGCGCACGGCGCATGACGGTTATGACCGGCCGACCTCGATCACCATGCGCAAGGAGTTCGCGTGAGCCTCGCCCTCAGCGCACAGGAGCAGACAATCGCCTCCGGCCATGACGGGGCGGCGATGGCGATGCGCATCGTTGCCGAAAGCGCTGCGCTGCTCGGCGCGCCGCGACTGATCCCGATCGCCTCGACGCATATAGACGGCGCGCTCTATCACGGCGATTCCGGCACGCTGTTTGCCGAAAGGCTGGTCGATGGCGGCGCCAGGGTCGCGGTGCGCTCGACGCTCAATGTCGGCGCGCTCGACCTGATGGGCTGCTCGCGCGTGCGCCTCGAAGAGCCGGCGCGCGGCATGGCGCGACGAATGATGGAGGCCTACCGCAAACTGGGCTGCGAGCAGAGCTGGACCTGCGCGCCCTATCAGGCCGGCCACAGGCCAGCGCTTGGCAGCGATGTCGCCTGGGGTGAATCCAACGCGGTGGTGTTCTGCAATTCGGTGCTGGGGGCACGCACCAACCGCTATGGCGACTTCCTCGACATCGCCTGCGCCATATCGGGCCGCGCGCCGGATTACGGCCTGCATCGCCCCGAGAACCGGCAGGCACGGCTGGTGTTCGATGTGTCCGGCCTCTCCGCCTCGTTCCTTGGTTCGGAGATCGCCTGGCCGGTGCTGGGCAACCTCTACGGCCGTGAGGTCGGCAACGCGGTCGGCGTCGTCACCGGCATATCCAGCCATCCCGGCGAGGATGCGCTGAAGGCCTTCGGCGCGGCGGCGGCATCGTCGGGCGCCGTCGGCCTGTTCCATATCGCTGGGGTAACGCCAGAAGCGCCCGACGCCGAGACCATCCTGGTGGGCGGCAGGCCGGAAACGATGATCCGCGTAACGCCGGAGATGGCCATGAAGGCCCGCGCCGGCCTGTCCACCGCAGCCACGCAGACCGCCATCGATGCCGTGGCGATCGGCAGTCCGCATCTGTCTTTGGCCGAATTCGATGCACTTGAGCGGCTGATTGGCGGGCGGCGGCTCAGCGTGCCGATTTACGCCTGCACCGGCCGCCACGTGCTCACCAGGCTGGAGCAGAACGGCAAGCGCAAGATGCTCGAAGCCAGCGGCGTCATCATCGTCGCCGACACCTGCGTGGTGGTGACGCCGATCCTGCCGAATCTGGCCGGCGGCGTGCTGATGACCAATTCGGGAAAATTCGCGCACTACGCGCCGGGCAATACCGGTTACGCCGTGCTTTACGGCTCGCTGGCCGACTGCGTGGAAAGCGCGGTTGCCGGTAAGCCCAGGTTTACGGATATCGCCGCATGAGCGCCATCGCTGAAATCCTGGTGCCGGGCAGCGGAGGCGAAGGGCTGGCCTTGGTGCTGATGGCGCCGATCAGCTTCTGGGGCGGCGTCGATCCGAAGAGCGGCCGCATCGCCGATGTCCGTCACCCGCAGCATGGCGAGACCATTTCCGGGCGTGTGCTGTTCCTGCCCGGCACGATCGGCTCGTCCTCAGCGTCAGCCGTGCTGATGGAACTCGTCCACAATGGCCATGCGCCGACGGCACTCGTGCTGCACGAGCCGGACGCGATCCTGCTGCTTGGCTTGATTGTGGCCAGGGAAATGGGCTGGCCGACGCCGGTAGCGCTCAGGCTCAGGCGCGACGCTTTTGAGGCCTATCGCGGCAAGCGTGTGAGTGTCGCGGCGGATGGCGCCCTCACAACCGCATCCTGAACGCGGCCCGCTTCAAGTCCGTAGCGGCAGCACGCGGTCCGGCGGCCGGTGGCCGTCGAAGAAGGCGCGGATGTTGATGATCACCTTCTCGCCCATGTCGATGCGGCCCTCGATCGTCGCAGAACCCATATGCGGCAAAAGCACGACTTTGTTCTTGGCGGCAAGCTTCAGCAGTTTCGAGTTCAGCGCCGGTTCGTGCTCGTAGACGTCGAGGCCGGCGCCGGCGATCTTGCCGTCCTGGATCAGCTTGACCAGCGCTTCCTCGTCGATGATGTCGCCGCGCGCGGTGTTGACCACATAGGCGGTGGGCTGAAGCAGAGCTAGGCGCCGCGCCGAAAGCAGATGAAAGGTCGCCGGCGTCGACGGGCAGTTGATCGAGATGATGTCCATGCGGGCAAGCATCTGGTCGAGGCTTTCCCAATAGGTCGCCTCCAGCCCTTCCTCGACCGCCGGCAGCACGCGATGGCGGTTATGGTAGTGGATCGACAGGCCGAAAGCCTTGGCGCGCCTCGCAACCGCAGTGCCGATGCGGCCCATGCCGACGATACCGAGGCGCTTGCCCCAGATGCGCCGGCCGAGCATCCAGGTCGGCGACCAACCGGCCCATTTCTTGTCGCTGGTGAGCACATTGGCGCCTTCGGCCAGCCGCCGCGGCCCGGCCAGCATCAGCGCCATGGTCATGTCGGCCGTATCTTCGGTCAGCACGTTCGGCGTGTTGGTGACGGTAATGCCTTTCTTGGCCGCCGCCGCCACATCGATCTTGTCGACGCCATTGCCGAAATTGGCGATCAGCTTGAGATTGTCGCCGGCCTGGGCAATCAGCGCCGCATCGATCTGGTCGGTGATGGTCGGCACCAGCACATCGGCTTCCTTGATCGCCGCGACCAGCTCCGGCTGCGTCATCGGGCGGTCCTCGACATTCAGCCTGGCGTCGAAGAGTTCGCGCATGCGGGTCTCGACCGGATCGGGCAGCTTGCGCGTGATGACGACGAGAGGCCGTTTTTTGCCTGCCATTGTTTCCTCGAACCCGATCTCGTTGAGACCTCTTTAACCAAGACAGGCGAAACTGAATACCGGTCGCGGTGCCTGCCACTCCTGTAACAAGCGGTGCCGCCGAAGACAAAGAAAAAGGGGCGCCCGGACCAAAGGGCACGCGCCGAAAGGAATGAAAGTGTCTGGTTTCGCGTCGCTTCGCCTGATCCTCAGCGCAGCGCTTCTCGGCGCTCTCCTGCATTCCCCGCAAGCCGCGGCGCAAGGTGCCGCCGCACCTGTGCAGACGGTCACGCTCGGGCCGAGCGGCCTGCCGCTGCCGCGTTTCGTCAGCCTGAAATCGGCTCGCGTCAACTCGCGCGTTGGCCCCGGCGCCAACTATTCCGTCGACTGGATGTACACAAAGGCCGGCCTGCCGATGGAAATCATCCAGGAATTCGATACCTGGCGGCGGGTGCGCGATGCCGATGGCTCGGAGGGTTGGATCAACCAGTCGCTGCTGTCCGGCCGCCGGACCGCGATCGTCGCCCCTTGGCAACGCACCAAAGGTGGCCGAATCAATCTGCTCGACGATGCCGATAAGGACGCCAGCGTCATCGCCATCATCGAGCCGGGCGTTACGGGCACGATCAAAACCTGCGATGGCCAGTGGTGCGAAATGACCTTCGACGGCCACACCGGCTGGATCGCCCAGTCGCAGGTGTGGGGCGCCTATCCCGGCGAGCACGTCAAGAATTGAGATTGCTGGAGGCCTAACGGCCGATACGGCCGAGATGGGTGTCCTGAAAACCGGTCGACAGTTTGAGACCGTAGCCGAGCGCGCGGTCGACGGCGATGTGGATGATCCAGATCAGACCAATCGCGGTCGCCGTCGAATTGGCCAGAACATATCCGGCGAGGGCCAGCAACAGCGGGACGATCAGGATGTGCAACGCGTTGTAAGCGACAGCGCCGATCCGTGCCCCGGCGAGATAGCCCAGCATCGACAGGTCGGGCGCCAGAATAAGCAGGGCGAACAGCCACCAGGAAACGCCTGACGCGGCATAGGCGACTATAGCCACGACCGCGACCGCAACCCATTCGAGCCGGATTGCAAAATCGACAGGTTTCACGGGTTGGGGCTTAAACGCTGCGCTTCGGGCGCAGCCTCACCACGATGTCGACATTGGCGATCTCCATGCCTGCGGGTGGCTCCGGCAGGTTGGAGACGGTCACCGGACCGCTTTCTATATCGAAGATCCTGTTTTCGCCTTCGATGTAAAAATGATGGTGATCGGAGGTGTTGGTGTCGAAATAGGTCTTGGACCCCTCGACCGCCAGGATGCGCAGCAGGCCGGCCTGGGTGAACTGGTGAAGCGCGTTGTAGACGGTGGCGAGCGAGACCGGCACGCCGGCGGCGACCGCCTCTTCATGCAGTTCCTCGGCCGAAAGGTGGCGGTCGCCCTTGGCAAACAGCAGATCGGCCAGCGCAATGCGTTGGCGTGTCGGCCTAAGGCCGGCTTCGCGAACCCGCTTGTCCACAGCGACATTTTCCTTCCGGCCGCCCAGATCCATCTATCCGTCCAAGCCCACAGTTCTGCCTCAAGACACGCCCAGAGTGGCGAAAAAACGTCATCAACCGAAACTGGATACCTCCCGACATATATTCTGTTGGCGGAATACGATCAATAGAGCGACGTGCGTCCAGTTGGACGCACTAAGTGCGCTCTATCGCTTTTTTGGCGTCGCATCGTGCTTTCCGGAATCGAGATCGATTTCGGGCCGATGCGAGAGCGCGCATTGACCCGGGCAGACGGGCGGGTTAAGCGCAAACGCCGGTTTCCGGACCGAAAGGGATTGTGTTAGGAAACCAACGACAAGGGCGCCCCACCGCCCGGGACATTATGGGGACGAGACATATGGCGGGTTCGAAATCCAGCTACGGTTATGAGGAATTGCTTGCCTGCGCCCGCGGCGAGCTGTTTGGGCCCGGCAACGCCCAGCTGCCCTATCCGCCGATGCTGATGTTCGACCGCATCACCGAGATCAGCGAGACCGGCGGCGCCCACGACAAGGGCTTCATCCGCGCCGAATTCGACATCAAGCCGGACCTGTGGTTTTTCGCCTGCCATTTCATCGGCAATCCGATCATGCCGGGGTGCCTGGGCCTCGACGCCATGTGGCAATTGACGGGTTTCTACCTCGGCTGGCTCGGTGAGCCGGGCAAGGGCATGGCGCTGTCGACCGGCGAAGTGAAGTTCAAGGGGATGGTGACGCCTTCGGTCAAGAAAGTGGAATACGGCATCGATTTCAAGCGCGTCATGCGCGGACGCCTGGTTCTCGGCATCGCCGATGGCTGGCTTAAAGCCGACGGCGAACCCATATACGCGGCGACAGACCTCAAAGTGGGGCTGTCCAAGCAATCGGCCGCCTGACCGGCGCCACTGCAGCAGGGCGTTCCCGGACGCGCAACGACGCTGCGGCATTTTGGTTTTGCGTATGATCGCCGGCGAAAACCGACTAGGGTTTCGGGATCATCCGCTGGAAGGAGTTGCGAATGAGAAGGGTCGTCGTCACAGGCCTCGGCATCGTATCGTCGATCGGCAACAACGCCAACGAGGTGCAATCCTCGCTCCACGATGCCAAATCAGGCATCAGCTTCTCCGATTCCTTCGCCGAACACGGCTTCCGCTGCCAGGTCTGGGGCGCGCCGACGCTCGACCCGACCCCTATGATCGACCGGCGCGCCATGCGCTTCCTGAGCCAGGGCGCGGCCTGGAACCATGTCGCGATGGACCAGGCGATCGCCGACGCCGGGCTTGGCGAAAGCGACATCACCAATGAGCGCACCGGCATCGTCATGGGCTCGGGTGGCCCCTCGACCCGCACCATCGTCGAGGCGGCCGAGACCACGCTCAAGAACAACAGCCCCAAGCGCATCGGTCCGTTCGCGGTGCCGAAGGCGATGTCGTCGACCGCGTCGGCGACGCTCGCCACCTGGTTCAAGATCCACGGCGTCAACTATTCGATCTCGTCGGCCTGCTCGACCTCGGCGCATTGCATCGGCAACGCCTACGAACTGATCCAGTGGGGCAAGCAGGATGTGATGTTTGCCGGCGGCCATGAGGACCTCGACTGGACGATGTCGGACCTGTTCGATGCCATGGGGGCGATGTCGTCGAAGTATAACGACAAGGCGTCAACAGCTTCCCGCGCGTATGACGCCAATCGCGATGGCTTCGTCATCGCGGGCGGCGCGGGCGTCCTCATCCTGGAGGAGCTCGAACACGCCAAGGCGCGCGGCGCCAAGATCTACGCTGAGATCGTCGGCTATGGCGCGACGTCGGACGGTTACGACATGGTGGCGCCGTCGGGCGAAGGCGCGGTGCGCTGCATGCGCCAGGCTCTGGCGACGGTGTCCGCGCCGGTCGACTACATCAACACCCACGGCACCTCGACGCCGGTCGGCGATTCCCGGGAAATGGGCGCCATCCGAGAGGTGTTCGGCGACACGATGCCGTTCATCACCTCGACCAAGTCGCTGACCGGCCATTCCCTTGGTGCCGCCGGCGTACAGGAATCGATCTACTCGATCCTGATGATGCAAGGCGGCTTCATCGGCGAGAGCGCCCATATCGAAAACCTCGATCCCGAATTCGAGGGCATGCCGATCGTGCGCAAGCGCATCGACGACGCCAGGATCGACACGGTTTTGTCCAACTCGTTCGGCTTCGGTGGCACCAACGCAACGCTGATTTTCCAGCGCTATTCCGCATAAGGCTAGCGTTTTATTGTAGGGGGATTGCCGGCCATGGACGGACTGATGAAGGGCAAGCGCGGGCTTGTCATGGGCGTCGCCAACGATCATTCGATCGCCTGGGGCATCGCCAGGAAATTGTCCGAACACGGGGCGGAGCTTGCCTTCACCTATCAGGGCGACGCCTTCGGGCGCCGCGTCAAGCCGCTTGCCGAGAAACTTGGGGCGTCACTGGTGGTGCCGTGCGACGTCGAGGACAGCGCATCGGTCGCCGCCACCTTCGAGACGCTCGGCAAGGAATGGGGCGGGCTCGACTTCGTCGTCCACGCCATCGGCTTTTCCGACAAGAACGAGCTCAAAGGGCTCTACGCCGACACCAGCCGCGACAATTTCGTCCGCACCATGGTCATCTCCTGCTACTCCTTCACCGAGGTCGCCCGCCATGCCGCCCCGCTGATGAGCGAAGGCGGCGCGATGATCACGCTGACCTATGCCGGCTCTGTCCGCGTCATGCCGAACTACAACGTCATGGGCGTCGCCAAGGCCGGGCTGGAAGCCAGCGTGCGCTATCTCGCCAACGATTATGGCCCGCGCGGCATCCGGGTGAACGGCATATCGGCGGGACCGGTGCGTACTTTGGCCGGCGCCGGAATCTCGGACGCCCGCCACATGTACTCCTACCAGCAGCGCAACTCGCCGCTGCGCCGCACGGTGACCATCGACGAGGTCGGCGGCTCGGCGCTCTATCTTTTGTCCGACCTCTCGTCAGGCGTCACCGGCGAAATCCATTATGTGGATTCCGGCTATCACATCGTGTCGATGCCAACCCTGGATGAGTTGAAGCAGACCGACAGCGTACGCGATTAACTCACCAGTAAAATTAGATGCATCGGCGGAAACTCATTTTAAGGAGATATCCGCTAGAAGTCTTATGGGCTTGGGCTCTGCGCGTTCTTGCTGGGCGCAAAGGATGCTTTAGCCTTTATGAATTTGCGCTTGATATTTCCGAAAGTCGAGTTGATTTCGGGATCATGCGACAGGGACTGAGCAATGCCTGCTGTCAGCAACCCGAAGCGAACACCTGTGTTCCGGCTGCTCACCGTCGCCAGTTCGGGCCTTGGCAGTTTCATCCTTGGGCTTTGGGGCCTCCGGCATGGTTTCGGGGACGGCTTTGCCGGCATGCAGGCGGAAACCATGATCGGCATCGCGTCGGCGCTATGCGCGCTGGCCGCCGCCGGTGCTGCCTTGTCCTTCTTCGCCGGCGTCGATGAATCGGTGGACTACGTTTTCAACGAAACCCATTTCGACAAGCTGACCGGGCTTTTTGCGCGGCCGGCGATGGTCGGCAGGATTGCCGACGCGGCGTCCGCGACGATCAGGACCGGTGAGCCGGTGTTCCTCATCGACATCGACATCGACCGCTTCAAGCAGATCAACGACGCCATCGGCTACAGCCATGGCGACGAACTGATCCGCGGCTTCACCAAGCGGTTGAAGGCCTGCATGCCCGAAGGCGCGGTGATGGGGCGCATCGGCGCCGGCGAGTTCGCTATCCTTGTCTGGGAACACCAACTCCAAAGGTCCATGGAAAGCACCGTCGAAACCATGATCGAGGAGATGCTGAAGCCGTACCAGCTCGATTCCCACCTGCAGTCGGTCGGCCTGTCGGTCGGCATCGTGGCGATGCCAAAGGATGGCGTCGATCCGGTCCTCATCCTGCGCCGCTCCAACCTGGCGCTGCAGAATGCCCGCGCCGGCGGCGTGGGCAACTGGTCGGTCTTCCATTCCGACATGGGCCAGGTCGCCGACTACCGCCACTGGATCGAATCCGAACTGCACATCGCCTTCGTCCGTGGCGATTTCGACCTTCACTACCAGCCGCAGCTCGACCTGCCGACCGGCCGTATCGTCGGCTACGAGGCGCTGATCCGCTGGAAGCACCCGGAACGCGGCATGATCCCGCCGATGGAATTCATTCCGATCGCCGAAGAGACCGGCATGATCCACCCGATCGGCAATTGGGTGCTGAACAAGGCCTGCAGCGATGCCCGTCATTTGCCCGAGGACTGCTTCGTTGCCGTCAACATCTCGCCGGTCCAGTTCATGACCAAGGATTTCGTCGGCATCGTGCGCGATACGATGGCCAGCACCGGCATCAAGCCGTCGCGGCTGGAGCTCGAAGTGACCGAGACGGCGATGATGCAGGACCGCGACCGCGCCGCCACCATCCTGCAGCAGCTTGCCGACATGGGCATTTCGGTGGCCGTCGACGATTTCGGCACCGGCTATTCCAATCTCAGCTACCTGATCGACTTCGCCTTCGGCAAGCTGAAGATCGACCGCTCCTTCGTCAGCCGCATCGACACCGATTCGAATTCGGGCGCCGTCGTCTCTACCATCGTCGGCCTGTCGCGGGCGCTCGGCGTCGGCATCATCGCCGAAGGCGTCGAGACCGAGAACCAGGCGACGCTTTTGCGAGCAGCTGGTTGCGAGATGGTGCAGGGCTATCTGTTCGGCAGGCCGGCGCCGCTCAAGATCAAGCCTGGCGATATCAGACCGACCATTCCCGTCCACGAGCCGGCGCGCATCGTCAGCATGCATTGAGGCGACCGGCACCGTCCTATCGGCGCGCGGAGAAAACCTTGAACATGCCGTCGCGGGCGAGCTCGGCATGGCTGGAGAAGACGGCCTTCAGAACCGGTTCGTAAGGCAGCTGACGGTTCGCCACCATGAACAGCCGCCCGCCCGGCTTCAGCGCCTTGCCCGCCGCCTGGATCATGCCGGCGCCGATTTCCGGCTCGGCCGCCCGGCTGCGATGGAAGGGCGGGTTCATGACGATGGCATCATAGCGCCGCTCGACCGGCTCGCTCAGCAGATCGGTCCAAAAGAAGCCGGGCTCGAAGCCTGTCTGGCCGATATTGCCCTTGGCCGCCTCAAGCGCGTCGAAATCCGCTTCGTAAAGGTCGAGCCCCGTTATACCGGATGAACGTGCCGCGACCTCGGCGGCGACATAACCCCAGCCGGCGCAGAAATCAGCAATGTTGCCGCGCAGGTCTTTGGGCAGGTTGTCGACCAGAAGTTTCGAGCCGGCGTCGATCCGGTCGAAGGAGAACATGCCCGGCGCAGTGCGGAAGCGGTCCTCTACGACCAAGGCAGGATTGGCGACGCGCAGTTTTTCCGCAGGCGCCAGATCGACCGGACGGCGAAGCCAGAAGGCGATGCCGTGATATTTCGGCAGATGCCCTTCGATGGGGACAAGCTCGTCGATGCGCTTGCGCAGGCTGGCGATGCCTTCGTCCTTACCGCCGGCGACAATGATCAGACCGCCCGGCGTGACGCGTTCGATCGCCTCGGCAATACGCATCTCGTTTAGCCCACGATGGCGGCCGGCAAGCACGAGCGCTGCATCGAATGCATCGCCTTCCGAGCGGGGCGTTACCTTGTGACCGGCACGCTCCAGCGCTCGGAGATGCGGCCGGAAACCCTGTGCAAGATGGAGCTCTGCCTCGAAGCCTTCCGGCAAGCGGAAGCCGGGCTCCGCACCCAGGAACAACACACGCTCGCCCTTTTGCGGCAGAGGGAGCCCCTCGGCCTCGAAGGGATGGAACAGTGTCTTCAGCGGCTCAGCGGCCATTCTTCGATTCTCATGTCGTAGACGGGTATTAAACGAAAACGGGCGCGACATAAGCCGCGCCCGTTCAACTCTATTGTCAGACCACTCAGGCGGCGTTTTCTTCGCCTTCGGCCTTCTTGTCGCGGGCGATTTCCTTGCCGGTGGCCTGGTCGACGACCTTCATCGACAGGCGGACCTTGCCGCGCTCGTCGAAGCCCATCAGCTTGACCCAGACCTTGTCGCCTTCCTTGACGACGTCCGAGGTCTTGGCGACCCGGTCGTTGGCAAGCTGCGAGATGTGGACGAGGCCGTCACGCGGACCGAAGAAGTTGACGAAAGCGCCGAAGTCGGCGGTCTTGACGACCGTGCCTTCGTAGATTTCGCCGACTTCCGGCTCGGCGACGATGGTATGGATCCACTTCTTGGCCGCCTCGATCTCCTTGGCGTTCGACGAAGCGATCTTGACCGTGCCGTCGTCCTCGATGTTGATCTTTGCGCCGGTCTTCTCGACGATCTCACGGATAACCTTGCCGCCGGAGCCGATCACGTCGCGGATCTTGTCGGTCGGGATGTGCATGACCTCGATGCGCGGTGCGAACTCACCGAGTTCGGGGCGGGCGCCGGTCAGAGCATGCGCCATCTCGCTGAGGATATGCTGGCGGCCGTCCTTGGCCTGGTCCAGCGCGATCTTCATGATCTCCTCGGTGATGCCCTCGATCTTGATGTCCATCTGCAGCGAGGTGATGCCGCCTTCGGTACCGGCAACCTTGAAGTCCATGTCGCCGAGGTGATCTTCGTCACCCAGGATGTCGGACAGAACCGCGAAGCGCTCGCCTTCCTTGATCAGGCCCATCGCGATACCAGCAACCGGCTTGGCCAGCGGAACGCCGGCATCCATCAGCGCCAGCGATGTGCCGCAGACGGTGGCCATCGACGACGAACCGTTGGACTCGGTGATCTCCGAGACGACGCGCAGCGTGTAGGGGAACTGGTCCGCGCTCGGCAGCATCGGACGGATGGCGCGCCAGGCGAGCTTGCCGTGGCCGATTTCGCGGCGGCCCGGCGAACCCATGCGGCCGGTCTCGCCGACGGAGTAGGGAGGGAAGTTGTAGTGAAGGAGGAACTTCTCCTTGTACATACCGGTCAGCGAATCGACATACTGCTCGTCCTCGCCGGTGCCCAGCGTGGCAACGACCAGCGCCTGGGTCTCGCCGCGGGTGAACAGCGCCGAACCGTGCGTGCGCGGCAGGACGCCGACTTCCGAGACGATCTTGCGGACAGTCTTGAGGTCACGGCCATCGATGCGCGAACCGGTGTCGAGGATGTTCCAGCGCACGACCTTGGCCTGGAGTTCCTTGAACACCGAACCGATCTGCTCGGAGGTGTACTTGGCGTCTTCGCCTTCAGCCGGGGCAAACGCAGCCTTGACCTTCGCCTTGACGGCGTCGACGGCAGCGTAACGCTTCTGCTTGTCGACGTTCTTGTAGGCATTGCTGAGCTCGTCGCCGACGATCTTCAGCATTTCGGCTTCAAGCGCGGAGTAGTCCGGCGCCGTGAAATCGCGCGGCTCCTTGGCGGCAACTTCGGCCAGCTTGATAATGGCGTCGATCACCGGCTGGAAGCCCCTGTGGCCGAACATGACGGCGCCGAGCATCAGCTCTTCGCCGAGTTCCTTGGCTTCGGACTCGACCATCAGCACGGCGTCGGCGGTGCCGGCGACAATGAGGTCGAGCCTGGATTCCTGCATCTCATCGACATGCGGGTTGAGCACGTATTCGCCGTTGATGTAGCCGACTCGGGCGCCGCCGATCGGGCCCATGAAGGGAACGCCCGACAGCGTCAAAGCGGCCGAGGTGGCGACGATCGACAGGATATCGGGATCGTTCTCGAGGTCATGCTGGACGACGGTGACGACGATCTGGGTGTCGTTCTTGTAGCCGTCGGCGAAGAGCGGGCGGATCGGGCGGTCGATCAGGCGGGAAACCAGCGTTTCCTTTTCGCTCGGACGTCCCTCGCGCTTGAAGTAGCCGCCGGGGATCTTGCCGGCGGCGTAGGTCTTTTCCTGGTAGTTGACGGTCAGCGGGAAGAAATCGAGGCCTGGCTTCGGCTCCTTCATCGAAACGACGGTGGCGAGAACCTTGGTTTCGCCGTAGGTCGCAAGCACCGCGCCGTCAGCCTGACGTGCGATCTTGCCGGTTTCCAGGATGAGCGGACGGCCGCCCCATTCGATTTCCACTTTGTGGTAGTTGAACATATCTTGTCCTTAATAAGCGGAAAGGGCCGCGCCGTTTCACGGTGCGCGGATGCCCTTTCCCTTGCTTCCTTTCTCGGGCAGCCACGGGCAAGACAACGGGAAGCTCGGGTAGATTTCGGCACTGGTTAGCGCACGAGCGTCCTGCAATCCTGCCCCATGACCGTCCATGGGCGGTTTCGAGTGGCCTCTGCGCGCTCGAAACCGGGTCTAGCCAATCGATGCGACTGGCAGAATGCGCGACCGGCGGGCTCTCCTTCGAAAGCCCGCCGGTCAATTCGTCAACGGCGCAGACCGAGCTTCTCGATCAACGTCTGATAGCGCGCGTCATCCTTGCGCTTGAGATAATCAAGCAGGCTGCGGCGCTGGGAGACGAGAGCGAGCAGACCACGGCGGGAATGGTTATCCTTCTTGTGGTCCTTGAAGTGGTCGGTCAGGTTCTTGATGCGCTCGGAAAGGATGGCCACCTGGACTTCCGGAGACCCGGTATCGCCCTTGGCGGTTGCGAATTCACCCATCAATTCCTGTTTGCGCTCGGCAGTAATCGACATCGTGTTTTTCCTTATCTGTTTGAGGAAACGGGTCGCCCTCAGCCGGGATGTCGTCCAGCAGGGGCCGGTGCAAGCAAAGCGACATGGCGCGATGCTGCGGCGCATATAGGGCAATTCCCCGGAAAACACCAGCCCATTCATAAAGCCGGCTTGTCGCAGCCCTTTGCTCGGGAATCCAGGATTCCCCTGACACCGAAACCTTACAGCCACTTCTTGCTTTTGAAGAAGACGATCAGCCCGACAGCAACGGCCAGCATGAACAGCAGCGAAGCCGGGTAGCCATAGTAGGCTTTCAGTTCCGGCATGTTCCACGGCGAGCTCTCGGGATCGAAATTCATCCCCCAGATACCGACCAGGAAGGTTAGCGGCATGAAAATCACCGAGACGATGGTGAGATAAGAGATCACATCGTTGGTGCGTGCCTGGCTCAGCGACAAATGCATTTCGATCAAGCCGGTCAGCATATCACGCTGGTTCTCGACCAGCTCGATCAGCCGCAATGCGTGGTCGAGCGTGTCGTTGAAGAAGATTTTCGTCTCCGGCTTCACATAGGGCACGTCGTTGCGGATCAGCGTCGCCAGCGCGTCGCGCATCGGCCACAGCACGCCCTTGAGCACATTGGCGTCGCGCCGCAATTCGTGCAGCTGGCGCATCTGATGCTTGTGAGGCGTGTTGAGCATCTCGTCCTCGATGCCATCGACCTCCTCGCTAGCGGCCTCAATCGGCGGGAAATAGCTGTCGACGACGGAGTCGATGAGCGCATAGGCCAGATAGTCGGCGCCGCGCATCCGCAAGCGGTTGGGCAACGCTGCGGCGATGCGCTTGCGCACGGGGTCGAACGGATCGCCTTCGCGCTCCTGGAAGGTGACGACGAATTTCTTGCCGAAGAACACCGCGATCTGCTCATAGCGATGCACCTTGACGTCGTCGATCATGCGCATGACGACGAAGGCGTGGTCCTCGAAGAAGTCGACCTTCGGCCGCTGGCCGGTGTTGACGACATCTTCCAGAGCCAGTGGATGCAGGTTGAAGATCCGGCCGATCTCCTCGATCAGCTGGATGTTGGCGAGACCGGTGCAGTCCAGCCAGACGACCGGCCAGTTGTCGCAATGGGTGTTGAGATCGTCGATGCTGGCATCGTTGATGGTCTTGAATTTTTCAGGCGAAATCAGCGTCAGCCGCAGCTCGGACCGTCGCGCCGCCGGATCGGCGATCAGCGTGCCGGGCGAGGCGCCAACCGGCGGCCGGCGCGTTGTCACCGGCGCCCGCTTCTTCACCGCCTCAGCCTTTGCCATGTGCCCCTCGGATGTGACGTCGACGTAAGACTAGACGAGAGTGGTCAGCCGACAAAGACCCGCTTCGGCTTGAACATGCCTTGCTCGATGGCGCCGATGGCGACAAGCTTGCCGCGCGCGGTGGCGCAGGCTTCCTCGGCTTCCACGGGCGCGTCGCGGCCGCGGATGATGACGGGATTACCAAGGCGGATTTTCGTCGCCGCTTCGTCGCTGATGGCAATCTGCGGCAGGCAGTCGAGCGCGGCAGCCGTGTCGACGAGCAGCGCATCGATTGCGCCAAAGTCGATCGGCGCGTCGGCAACATCGGCGTCGCCCTCTTTGTCAGCTTCGCGCTGTTCGCCGAAACGGGCGGCTTCCAGTTCGGCGACGGTGACGAAATCCTCCTGGGTGAACGGCTCGACCTCGACCCTGCGCAATTCAGCGATGTGGCCGAAGCAGCCGAGGTCGCGGCCCATGTCGCGGGCCAGCGAGCGCACATAGGTGCCTTTGCCGCATTCGACCTCGAACAAGGTGTGGCCGGCAGCGTGCTCGACGATGTCCAGACGGCCGATCTCGATCTCGCGCGCGGGGATGTCGACTGTCTCGCCCCCACGGGCGAGATCGTAGGCGCGTTCGCCTGATATCTTGATGGCCGAGAATTGCGGCGGTGTCTGCATGATGACGCCGGTGTAGTTCGGCAGCAGCGCCCTGACATCGTTTTCCGCCGGACGGCGGTCGGAACTTTGCGTCACCAGGCCTTCGAGATCGTCGGTCGAACGCTCCTCGCCCCAGGCGACGGTGAACCGGTAGATTTTGGCGCCGTCCTGCACATAAGGCACGGTCTTGGTTGCCTCGCCGAGCGCGATCGGCAGCATGCCAGAGGCCAGCGGGTCGAGCGTGCCGGCATGGCCGGCCTTTTCGGCCTGGAAAAGCCATTTGATCTTGGAGACGGCTTCGGTCGAACCCATGCCAACCGGCTTATCCAGCACCACCCAGCCGGAGATCGGCCGGCCCTTCTTCTTGCCGCGGCGCCCCACTATTTCTCGTCCTTGTCGTTGTCTTCGCCATCGGCACCCAAGTCTCGCGCGACTTCGGGCGATTTCAGCAAATCGTTGATCCTGGCGAAATTGTCGAAGGACGTATCGAGCTTGAAGCGGAACTCCGGCATGAATTTCATCTGGCGGAGCGCGCCGGAGACGCGGCCACGGACGAACTTCGCATGCTTGTTGAGCGCGTCGATGACCGCACCCGTGTCCTTGGCGCCGAGCGGCGAAACGAAGGCCGTTGCGACCCTCAGATCAGTCGACATGCGCACTTCCGAGACCGAAACCACGGTGTTCTCGATCAGCGGGTCGATAATCTCGCCGCGCTGCAAGGTTTCCGACAGCGCATGGCGCACCTGTTCGGCGACGCGAAGCATGCGCTGGGATGGGCTGGAGGCGGTTGGACGGGGCATTTTTCTCAATCCGGAAAGCGTGAGGCGCGGGATGGGACGTGCCGCATGTCTCATACTTGTTTCTATGCATGTCGTTTATCCCGCACTTTTGGGCGACAGGCATTAAAGTTAGGGCGGCGGTCTTTCGACCACCGCCCGGTCGTATCGACAGTATACGAACTCAGAGCGTCCGGGTCACCATCTCGACGCGGAAGCACTCGATGATGTCGCCAACGCGCATGTCCTCGTAGTTCTGGAAGGCCATGCCGCACTCCTGGCCGCCCGGAACTTCCGCGACTTCGTCCTTGAAGCGCTTGAGGGTCTTCAGCGTGCCTTCATGGATGACGACGTTGTCGCGGATCAGGCGCACGCCCGCTCCACGCTCGACCTTGCCTTCGGTGACACGGCAGCCGGCGATCTTGCCGACCTTGGTGATGTCGAAGATCTCGAGGATCTCGGCATTGCCGATGAAGGTCTCGCGGCGTTCCGGCGACAGCAAGCCGGAAAGTGCTGCCTTCACATCATCGACAAGGTTGTAGATGATCGAGTAGTAGCGGATTTCGATGCCCGCGGCCGCCGCGGCCGCACGTGCCTGCACGTTGGCACGGACGTTGAAGCCGATGATCGCGGCCCCCGAGGTCTCCGCCAGCGACACGTCGCTTTCGGTGATGGCGCCGGCGCCGGCATGAACGATGCGCGCACGCACCTCGTCGGTGCCAAGCTTGTCGAGAGCGGCGTTGATCGCCTCGATCGAACCCTGCACGTCGCCCTTGATGACCAGCGGGAATTCCTTCAACCCGCTCGTCTGCAACTGCGACATCATCTGTTCAAGCGAGCCGCGCTGGCCGGCATGGCGAGCCACTGCCTTCTCGCGCGCCAGACGCTGGCGATATTCGGTGATCTCGCGGGCGCGGGCCTCGTTGTTGACGACAGCGAAGCGGTCGCCGGCTTGCGGCGTGCCTTGCAGGCCGAGCACCTCGACCGGCATTGCCGGCGGCGCCTCCTTGATCTGCTCGCCACGGTCGTTGACCAGCGCGCGCACCCGGCCCCATTCGTTGCCGGCGACGAGGATGTCGCCCGGCATCAAAGTGCCGGTCTGCACCAGTACGGTGGCGACGGGGCCACGGCCCTTGTCGAGCTGGGCTTCGATGACCACGCCCTCGGCGGTACGGTCCGGATTGGCCTTGAGGTCGAGGATTTCGGCCTGCAGCAGGATCGCCTCAAGCAGCTTGTCGAGGTTGGTGCCCTTGGTCGCCGACACTTCGACGTCCAGCACTTCACCGCCCATCGATTCGACGAACACCTCATGGCGCAGCAGTTCCGACCGCACCTTCTGCGGATCGGCATCATGCTTGTCGATCTTGTTGATCGCCACGATGATCGGAACGCCGGCCGCCTTGGCATGGCTGATCGATTCGATGGTCTGCGGCATGACGCTGTCGTCGGCCGCCACCACCAGGATGGCGATGTCGGTCGCCTGAGCGCCGCGGGCGCGCATCGCCGTGAAGGCGGCGTGACCGGGCGTGTCAATGAAGGTGATCTTCTGACCGTTCTTCTCGACCTGGTAGGCGCCGATATGCTGGGTGATGCCGCCGGCTTCGCCGGAGACGACATTGGCATTGCGGATGGCGTCGAGCAGCGAGGTCTTGCCGTGGTCGACATGGCCCATGATGGTCACGACAGGCGGCCGCGACACCAGGTCCTCGGGATTGTCGGCAATGTTGAACAGGCCTTCCTCGATGTCGGACTCGGCGACGCGGCGGACCGTGTGGCCGAATTCGGTGGCGACCAGCTCGGCCGTGTCGGCGTCGATGATGTCGCCCGGCTTCAGGATCTGGCCCTGCTTCATGAAGTACTTGACCACATCGACAGCGCGCTCGGACATGCGCTGCGCCAGTTCCTGGATGGTGATGGTTTCAGGCAGGATCACTTCGCGCATAACCTTCTCGCGCGGCTCATTATGCATCGCGCGCTTGAATTTTTCCTGGCGGCGACGCATCGACGACAGCGAGCGGGCGCGCGCGTCCTCGTCGGAAAGCGCCGTGTTGAGGGTCAGCTTGCCGCGACGACGGTCTTCCTCGGCCTTGGTCGGCTTGGCCGGGCGCGCCACTTCGGGCGTAACCGGACGGCGTACCGGGGCGCCGGCGGCGGTGCGCTTCGGCTTGACCTCTTCCTCGTCGTCCGATGCCACAAGCTCGGCAGCCTGCGGCGCGCGGCGGCGCGCTTCTTCCTCGGCGCGGCGGCGGGACTCGGCCTCGGTCTGCAGGCGGGCTTCTTCCTCGGCCTGACGGCGCGCGGATTCCTCGCGCTCGCGCTTGCGGCGTTCCTCATCCTCGTTGCGGCGCTTGGCCTCTTCGATGGCGCGTTGGCGGTCCTCGACGTCGCGAACCTTGGAGCCTTCGAGCGCCCTGCGGCGCGCTTCCATTTCATTGCGCGACAGTTCGTTCAGCACCATGCCGCCGCGTTCGGCCGGGGGCGGAGGCGGCGCCTTGGGCGCTTCCTGCACGACGGGGGCTGCCACTACCGCGGGCTTGGGCGTAAATACGGGTGCAGCCACCGGCTCCGGCTTGTCGCCGGGCATGGAGAATTTGCGCTTCTTGATCTCGACCTGGACCTGCTTGGTGCGGCCATGCGAGAAATTCTGTCGCACGACGCTCTGCTCGGTACCGGGGCGCTTCAGCGTCAAGGTCTTCTTCGGTGTAACACTCAACGTCTTGTCGTCGCCCGATTTCGTATCGCTCATTCCATATCCTCTGCAGCATCATCTTCGTCAGCAACGGCCGCAAGCATTGCCAGATCGTCGGGGGTTCCGCCCCGATATCGGTCGAGCGCAACCATGCGCCTCTCAACCGCCTTGCCCGCGTCTCCCGCGAGAACGGCAGCATGTATCACATTTGTACCCCCCAATGCCAAGCTCAACTCGGCCTCGGAGAAAAGTTTGTAGGCAAGGACTGCAGGCCCGCCGAGGTGGACAGTTGCCCGCCGCGCCTGACTGATCTTGCGCACGCCATCGTCGGATGCCTCGCTCGCGTGGAGCACGAAAAGCGCCAACCCCGAGCGCACCGCGCTCTCGACCTTGGTTGCGCCGAGTGCGATCGAGCCAGCCTTGCGGGCAAGGCCAAGCATACCCAAAGCGGATCGTGCAAGCAGTCCGTCGACCATGCCGCCGAGATCGGGCGGCACGACGACGTGCGCCTTGAAGGCGCGGGCAAACAGGTTCTTCGCCGCCGCCTTGTCGATATGTAGGCGGTCGGCGCTCACCCAACAACCACGGCCGGGCAGATTTCTCTTCAGGTCAGGAACGACGGCCGAATCCGGGCCGACGACGAAACGGATCAGCTCATCCGGCTCGGCTTGCTTGCGCGTGACGATGCAGGTGCGATCGTTCATCTCGTCCTGGGGCGGGTTGTGTGCGATGCGGTTTCACCTCACGCACCAACGGCTTCGTCAGCCGGGACCTGTTCGGCTGCAAGCTCGTCTTCGGTGATCCAGCCGGCCTTGAGGCGGGCTGCCAGAACCATCTGCTCGGCGTCGGCGCGCGACACGCCGTGATTGGCGAGCACACCCGGGAATACCTTGGTCTCGCCGTCCTTGCGTTCCTTCCAGCCGGTCAGGTCGTCGGCGGCATAGCCGGCGAAATCCTCGATCGTCTTCACGCCATCCTCGCCGAGCGTCACCATCATGGCGGTGGTGACCCCAGGGATCTCGCGCAGTTCGTCGGTGACGCCCAGCGCCTTGCGCTTGTCGTCATGCTCGGCTTCGATCTTCTCCAGATATTCGCGGGCGCGGGTCTGGATCTCCGAAGCGGTGTCTTCGTCGAAACCGTCGATCGAGGCGATCTCGCCCGAATCGACGTAGGCAACTTCCTCGACGCTGGTGAAGCCTTCGGAGGCCAACACCTGGCCGACCATCTCGTCGACATCAAGGGCTTCCATGAACAGCGACGAGCGTTCGACGAATTCCTTCTGGCGGCGCTCGGACTCCTCGGCCTCGGTCAGGATGTCGATGTCCCAGCCGGTGAGCTGCGAGGCAAGACGCACGTTCTGGCCGCGACGGCCGATGGCCAGCGACAGCTGGTCGTCGGGAACCACCACTTCGATGCGCTCGGCATCCTCGTCGAGCACCACCTTGGCGACTTCCGCCGGCTGCAGCGCGTTGACGATGAAGGAGGCGGCCGAAGGCGACCACGGAATGATGTCGATCTTTTCGCCCTGCAATTCGCCGACCACGGCCTGGACGCGGCTGCCGCGCATACCGACGCAGGCGCCGACCGGATCGATCGACGAGTCACGCGAAATGACGGCGATCTTGGCGCGCGAGCCCGGGTCGCGGGCGACCGACTTGATCTCGATGATGCCGTCATAGATTTCCGGCACTTCCATGGTGAAGAGCTTGGCCATGAACTGCGGATGGGTGCGCGACAGGAATATCTGCGGGCCGCGCTGTTCGCGGCGCACGTCGTAGACATAGGCGCGGACGCGGTCGCCGTACTTGTAGTTTTCACGCGGGATCAGCTCGTCGCGGCGGATAATCGCCTCGCCACGGCCGAGATCGACGATGACGTTGCCATATTCGACGCGCTTGACGGTGCCGTTGACGATCTCGCCGATGCGGTCCTTGTATTCGTCATACTGGCGGTCGCGCTCGGCCTCGCGCACTTTCTGCACGATGACCTGCTTGGCTGACTGGGCGGCGATGCGGCCGAAATCCATTGGCGGCAGCTGTTCGGCGATGAAGTCGCCAAGCTGGGCGTCCGGATTGCGCTCGCGGGCCGAGGAAATGGCGATCTGGGTGGCGTAGTCGTCGACCTTCTCGACCACTTCCATCAGCCGCTGCAGCTTCATCTCGCCGGTGTTGGCGTTGATGTCGGCGCGGATGTTGGTTTCCTGGCCGTAGCGCGAGCGCGCGGCCTTCTGGATCGCATCAGCCATGGCGGCAATGACGATCGACTTGTCGATCGACTTTTCACGCGCCACCGCGTCGGCGATCTGCAGCAGTTCAAGTCTGTTGGCGCTTACAACCATCTTATTTCTCCCGAGCTTGTTGCCGAGCTTTTAGGCCCGGCCGCTCATCATAGTTCCTGTTCGATTTCGTCTTCCGCGCCGCCTTCAGCACCTTCGGGTGCATCATCAGCTTCGCCGCGGCGTTTCTTGGCTTCCTTGCGTTCCCGGTTGTCCTTCGAAAGGGCATCGCGAATAAGGTCGTCGGTGAGGATCAGCCGCACATCGGCGATCGCGTCATAAGGAATGCGAACCGTCGGCTCTTCGCCGTAGGCGGCCTTGTCGCGCTCGAGCAGCATGTCGTCTTCGCCGGCTTCGGCGATCTTGCCCTTGAAGCGCTTGCGGTCGGCGACCGGCACCGAGGTTTCCATCTTCACCAGATGGCCGGTCCAGGTGACGAAATCCGACTTGCGTACCAGCGGCCGGTCGATGCCCGGCGACGACACTTCGAGATGATAGGCCTTCTCGATCGGGTCATCGACGTCGAGCGCCGGCGACACAGCGCGGCTGACCTCTTCGCAATCCTCGACGGTCATGGTGCCGTCCTCGCGTTCGGCCATGATCTGCAGCGTCAGGCCGTTCTGGCCCGACAGATGCACCCGCACGAGGCGGAAGCCAATGCCTCGCAACACCGGCTGAACGATCAGCGCGATGCGCGCATCGATACCGCTTTCGCGGATGATGCGGTCGTCGGCTTCGCTTGCCGTTGCAGTCATGCGGTTCCTGTCGTTCTCTGGATCAGGATGATCGTCGTCCCGAACCATCTCTTTGCTGATGGCTGACCGGCAGGTAATAAAAAAGAGCGGGACCGGGTGGACCCACTCTTCGTCATACCGACCAAGAATTTGAGGCTGATATAGACGATCCCGGCCGGTGTTTCAAGTCTGTTGACGGGCCGGGCAGAGTGCAGCCGGGGACGGCTGGCAGGATTGCGCGCGGCGCATGCCGGCTATGCGGTAACGGCCCTGTGATCCCGGATTTCACATCCCTATCTATGTTGCACTGCACAAATCAAAGATGAGCGCGCGGTGGCGCGCGAAAGGTCAAGACAATGAGCAACCGTACCGTGTTTTCCGCCATAGGCGACGCCTTTGCCCTGTTCGGCAGCGCCGTTGCCGCCTCGCGGGCCGTCGAAGCCGGCCGCAAGCCGCGCGCCAACGATCTGCGCCGGCTCGGCATGGACCCGACCGCTTTCGGCAAGATCGGCCGTTTCTGAAGCCAGACCGGCTGTCGATGCGGGACACTTTCCCGCATCGAACTATTTTCTGATGAAGGTGAGATAGGCCGGCCGTCGGCCCTCGCGAATGGCTTTTGCCTCGTAGCGTGTGCCCGGCCAGCCTTCATAGGGCCGATGCCAGTCGGCCCCATCTTGCACCTGCCAGAGGAGCCCGCCATGCGCCCGGCAGTGCAACAAGGTCCAGTTCACATAGGTGTCGATGTCGGAGGCGAAGCGGAAGCTTCCGCCCGGCTTCAGCACGCGCGCGAACCGATCGAGGTTGAGCGGGCTGACAAAGCGCCGCTTCCAGTGCTTTTTCTTCG
Source organism: Mesorhizobium sp. M0062 (assembly GCF_040323125.1). Classification (NCBI taxonomy): domain Bacteria; kingdom Pseudomonadati; phylum Pseudomonadota; class Alphaproteobacteria; order Hyphomicrobiales; family Phyllobacteriaceae; genus Mesorhizobium; species Mesorhizobium sp. M0062. Next base: position 48,490 of record NZ_JAMYUO010000001.1, read on the forward strand.
GCCAGGGATCGGGATAGAGCAGATCGATGCCGTCGAGCGACGCCTGCGGCAGCCAATCGAGCAGGCGCGTGGCGTCGTCGTCATGGACGCGAAGATTGGCAAGCGGCTTTTCCCGCACCGCCATCATCAGCTTGGCCATGCCGTTGACGAACGGCTCGGCACCGATGAAGCCGGTCGCCGGTGCCTCCGTGGCACGGTACAGCAGATGCTCACCGCCGCCGAAGCCGATTTCCAGCCGAACCGTTGAAACATCCGCTGAGAATAGCGCGCGCAATTCTGCCGGTGCCTGGACGGAGAGGTCGAGGCCATACGCCCCAAGACCGCTTTCCAGCGCCGCCGCCTGCTGCGGGCGAATGGTCTTGCCGTGCCGGCGGCCGAAGAACCCTTCGGTCGCGCGGCTCCGCCTGTCCTGTGGATCCATGGCCTGGTCGCGCCGCGCTTAGATTGAGATGAGATTTGGGATTGAGATGAGATTTGGCTGAAATCTCATCTCAATCTAATCCTTTGTTGGAGCATGATCTTTTCCAAAAAACCGGTACCCACTTTTTGGAATCATGCCTAAGCAGCGATCGCGTCCTTGAGCGCCTTGGCCAGATCGGTCTTTTCCCAGGAGAAGGACCCGTCTCGGCCGGCCTTGCGGCCGAAATGGCCGTAGGACGAGGTCTTTGCGTAGATCGGCTTGTTGAGGTCGAGATGCCTGCGGATGCCGGATGGCGACAAATCCATCACCGTGCGCAGCGCTTCCTCGAGCTTGGCCTCGTCGACCTTGCCGGTGCCGTGCAGGTCGACATAGACCGACAGCGGCTGGGCAACGCCGATGGCGTAGGACAGCTGGATGGTGCAGCGGTCGGCGAGCTTGGCCGCCACCACATTTTTGGCGAGATAGCGCGCCGCGTAGGCGGCGGAGCGGTCGACCTTGGTGGTGTCCTTGCCGGAGAAGGCGCCGCCGCCGTGCGGGGCAGCACCACCGTAGGTGTCGACGATGATCTTGCGGCCGGTCAGGCCGGCGTCGCCGTCCGGCCCACCGATGACGAACTTGCCGGTCGGGTTGATGTACCACATGCAATCGTCGGCGATCTTGAGGTTGCCGAGCGCCTCACGGATGTAAGGCTCAACGACCTTGCGGACCTTCTTGGAATCCCAGGTCGCGTCGAGATGCTGCGTCGATAGCACGATCTGAGTCGCTTCGGCGGCCTTGCCATCGACATAGCGAACGGTGACCTGGCTCTTGGCGTCAGGCCCGAGCTTGCCGGCTTCGCCGTTGTTTTCGTGACGGGCAGCGGCGAGCAGTTCGAGAATCTTGTGGCTGTAATAGATCGGCGCCGGCATCAGGTCCGGGGTCTCGCGGCATGCATAGCCGAACATGATGCCCTGGTCGCCGGCACCCTCTTCGCCCTGGCGGTCGGCGGCGTTGTCGACTCCCTGGCCGATGTCGGGCGACTGGCCGTGCAGCAGAACCTCGATCTTTGCCGTCTTCCAGTGGAAGCCGGCCTGCTCGTAGCCGATTTCGCGGATCGCCTTGCGGGCGACCGACTTGAACTTGGCCGGGTTGACGACCGAATGCCCGGCGGCGTCCTTGAGGATGTTGCCGGCTTTGTCCCGCTTCAGCAGAGTATCGGGAACCCTTACTTCGCCGGCGATGACGACGCGGTTGGTGGTTGCGAGCGTCTCGCAGGCGACGCGGACTTTCCATGGGTCCATGCCGGTCTTCTTGGCTTCGCGATAGACCAGATCGACGATCTCGTCCGAGATGCGGTCACAGACTTTATCGGGATGACCCTCGGCCACGGATTCCGAGGTGAAGAAGTAGTTCTGCCGCGTCACGGGTGTCCCCTCTTGAAAAAACGATCGGCAGGGCTGCCGATTTTGGCGCGCCACGTGTTAACGGTGCCGGGCGCCGCTCGTCAAGCGGTGCCGCGGTTCTGGCATGAGTGCCGCAGCAATATATCTTGTACCACCGGCGGCTTGGCGCCGCCGGCAGTCGAGCCTCTGGGCTACTCGGGCCAGGGGATTACTGGGGCCAATGGGTCAATCGACCCACCGAATCACTCGGCATCTTCGGCAGAAAGGGACTTCACAAGGTCGATAATCCGGCGGCGCACCTTCACATCCGCGATCTTGACGAACGCGCGGTTGAGCTGAAGCCCTTCCGGACTGCCGCAGAATTCGACGGCGAAAGCCATCGAAGTGTCCTCGGCAAATCCTCTATTACCCACCGGCTCCTGCCCTGGCGCATCCTCGAAAAAGAAGGCGACAGGCACGCTGAGTATCGAGGCTATTGCCTGCAGACGGCTGGCGCCGACGCGGTTCGTTCCTTTTTCATATTTTTGGATCTGCTGAAACGTAATACCGAGATTTTCACCAAGCTTTTCCTGGCTCATTCCAAGCATATTGCGCCGAAGGCGGACGCGACTTCCGACATGGATGTCGATCGGATTCGGTTTCTTCTTGTTTTCTTCTGTCATTTTTTCCTCGCCGAATTTTTCCGGCCTTTTCTATTTTTCTCGCCCAAACGAAGCCGGAGCCAACTGCCCCAACAGAAACACCAACCGACTTCGAGAAAATTAGGCGGTAACAGTATGAGTTTCTAATGTGTCGACTGTCAATTCACCCGTAGCCGTTGCCTTACGTTCAAGCTGAAGGCGATTGCGGCAAACACCAACATGATCAGCATTCCGTTAATGCGCCGCCCCGCGGCGGAGATGAAGGCTTGGCCGGAGATCGGCACCCGCACGTCGATGGCGCCACGTGCATCGACCGCCAATGCGTCGACGATGCGTCCCCGCGTATCGACAACGGCGGAAATGCCGTTGTTGGCGGCGCGCAACAGCGGCAATCCGTTTTCCACCGCGCGAATCTGAGCCTGCCTGAAATGCTGGTACGGCCCAGGCGTGTCGCCGAACCATGCGTCGTTGGTGACGTTTACAATAAGCTGGGATGACGTTGCGTCAACAGCCACAAGATCAGGAAAGATCACCTCGTAGCAAATAAACGGCAAGGCGCTGATGCCGCCGGGCAGAGCGATCGGATGGCGCTCGTTGCCGGCGGCGAAGTTCATCGGCCCGGCGACGAGCTGTCCGATGCCGAAGCGGCTGAGCAGACCGGAAAACGGCAGATACTCGCCGAACGGCACCAGATGGACCTTGTCGACGGCATCAGCGATTTCGCCCTTGTCATCGATCGCCACCACCGAATTGTAGTAGCGGCTGTCGGCATCCGCCCCGGATCCGCGCTCCTCGCGCACGACGCCGGCAATCAGCATCTGACCAGGCTGCAGCATGTCGCCGAGCGCGGTCAGAGCGTCCGGACGCTCGGTGAACAGGAAGGGTACCGAGGTCTCCGGCCACAGGATCAACTGCGGTTTGTTATTGCCGGGATCGGGCGCTGCGGCCGACAGGCCCATCATCGTGGCGAAGATGCGGTCGCGCACCGAGGCGTCCCATTTTTCGCTGAGGTCGACATCCGGTTGTACGATACGGACATCGAGAGTGCGGGTTGCCGGCTTGTCGGGGGTCGCGAGCCTGACATAGCCGAAGCCAGCATGGGCGGCGACGAGAATGGCAAGCAGGACCACACCGAGACGGACATGCCGGCGTGCTGCAAGCAAGGCCGGCATGGCGAAGACAAATACCGCCAGCGCGTTCATGCCAACCATGCCGGTCACCGACACGCTTTGCATCAACAGCGGCACGGGCATCGCCGCATAACCGACGGCATTCCAGGGAAAGCCGGTGAACAGGAAGCCGCGCAGCCATTCCGTCAGGCCAAAAGCAAAGGCAAGGGCGGCAATGCGGCCAATGTCGTTGGTCCATAACAGCCGCGCGACGACGGTGGCGAGGCCGTAGAAAAATGCCAGCGCCAAGGGAATGCCGACGACCGCGAAGGGTAAGGCCCAGGCGAAACTGTCGGCCTCGACCAGAAGCGCCTCGCCTATCCACCACAGGCCGGCGAGGAAATAGCCGAAGCCGAACCACCAGCCAATGGCAAAGGCCGGCCGCAGGCGCCTGAGCCAGCCGTCGGAAGCCTCGCCGGTGGCGCCGTCGAGCAGCCAGACCAGCAGTGGAAACGAGACGAAACAGACGGCGAAGAAATCGTAAGGCGCCTGGGCGAGCACCGCCAGCGCCCCGGCAAGAAACGCCACCAGCGCGCGCCGCCAGCCCCAAAGCAGAATTATCCGGCCGGCAAGGCGCTCCATACAGACTTCCCAGGTCGCGCGAATCAAGAGCCAAGATTTATCAGATTTATTGAAACGCGAACCGGCCGATCGCTGCGCTATCGGTGCCATCCCTCGATGGTTAGCCCGCTCAGTTGCTCGGCCTCCTCGCGCGGCACGGTGCGCAAGGTCTGGGAGAAGGTCCAGACATGGCCTTCGGGGTCGCGCGCCCGATACTGCCGTTCGCCGTAGAAATGGTCGGCAGGCTCCTCGACGATTTGGGCTCCAGCCGCCATTGCCCGCTCACAATGCACGTCCAGGCCGTCTTTCAGACGCACACAGACCGACTGAGTGTTCTTGCCGCCGACGCTTACCGGACTGGCAATATGATCGGCCCATTCGGAATCGACGATGATGTAGCCGTCGCCAAAACGCATTTCGGCATGGACCAGCCGTCCGTCGGCATCGCTGACCACATGCTCGGCTCGAAGCCGAAGGCCGTTTCGAGCCATTTCAATGCGGCTCGCGGGTCCTTGTAGAAGACACCGGAGCCAAAGGTTGAGTGCTTGAAGGGATCGTCGATCGTCATGTACCGAGCGACGTTCTGCACTAGGCCTGCTCGGTGCGAGCGGTAGCGCGGCGGCGACGCTCGCCCTTCTGGTTCTGGACGATGCGCACCCGCTTGACGCGGCGCGGATCGGCGTCGAGCACGTGGAATTCGAAGCCGGGGATGGCTTGCACAACCTCACCACGCGCGGGCACGCGGCCCAGCGTGTTGAAGATCATGCCGCCGATCGTGTCGACATACTCGCCATGCTCGCCGGCGGTAAAGTCCTCGCCGATCATCTTGGCGACCTCGTCGATCTCGGCCTTGCCGTCGACGACGAACACGCCCTCGCCGGTCTGGGTGATCAGCGGCTCGTCCTCGTCATGCTCGTCCTCGATATCGCCGACGACCATCTCGACGATGTCTTCCAGCGAGGCGAGACCATCGGTGCCGCCATATTCGTCGATGACCAGCGCCATCTGGGTTCGCGTCGTCTGCATATGGCCCATCAGGTCGGAGGCAAGCATCGAGGGCGGCACGAAAAGCACCGGGCGGATCAGATTGAGGTCGCCGATGGTGCGGCCGAGATCGACCTGGGCGAGGTCGAGAAGCGTCGTTGCCGGCGTCTTCCTGGATGTTCTGCCCTTCTTGACGCGGGCAACCTTGGTGATGTGGGCTAGCACGTCGCGGATGTGAACCATGCCGCGCGGATCGTCGAGTGTCTCGGAATAGACCGGCATGCGGGAATGGCCGGACTGCTCGAACAGACCGAGCAGATCGCCCAACGTCGTGGTGATCTCGACGGCCTCAATATCGGCGCGCGGCACCATGACGTCCTCGACGCGTACCTCGCGCAGGCGCAATATGTTGTTGAGCATGGCGCGTTCGCCAGGCGAGAAAGACCCGGCATCGCTGGTCGTCTCGGCAAGCGCGCCGGCGATTTCCTCGCGCAGGCTGGTGCCGTTCCGCTGCCTGAAAAGGCCCAAGACGCGGTCGAACAGGGACGGACCGGCAGGCGATGGCTCGCTGGCAATACTACCAGAAGCGAGGCTGCCGGAACTGGGACTCGGACTCGATCCCTCTTCCGTCGTATCGGAAGGCTTTGTCGCACTGCCAGCCTCGGGGCGGGCGGCAGTTTCTGGTTTGTCGTTCATCGTCGTCCGGTCAATTGGTCTTTTGTCATTACGTGTAGGGATCGGGAATGGCAAGCCTTGCGAGCGCTGAGCGCTCGATGGCTTCCATCTCCTCGGCCTCTGCATCGGTCTCGTGATCGTAGCCCAGCAAATGCAGCAGGCCGTGGATGACGAGATGGGTGATATGGTTCTCGAAGGGCTTGTCTTCCAGGGCTGCTTCGCGCGCCACCGTCTCGGCGGCCAGCACGATGTCACCCAGCATGGGCGGCAGCTTGCCACCCCTGGGGAACGGAAAAGCCGGGAAAGACAAGACGTTGGTCGCCTTGTCCTTGCCGCGCCAGCCGACATTGAGGGTACGGATATGGGCATCGTCGGAAAAGACGATGCTGAGTTCGGAAGGACCGGCAGCAGCGGTTTCGGCAAAGGCAGCCGACACGGCGCGATCGACCAGACGCGTCAGCGCCGCCTCATCGGGCCAGTCGCCGGCCTCGACCGACATATCGATCTCGACGGGAACCGAACTGTCCCCGCCGCCAGGTCTTATGTCTTCAGGCATGAGCCCGCATCGTCACATCAGCTCTCGGCGCCGAGGCCGCGTGCCAGCTTGGCGTCGCGGTCATAGGCCCTGACGATTTCGGCCACCAGCGGGTGGCGCACAACGTCGACATCGTTGAAGCGCACGGTTACCGCGCCGGCCACGCCGTCAAGGACACGCAAGGCTTCGACGAGGCCCGACTTGGTGCTTGGAGGCAGATCGATCTGCGTCGGATCGCCGGTGACGATCATGCGCGAATTCTCGCCGAGGCGGGTCAAAAACATCTTCATCTGCATCGGCGTGGTGTTCTGCGCCTCGTCGAGGATGACGGCGGCATGCGCCAGCGTGCGGCCGCGCATGAAGGCCAGCGGCGCGATTTCGATGACCTCGGCAGCGATAGCACGTTCGACCTTGTCGGCCGGCATCATGTCGTAGAGCGCGTCATAGAGGGGCCGCAGGTACGGATCGACCTTTTCCTTCATATCGCCGGGCAGAAAACCCAGCCGCTCGCCGGCCTCGACCGCTGGGCGTGACAGGATGATGCGCTCGACCATGCCGCGTTCGAGCAGCATCGCCGCATGCGCCACCGCCAGATAGGTCTTGCCGGTGCCGGCGGGGCCAATGCCGAAGACAAGTTCCGAACGCTCCAGCGCCCGCATATAGGCGTCCTGGTTGAGCGAACGGGCATAGATCGTCTTCTTGCGGGTGGAGATCTGGGCGGCCGAAACCTTGCCCTTGCGTTCCAGCGTCGGCAGCGTCAGCTGGTCGTCGGCGGCAATCGCCATGCGCACGGCGCCATCGACGTCGGACTGGCCGATATCGGTGCCCTTCTGGAGAATGCCGTAGAGATTGTCGAGCGCGCGGCGCGCCTGCTCGGCCGCCGAGGCCGAGCCCTTGATGGTCAACTGGTTGCCGCGCGAGCGGATGTCGACGCCGAGCTTCTGCTCAAGCCGGGCCAAATTCTCGTCGAACTGACCGTACAGGGCGCTGGCAAGCTTGTTGTTGTCGAAAGTCAGAACGATGTGCGCCATGTCAGAGGCCCCGGATGTCTGGTTCTGGGGCAGAGTCTTCACTTCAGCAGCGCTCAACCGTCTCTCCTCATCTGCCGAGGCCATCAAGCCAACTCGGCGAACAGGCTATTGTAGCCCGTCTTCGTGATTCGCACCCGGATAATGTCACCGATTTCCCCGGCCTTTTCATCAACAATAACCGGCTGCAGCCAGGGCGAGCGGCCGACCTTCTGGCCGGCCTGACGTCCGGGCTTCTCGATCAGCGTGTCGATGGTGCTGCCGAGCAGGCTCAGGCCGAAATCCTGCTGTTGTTTCAGCAGCAGCGCCTGCAGGCGTTGCAGACGCTCGTCCTTGACCGCTTCCGGCACGTGATCGGGCATATCGGCGCCCGGCGTGCCGGGACGCGGCGAATATTTGAACGAGAAGGCCGAGGCGTAGTTCACCTGGCGCACCAGACCCATCGTCGCCTCGAAATCCGCCTCGGTTTCGCCGGGGAAGCCGACGATGAAGTCACCGGACAGCGCGATGTCGCCGCGGGCCGCGCGGATGCGCTCGAGCAGCGCCAGATAGTCCTTGGCCGTGTGCCTGCGGTTCATCGCCTTGAGGATGCGGTCTGACCCGGATTGCACCGGCAGGTGCAGATAAGGCATCAAAGCCGGGAGATCGCGATGGGCAGCGATCAATTCGTCGTCCATGTCGCGCGGATGGCTGGTGGTGTAGCGCAGCCGCGCCAGGCCAGGAATTTCGGCCAGCCGGAACAGCAGGCGACCAAGCCCCCATTCCATGCCATCCTCACCATTGCCGTGCCATGCATTGACGTTCTGCCCCAGCAGCGTCACCTCGCGCACACCGGCATCGGCCAGCCGCTCGGCTTCGGCGACGATCTGCGCCACCGGCCGCGACACTTCCGAGCCCCTGGTATAGGGCACGACGCAGAAGGTGCAGAATTTGTCGCAGCCTTCCTGCACCGTGAGGAAGGCGGTGACGCCGCGCTTGATCATTTCGGCGCGCTTCGGCTGCGGCAGATGCTCGAACTTGTCCTCGATGGCGTATTCGGTCTCGACGATCTTCTCGCCGCCACGCACCCGGGCCAGCACATCGGGCAGCCGGTGATAGGTCTGCGGGCCGATGACCAGATCGACAGCAGGCGAACGGCGGATGATTTCCGCGCCTTCGGCCTGCGCGACGCAACCGGCGACGCCGATCAGCATTTCGCGCCCAACTGCTGCGCGTTCAGCCTTCATGTCGCGGATGCGGCCGAGCTCGGAATAGACCTTTTCCGCCGCCTTCTCCCTGATATGGCAGGTGTTGAGCAGCACCAGATCCGCGTCGGCGATGACATCGGTCGCGGTGTAGCCGTCGGCGGCCAGCGCATCGGTCATGCGCTGTGAGTCATAGACATTCATCTGGCAGCCATAGGTCTTGACGAAGACCTTTTTGGCCGGGGCGGATGCCGCAGCAGCGCTTTGCAAGGCGCTGTCGGTTTCGTTCCGCTCTATCGTGTTCAAATCCATCCGGCGGCTTCTAACGCCTTTCCGTGACAAAAAACAGACGATTCTCCGGCATCGGCCTGTAGGCGCTCGGCCTGCGCTAGCGGCTCGGTCGGGGATCGGCGAGCGCGGCCTGCATCATGGCGCGCACCTTGCTTTCCATCATCCTCGACGTTTCCTTGCGGTTCGAGCCCTTGGAAAAGGCGATGGGCTCGCCGAAATGCACCTCGACGTCAATGGCGCCTTCGGCCATCAGCACCTTGAGATGCGGCATCAGGTCCTGATCGCCGATCCAGGCAGCGAGCGGCCGGTGGCGACGGCCGAGAGGCACGCCGTGCACCCGCGTGTAGGCAATCGCCAGCGGCTGGATGAAGACCTGCTCGGCCGCGCCTTCCGAAATCGCCATCGAGGCGGCGCCGAACAAGGTGCTCTTGAACGGCAGGATGGTGTTGCCGTCGCCGGTAGAGCCCTCGGCAAACAGCACCATGGCGTCGCCCTTGGCCATGCGGCTGGCGATCTCGCTGGCCTGGTCGCCAGCTGTCCGCTTACGCTCGCGTTCGATGAAGACCGTACGCTGCAGTTTCGACAGCCAGCCGATCAGCGGCCATCCCTCCATGTCCGCCCGAGCGATGAAGGTCACATCGGCAAAGGAGCCCAGCACCATGATGTCGGTCCAGGAGATATGGTTCGAGGCGACCAGCAGCGGGCGCTGGCTGGACAGCGCACCTTTGACATGGATGCGCAGGCCGAGCGTCCGGACGATGAGGCTGTGCCAGGCCTTCAGAATGACCGTCTCACGCCAGATTCCAGTCTTCATCGACAGCAGCTGCAAAGGCACAAGGACCAGCGAACCGATGACAACGAGGCTCAGCGCCAGGAAAATCCTGATTTTTCCGATCATGCAGCTTGGCCCTGCCCCAAAACTTTGGCTAGCGAAGATCGCGGCGCATGACAAGCGCGCCGGTAGGACCATGTTCGGTCGAGCGGTAATAATTGGCGCGGTGGCCGACCTGGCGGAAGCCCAGCCGCCGGTAGAGGGCGATGGCAGCGACATTGGTCTCGTCGACCTCAAGGAACAGCGCCTCGGCGCGCTGCGCATGCAATTCGCGCAGTACGGCGTCCATCAATTGCCAGCCGAGCCCCTGGCGGCGATGCGAGCGCGCCACCGCCACGGTCAGAATCTCGCCCTCGCCGGCTGCAAGCCTGGCCAGCACGAAGCCGACCGGCGGCTTGGCGCCCTGGCCGATTTCGCGCGCGGCATAGCCGAACACGGTTTCCTGTTCGAGCAACGCGGCGAACTCGCCATCGGTCCAGGGCCGGACGAAATCCTCGCGGTGCAGCACCGACGCTGCCGGGCTGTCGGCGATGGTCAGCGGCTCGAGCGCATAGTCCCTGCGGCGCGGCTGGAGGAAAGGGATGCGCATCACTTTTCCTGCCTCAACAGGATGAACCCGGCCTGCGCCTTGGCATCGGCGCCGCGCAGATAGAGTGGCTTCGGCTTGTCGCCCTCGCCTTTTGCAGCGGCGAGCCGGGCGTAGACGGCAATGTCGGCGGTGGCAGCCGTCGGGCCGATATCGAAATCGCGACCGGCCGCGGCTGCGATCTGCACGGCGGCCGTGCCGGCAAGCACCGGACGATTGTCCGCCGCCATTCCCGCGGCTTGCGCAAGTGTGGTCACCGCCGGACCATAGCGCAAAATCGCTTCCGCATCGTAAAGCGCGGCATGGATTTCCTCGCGGCCGGCATCGAGAGCGGCCAGGACCGGGCGGCCGGGAAATGCCGCCCTCGCCTCGGCCGCCAGCGCCTCCAGTGTCGTTACCCCGATCGCCGGGATCTTCAGCGCCAGCGCCAGGCCGCGCGCCGCCGAGACGCCCACCCGCAGGCCGGTGAAGGAACCCGGACCGATGGAAACCGCAACGGCGCCAAGGCCGGCATAATCGGTGCCGTCCGCTTTCAGCGCTTCGTCAATGACAGCCATCAGGTGTTCGGCATGGCCTTTGCCGAGATCGAGTACCGAGCGGCCAAGTTCTCTGCCGCCCGATGCGTCATAGACACAAGCGGCGCAGAGATTGGCGGCACAGTCGATGGCGAGCAGTTTCATGGGCGACCGGTTCGAAAAACAGTCTCCCTCTGCCCGCCACGGCGCGCCGCCGCAAGAGCCAGCGCGTAAATTGTTAAGCGGCTTCGCTTCGGTGCAGGCCGGACGGCTTACGCCGCCGGCGCGATGCGCAGCATGTGGTTGTCCCAGACATAGTCGGGCTCGGAGCGCGTCGCGCCGCTGCCTTCGATGATTTCGCCGGCACCCGTGGTTGCCATGAAGCCCGGGCCGTCGGGCGCCAGGCCGCAGACCTCGACCAGCGCCTTGGTGGCGACGATCTTGCCGCTGGCGGCGTCGATGACGGCCAGCGAATTGCCTTCCGGCGAAGACACCGCGACCGTGCCGGCAATCGGGTTGGCGGCGACCGAGCCGATGTAATTCCGGAAGCCGGATAGCACGTCCTGCGGCATGTCGAGCAGCTGCAGCCCCTTGCCGCGCGTGGCGCGGCCGACCAGCGGTGGCCGCTCGGTGCCCGGCCCGCGGTACTGGCAGCCGAACCAGATGGTGCCTGTGGGGTCGGCATCCATGTGGCGAATCGACAGCTGGTGCAGAGCCGGCGGCAGTTCGTGCTTTTCGATGAGATCGCCGGTTGTGCGATCGACCAGCACATAGGACGGCTTCATGGTGGCGATGTTGAGCTCGGCGCGGCCATAGTCGGGATGGGTCTCGATGCCGCCATTGGCGATGGCGATCGTCCGGCCGTCTCCGAGCAGCAAGAGCTCATGCGGCCCCATGCCATAGGTCGGAAACTCGCCGATGCGGCTGAACTTGGCCCGTGCGTCGTAGATCCCGACCACGCCGGCGGCATTGTCGAAATTGTTTTCGGTGGCGTAAAGCAGCGCGCCGTCGGTGGAAAACACACCGTGGCCGAAGAAATGCCGACCGGTGATGCTGGCGATGGTCAGCGGCGGCTCGCGGCCGGCATGGTCGAAGACCACGGCGAAGGTGCCGGGTTGCCGGGCGAAGACCACGGAGCGCTTCGAGACCGGATCGAAGGTGACGTCGTGGCCACGGTCGGGCAGGTCGATCGCATGCAATACTTTTCCGGCTTCCGACAACACAGCGGCGCCAAAGCTGCCGTCGCGCTTGACGAAGGCGGTGGCAAAGACGGCATCGGCGGCAAGCGTGTCCGCCCAGGCCCGCGGCGCCATTGACGCGACCAAGCCGGCGCCGGCAGCCCTGAGAAAATTGCGGCGGTCGATCAGTGGCGTCCTCATGATCAGTCTCCGTCGAGCGAGGAGAAGCCGGCGGTCAGGCCGAACTCGGCGGTCAGCCTGGTGCCGATCAGGCCCGACAGGCTGGAGGTGATCAGCGCGAAATGCTCGAGTTTTCCGCGCTCCGCGGGATCGGCCAGCGTCTTGTCGATCGGACCCTGGATGGATTTGGCAGTGGCAACGCCATTGATGAGCTGGATATGGATGGATTCCGCCATCCATCTGCTATCCTCGGGCAGCGCGTCGCCGAGCTTCGAGGCCTGGAACAGCGCATCAATGCCGGAGAGGTTGCCGGCTAATGACAGGCCGGTGTTTTGCGACCGCCAGTAGATCGCCTGCCTTGGCTTGTCAGCCTCCGGCTTGGCGCCGAAAAAACCTTTGAGGCGCACGTCGCGGACCATTTCCAGCTCGTTGATGAAGACGCCGACCAGTTCGGTCACCGCTTCGGTGCCGTCGCGGTAAAGCGCATTGTCGGGTCCGGGATTAGCCCACAAGGCTGCAAAACCGTCCGGTTTTTTCCAGGCCGCGTCGACATCGGCCGCCATGGTCTCGATGTTCTTGGCGACTGCCGCGCCATAGGCGCAGCGATAGGGCTCGTCCTTGCCGACGAGCGTCTCGGCGCCGTCGCCGTAAAGCACGAACTCCAGCGCCCCTAATCCCTGCATCGCGACACTCTTGCCCGCCAGCTGCGCCGGATCGGTGGCGGTCGGATCCTTGCCGGCCAGCGCCGCCTGCACCTGCTTCAGGCCGATGCTCTTTCGGTCCGGCCAGTAGAGCATGCGCTCCAGCCGGTTGTTCTCCTTGATTGGCCCGAAGCCGATGATTTCAGCCGACGACCAGGCTGCGACCGTGGCCGAGAATCCGGCATGCGCGGCATCGAGGTTGCCCTGCGACGGCGCCTGGCAGAGCGCGTCCATGGCCTTCGCCAAGGTGCCGGCATGGCCATGCAGGCTGGCATAGGCGGGGCGGACAAATCCGTCGATCGCTCTTTGAATGACATCGGAGGCTTTCACCGAGGCCGATGCCGGGGACGCACCGAACAGAGCCAATGGGAGGAGTAGAACAGGCAAAACCCGCTTGAGCATCAGAATGACTCCAGGAATTTGATGAGAGCATCGCGGTCGGCCGTATTGGCGGCGGCAAAGCGATCGCGCGCCTTCTGCCCCTCGCCGCCATGCCACAGGATCGCTTCGGTAAGCGTGCGCGCACGCCCGTCATGCAGGAAGAAAGCGTTGCCGTTGACGGTCTTTGTCAGGCCGATGCCCCATAGCGGCGGGGTGCGCCATTCACTGCCCGTGGCATCGCCCACCGCCTGGCCGTCGGCAAGGCCAGGCCCCATGTCGTGCAGCAGAAAGTCGGAATAGGGCCAGATCAGTTGGAACGCCTGCGCCTTGTTCCCGCGCATGGTGACGAATTTCGGCGTATGACAGGCAATGCAGCCCATCTCGTAGAACAGCTTCTTGCCGGCGAGCACGGCGGGTGCGCCGACATCGCGCCGCGCCGGCACGGCCAGGTTCTGCGAATAGAAGGTGACGAGGTCCATCACCGGTGGTGGCGCCTCGACCGGGCCGAGCCGCTTCTGCACGCCATTGGGCATGTCGAGGCAGGCCTTTTCTGCGGCGGTGCAATCGCCCCAGTGACTGGGCTCTTCCGGCGTCGAAATGCCGATGTCGCCGGCAAAGGCGTCCGCCGCCTGCTGGGGGATCGATGCGGTCTGCGCCTTCCAACCGAAGCGGCCAAGCGTCAGTTGCCCGCTGCTGAGGTCACGCACCATGTTGGGCTTGCCGGAAATGCCGTCGCGGTCGTCGGGATCGGCATGGGCAAGGATGTCGGCCGGCGCGATCTGTTCGATCAGGCCAAGGCCGATCATGGGCGGGGTCAGACGTGGCGACAGCGTGGTGCGCGGGTCAAGCGGGCCGTAGCCAAGCCCGTCGACCGAATAGCTCGGCTTGCGCAGCGAAACGATGCTACCGTCGCCGAGCGTGACCTTTTCCTCGCGATAATCGACATACATGCGGCCTTCGCCCTTGAGGCCGGGCACCGCCAGTTCCTGCAACTGCGCGCCGTAGACCGGATCGGGGAAGTTCAGCACCTTGTGCGCGGCGATCTCGGTCTTTTCCTCGGCCGTGCTCGCATCGCGCGCCAGCCGCAGGAACATCGACGTGGTGCGGCTGTCGGCGGCCGGCGGGCGGCCGCGGCCATCCTTCAAATGGCAATTCTGGCAGGCGCGCTCGTTGAACAGGGGTCCGAGACCGTCCGAGGCCTGGGTCGAGGATGGCGACGACACCCAGTTCTTGCGGAAAAGCGCATTGCCGAGCTTGAAATTGCCCTGTTCCTCGAAGGTAATGTTTTCAGAGGGTTGCGAGAAGGCGTCGCGGTCGACCTGCTTGCGCGACGTGCCGGCGCCGCCTTGCATCGTTTCGAAGGATTCGGGCTTGGAGAAATCCTGGGTTGGCCTGGTAACTGCAAGGACGCGGGCCTGGTCCTTCGGCGTCAGGTCGGTGCGGCTCGTGGCGAGGCCGACCGGTTCCGACGATCCGGCCAGGGCCGGGGCCAAAATTGCCGCCAGGGTTACAACCGAAAGCCCGCGAAAGGCCTGATATCGCGGGTTTTTGAGGAGCAGCGGGCCGGCGGCCCGCCGCAAGCGGCGCAGAATATCTATGGGGCGCCGCATTCCTGCATGGTCCTATTCCGCCTCGTCCGCCGATGCGGCGTTGAGCTGGCCGTATTTTTCCTCGCCGATCGAGGCAAGGAGGTCGAGCTGCGTCTCGAGGAAGTCGATGTGACCTTCCTCATCCGCCAGCAATTCCTCGAACAGCTTCATCGTCACGTAGTCGCCGGCTTCGTTGCAGATCTCGCGCGAACGCTTGTAGGCGGTGCGTGCGTCATATTCGCCGGCGAGATCGGATTCGAGCACTTCCTTGACGTTCTGGCCGATGCGCAACGGCGCCACGGACTGCAAATTGGGATGCCCTTCGAGGAAGATGATACGGGCCACCAGCCGGTCGGCATGGTGCATCTCCTCGATCGATTCGGCGCGTTCCTTCTTTGCCAGCTTGGCATATCCCCAATCTTCGAGCAGGCGGAAATGCACCCAGTATTGATTGACGGCGCCAAGCTCCAGGAACAGAGCCTCGTTAAGCCGCTCGATGATCTGCGGTTCGCCTTTCATGGATTCTGCTCCCATATTGGACGCGCAGGCCTCTGACGCGATCCAGGTGTGAAACGATGTCCACGCCGCTCGCCTCCGAACGGGTGTGGTAATTTTCGGTGACCCGAATGATCGTTTCGACCACATTTGGGAAGCAGCCGCAACAGCGACCGCGCTTTTGCATCGTGTGATAGACCTTCGCCGGCACGATCAGTTGCCAGGGGTCCTGATCCAGCAGATCGACGATCGTCTGCTCAATCTCCTTTTCGGTGATGATGTTGCAATGGCAGATCAGCATGGATTGGCTCTGGCTGACGGCGCCCCTCCGCGCCGTTTGGCTGGTAGTTGGTTGGGGTGCTACTTGAACACCTTGTCCGGTGCGTCGAGGCTGTCGGACCCCTCGAAGGCTATGTTGTTCAGGTTCAGCGCGCCGACGGCGCGTTCGATCGACTTGGTCTGGTCGACCAGCGCGTCGATTGCCGCCTGCACGGTAGCATTGCCTTCGGTGTTGCCCTCGGCGATCTGCTGGTCGTAGGCCTCGCCGGCCACTTCCCGCGCCTTGATCGCCTCCATCTTGGCGACCGAGACATCGAGCTTGTCGGACAGTTCCTTGTCGATCGCCGGATCGGCCGCCTTGACCATATCGTGCACCGACGGGCCTGAAACGACGGTGCCGTCGATGCGCGTGTAGCTGGCGAGATAGGCGGCGCGGATGCCGATGGCGTCATAGAGATGCGAGTTGTAGGTATTATCCGAGAAGCAGTCGTGCTCCTCTTCGGGATCGTGCAGCAGCAGGCCGAGTTTCATGCGCTCCCCGGCCAGTTCGCCGTAGGACAGCGAGCCCATGCCGTTGAAGATCACCGAGATAGCGGTGTTCGGCTGGCCATCGACGAGGTTCTTGCGGGCGGCGCCGTCTTCCTTCCAGTTGCCGACCATCTCCTGCAGGTCGGAGACCAGAAGATCGCTGGCCGACTTCAGATACTCGGCCCGGCGATCGCAATTGCCGCCGGTGCAGTTCTTGAGGTCGTAGTCGGTGTACGGACGCTCGCCGGCGCCCGGGCCGGTGCCGTGCAAATCCTGGCCCCAGAGCAGGAATTCGATGGCGTGATAACCGGTGGCGACATTGGCCTCGATGCCGCCGGCCTCCTGCAGCGTGCCGGCGAGGAACTCCGGCGAAAGCTTCGAGGCGTCGACCTTCTTGCCGTCGATCTCGATGTCCTTGTTGGCGATGACATTGGCGGTGTAGAGCGCGTTGGCGTCGGACTCGGTGCCGTAGCTCTTGGCGACGTAGTCGATCAGGCCTTCGTCGAGCGGCCAGGAGTTCACCTTGCCTTCCCAGTCGTCGACGATCTTGTTGCCGAAGCGGTAGACCTCGGTCTGCTGGTAGGGCACGCGCGACGCCTTCCAGGCATCGCGGGCGGCATTCAGCGTGTCCGCCGACGGGTTGGCAAGCAGCGCGTCGACAGCCTTGTCGAGCGCCTGCGCCGTGGTCAGCGAATCCTCGTACTTGGCCAGCGCGATGTCGGAATAGGTCTTGATGACCGCCTTGGCATCGATCTCCGCCGCCTTGGCCGGCAGGATGAAAACCGCCGCCGTCAACATAGCCGTGGCACCGATCGCAGCCAGTCTGCCGCCATATCGCGCTGTCATCATCAGTCTCCAGTTCAAAAGGGATTCGGTAAAAGGCGCGCGTGCCAAACGGTGCCGGGACATAGGCATGCCGTAGGACACCACAGATGCCGCGCCGCTCTGCGGCTCATGGGAGAAAGACACCAAATGCCTCCAATCGAACGGGTTCAAGGCCCAAACATCAAAGGGATGCGCTGACGCGCGAGCCTCCATAAAACGATGGCGAGGCCGGAAGTCAACTGGTGAACCCTAGAAAATTCAATTGAAACAACAGTTTAGAATTATTCTAAACTAGCACTATCAACTTTAAATCGTAGCCAGCAGCCAAGGTGAGAGACGCCGCGATTGACAAGCGACCGTTCCGGGTGCGACCCGGACCGGGGCTCTTGCGACGGCGGCAGACAATCGCCATCTGGCGGAACGGCTCACAATCAAAGCATGATGTCGTCCGAAAACCGCTTCACACTTTTCGGCATCATGCTCCAGATTTGAAACAGGAATTCGGGTTGCGATGAAGAACGGGGTCGTCATTGTCGGTGCGGGTCATGCGGGCGTGCAAGCGGCCGCCAGCCTGCGCGAGGAAGGCTATGACGGGCCTGTCATACTGATCGGCGACGAAACCGATCTGCCCTATCACAAGCCGCCGCTGTCGAAGACCTTCATCAAGGACGCCGATGCCAAGCCGCAACCCTTGCGCGGCGAGGCCTTTTACACCGGCAGCGCCATCGACTTCAGGCCGGGCGTCCGAATCGACAGCATCGATACGGCAGGCCGCAAGCTGGACATAGCGGGCGGCGGCGTGCTGCCGTTCGACCGGCTCATCCTGGCCACCGGTTCGCGGCCGCGGCTTCTGCCGCTGCCGGGCGCCGACCTCTCGGGCGTGCTGTCGCTGCGCTCGATCGCCGATGCGCGGCTGATCCGCGCGCTCAGCGCCCAAAGCGAAGACGTGGTCATCCTCGGCGGCGGCTTCATCGGGCTGGAGATCGCGGCAACGCTGAGGGCCGCCGGCCGCAACGTCACCCTGGTCGAGGCTGTCGACCGGCTGCTTGGCCGCGCCGTGGCGCCGGTGGTGGCGAGCCATGTCCGCCAACGGCTGGAGGCGATCGGCGTGCGTATCCTCACCGGCACCACCATTGCCAGGCTGGAAGGGGAAAACCGCCATGTCTGCGCTGCCATCACCTCCACCGGCGAAAGGCTGCCCGCGCGCATGGTCATCGTCGGCATCGGCGCCGTGCCGAATGTCGAACTTGCGCAGGCTGCCGGACTGACTGTCGCCAATGGCATCCGCGTCGACCAACAGATGCGCACCTCAGTGCCTGATATTCTGGCCATCGGCGACGCCGCTTCCTACCGCCACTGGTCGACCGGCGGCGACGTGCGGCTGGAATCGGTGCAGAACGCCACCGACCAGGCGCGGCTTGCCGCACGCACGATCACCGGCCATACGGACGCCTATGCGGCGGTGCCGTGGTTCTGGTCTGACATCGGCGACATGAAACTGCAGATGGTCGGGCTGACCTCGGGCGGCGACAGCCATGTCGTGCTGGGCGACCTCGCTGAGAACAAGTTCTCGATCTACCACTATGCTGGAAGCCGGCTGCTCGGCATCGAATCCGTCAACAGGCCGGGCGACCATATGCTGGGCCGCAAGATGCTCGGGGCCGGGTTTTCGCCGATGGCGCAGACGATTGCTGAGGGACCTGACGGGCTGAAGGCTGCACTGGCAGCGTTCCAGCAGGATGAGCCGGCACGGGCTGCGGGCTAGACGCACTTACCCTCCCCCTTGTGGGGAGGGTCGCTGCGAAGCAGCGGGGTTGGGGTCGGCGCGAGGCCCCCCACCCGGACCTGCGGTCCGACCTCCCCACAAGGGGGAGGTAGGGTTTTGCGCTAGGCAGCGCAGACTTCGCGGATCGAGCTTTCCAGAATGTCGAGCGCCTCGTTCATGACATTGTCCTGGATGGTGATCGGAGCCAGGAAACGGATGACGTTGCCGTAGACGCCGCAGGTCAGCAGGATCAGCCCCTTGTCGAGCGCCTTCAGCCGGATCGCATTGGCGATCTCGGCCGACGGCAGGCCCCTCTTGACGTCGTTGAGCTCGACCGCGTTCATGAAGCCGAGACCCCTGATGTCGACAATCTCGGGCACATCGTCGCGGATCGACTGCAGCCGCTGTTTCAGCCGGGCGCCCAGCGTATTGGCGCGGTCGCACAGCTTTTCGTCCTCGATTACGTCGAGCACGGCGTGTGCTGCGGCGACACCGATCGGGCTGCCGCCATAGGTGCCGCCGAGCCCGCCAGGACCGGGCGCATCCATGATCTCGGCGCGGCCGGTGACCGCCGCCAGCGGGAAGCCGCCGGCCAGGCTTTTCGCCATGGTGGTAATGTCGGCCGCGACCTCATGATGATCCATGGCGAACATCTTGCCGGTGCGGGCAAAGCCGGTCTGCACCTCATCGGCGATCAGCAGCATGCCGTGCTGGTCGCAGAGCTTGCGCAGCGCCGTCAGGAATTCGCGCGGCGCGTCGTAGAAGCCGCCCTCGCCCTGGACCGGCTCGATGATGATGGCGGCAA
Source organism: Mesorhizobium sp. M0062 (assembly GCF_040323125.1). Lineage (NCBI taxonomy): Bacteria > Pseudomonadati > Pseudomonadota > Alphaproteobacteria > Hyphomicrobiales > Phyllobacteriaceae > Mesorhizobium > Mesorhizobium sp. M0062. Next base: position 68,020 of record NZ_JAMYUO010000001.1, read on the forward strand.
CGCGAGCCGGATCGACATCGGCCTTGAACAGTTTGTCGAGTGCGACCAGCGAATCGACTGTAGACACGCCGTGCAGCGGCACCGGAAACGGCGCGTGGTAGACGTCGCCCGGCATGGCGCCGAAGCCGACCTTGTAGGGCACGACCTTGCCGGTCAGCGCCATGCCCATGAAGGTGCGGCCGTGGAAGCCGCCGGCAAAGGCGATGACGGCTTGGCGGCCAGTGGCGTTGCGGGCGATCTTGATGGCGTTCTCGACCGCTTCAGCACCCGTAGTGACGAAGATGGTCTTCTTCTCGAACTTGCCGGGCAGCATGCCGTTCAGCCGTTCGGCCAGCCTGACATAGCTCTCATAGGGCACGACCTGGTGGCAGGTATGGGTGAAGCGGTCGAGCTGTGCCTTGACCGCCTCGATCACCCTGGGATGGCGGTGGCCGGTGTTGACGACGGCGATACCGGAGGAGAAATCGATGTATCGGCGGCCTTCTACATCCCAGATCTCCGAATTCTCGGCGCGGTCGGCATAGATCTGCGTCGTCATGCCGACGCCGCGCGAGATCGACTGGTTCTTGCGCTCAGAAATGGCTGCGTTCTTCATTTCGTCCCTCATCGGGCCGACGCCCGTTCTCGTTAGATGAATGCCAAGGCCTCTTCTGACCTTATTTCACGTTTTCCTCAAGTTGGCACCGCCGCCGGGCGATTGGGCCTGTCGTCGATGCGGGCCACTTCGACAGACCGGTCTTAACCAGCCGACCGATACACGTACGGGGCAGTCCGTGACAGCTCACCCGTCACCGGGAACGGCGAAGCGATCCCGCTCGCCGCGGTGGCGAACTTCCGCTACGACCTCGAACAGCCGACGGTGTGGCGGCGCAACCGCATCCCGATGATCACCGTTCGCGCAGGCCTCGTTGGCGACGTGCTGCCGGCCACCGTCGTCAACGAATTGAAGCCGTCGGTCGACGCCTTCATCGCCAAACTGCCGCCTGGCTATTCCGTTGCAACCGCCGGCTCGGTCGAGGAAAGCGCCAAAAGCCAGGGACCGATCGCAGCGGTGGTGCCGCTGATGCTGTTCGTGATGGCGACCATCCTGATGATCCAGTTGCAAAGTTTTCAGCGCCTGTTCCTGGTCGTGGCGGTGGCGCCGCTCGGCCTGATCGGCGTGGTCGCGGCCCTGGTGCCGAGCGGCGCACCGCTCGGCTTCGTCGCCATTCTGGGCGTCCTGGCGCTGATCGGCATCCTGATCCGCAACTCAGGTGATCCTGATCGTGCAGATCGAGGATCTGGTGGCCGAGGGCCAAGACCGCTGGGAAGCCGTGATCGAAGCGACCGAGCACCGCATGCGGCCGATCGCGCTGACGGCCGCGGCCGCCAGCCTAGCGCTGATCCCGATCGCGCGCGAAGTGTTCTGGGGCCCGATGGCCTACGCCATGATGGGCGGCATCATCGCCGGCACGGCGATCACGCTGCTGTTCCTGCCGGCGCTTTATGTGACGTGGTTCAGGATCAAGGAGCCTAAGCAGGGGGACGAACCATCTGTTCCGGAGAACGGCGAACTGGCGCAAGACCCCGCTTAAGGCTTTGCCGGATCATTCGTTATCGTTAGAGGGTTCGGGGCGCGATTTCGCTCGCTGCCATGGCGATGATTTTGACGTCCGCCAAGCATGCCAGCCTTTTGGCAAGTCGGCCAATGCCAGGATGCTTTCATCCTGCTGCACCACCTCTTGCAGGCCAACGAGCATTATCTCGCGTTCATCCCAATCTCGAGAGTCGCTGCTATAGAATTGCCAACTGCCCCCTTCATCGTTGTAGTTCTCGTCATCGTCAGCTTCATGCACAACGTATGCGATCCAGTCGCCCCGTTTGAATATGCTCTTGTCCGATAGCACCGCGACATTGGGCGGATCTGCAAACTTCCATTCTTCCATGGAATTCCCCAAGCGATTATTCTGCGGAAGAAACTAGTTCACGCCGTCCGAACAAACCCCTCGCTCGCCCTAAGCAAATTGCGTGTGTAATCCTTCTCCACGCGGTGCCCGATCAGCTGGCCCGCCGTCAGGTTCTCCACCGCTTCGCCATTCTGCATCACCATCAGGCGCTCGCACATATGGGTGATGATGGCGAGGTCGTGGCTGACCATCAGGAAGGTCAGCTTGCGCCGACGGCGAACCTCTTCCAGCAGGTTGAGCACTTCCGCCTGCACCGAAGCGTCGAGCGCCGAGGTTGGTTCGTCGAGCAGCAGGATCGACGGTTCGAGGATGAGCGCCCGCGCGATCGCCACGCGCTGACGCTGACCGCCGGAGAGCTGGTGCGCGTAGCGGAAACGGAAACCGTTGCCTAATCCGACCTCGTCGAGGGCGCGCTGGATGCGTTGCTCGCCATCGGCAAAGCCGTGAATGGCGAGCGGCTCCTGCAGCAGGCGGTCGACGGTCTGACGCGGGTGCAGCGAACCATAGGGGTCCTGGAAGACCATCTGCACTTCGCGATAAAAAGCCTTGTCGCGGCGCGCTCCCAGCGTCTTGCCATTGACCGTGATAGTACCGGATGCGACAGGCACCAGGCCGGCAATGGCTTTGAGCAGCGTCGACTTGCCGGAACCGCTCTCGCCGACCAGGCCGAAGGATTCGCCGGACTTCACCTCAAGGTTCGCCCCTTTCAGCGCGCGAAAACGGTCGAACACCACCTCCAGCCCTTCAATCGAAATGGCTGGCGTCATGCCGCCCACTCCGGCTTGCGGTCGAGCACCGGCAGCGGGTGGCGTTCGTAACCGATCCTGGGCATGCAGTTGAGCAGGCCGCGCGTGTAGGGATGCTTGGCGTCGCGCAGCTCCGACGCCTTGAGCTGCTCGACCACCTTGCCGGCATACATGACGATGACGCGGTCGCAGAAGGAGGCGACCAGCCGCAGATCGTGCGAGATGAAGATCAGACCCATGCCGCGCTCACTGACCAAGCGGTCGAGGATGCCGAGCACATCGAGCTGCACGGTGACGTCGAGCGCCGAGGTCGGCTCGTCGGCGATCATCAGTTCCGGTCCGGCGATCAGCATCATTGCGATCATGGCGCGCTGGCCCATCCCGCCGGACACCTCGTGCGGGTGCAGGTCGAAGACACGCGAAGGGTCGCGGATCTGCACAGCTTCCAGCATGGCCAGCGCACGCTCGCGCGCCTCGGCCTTGGAGACCTTTTCATGCGTGCGCAGCGTCTCGACGATCTGGCGGCCGATGCTCATCACCGGGTCGAGCGAGTATTTCGGATCCTGCAGGATCATGGCGATGCGTTTGCCGCGCAGCGCCCGGCGCTGGCGGGCGGGTATGTCCAAAAGATCGATGCCGTCCAAGGCGAGCTTCTTGGCCGAAACCAGAGCCTGCGGCGGCGTCAGCCCCATGATGGCGCGGCCGGTCTGCGACTTGCCGGAGCCGCTTTCGCCGACAATGCCCAGCCGCTCTCGGCCGAGCGAGAAGGTGACGCCGCGCACCGCCTGGATGAGGCCGGTCCGAGTCGGGAAGGTGACGCGCAGGTCGTCGACATCGAGAAGTGCACCGCTCATTGGTCACCACTCATTGGTCGCCACTCCGGGGATCGAGCGCATCGCGCAGGCCGTCGCCAAGCAGGTTGAAGCCGAGGCTGACGATGAGGATGGCGAAGCCCGGCGCGCCGGCCACCCACCATTGGTCGAGCACGAAGCGGCGGCCGGACGCGATCATGGTGCCCCATTCCGGCAGAGGCGGCTGAGCGCCGAGGCCGAGGAAGCCGAGGCCGGCGGCGGTGAGGATGATGCCGGCCATATCGAGCGTCACCCGGATGATCAGCGAGGAGATGCAGAGCGGCATGATGTGGCGCAGCACGATGCGGAACGGCGAGGCGCCCATCAATTGCACCGCCTTGATGTAATCGGAATTGCGCACGGTCATCGTCTCGGCCCGCGCAATTCGAGCGTAAGGCGGCCACGAGGTGATGGCGATGGCCAGCACCGCGTTTTCGATCCCGGGGCCAAGGGCGGCGACAAAGGCCAGTGCCAGGATCAGCTTGGGGAAGGCGAGGAAGATGTCGGTAATGCGCATCAGAATGGCATCGGTCCAGCCGCCGGCATAGCCGGCGACGGTGCCGACCAAAAGGCCGATGGGGGCCGCTATCACGGCGACGAGAATGACGACATAGAGGGTCCAGCGTGAGCCAAAAAGAATGCGCGAATAGATATCGCGGCCGAGATCGTCGGTGCCGAACCAATGCGCCGCACTCGGCGCCAAAAGCCGGGCATTCTTGAGATCGCCGATAGTCGGCGAATAGGGCGCCAGCACATCGGCAAAGGCGGCGACCAGCAGCAGCGCGATGATGATGAGCAGGCCGAGAAACGCCAGCCGGTTGGCGGAAAAGCGCCGCCAGGCGACATAGGCGCGGCCGAGCCGTGCCTGCATGCGCGAGGCCGGCCGATCGCTGAGCAGCCAATCGCGGCGCGTTTGGATTGCTTCGGCGCTCATCCTGTCTTCGTCCTCGGATCGAGCACCTTGTAGAGAACATCGGACAGGAGATTGATGCCGATGAACACCGAACCGATGACGATGGTGCCGCCGAGCACGGCGTTCATGTCGGCGTTCTGCAGCGAATTGGTGATGTAGAGGCCGATGCCGGGCCAGGAGAACACCGTCTCGGTCAGCACCGAACCTTCGAGCAGCCCGGCATAGGACAGCGCGATCACCGTGACCATCGGCACCGCGGCGTTGCGCAGCGCATGGCCCCAGATGATTCGCGTTTCAGACAGGCCCTTGGCGCGCGCGGCGACGATGTATTCCTGCGACAGCTCATTCAGCATGAAGGAGCGCGTCATTCGGCTGATATAGGCGAGCGAGAAATAGCCGAGCAGCCCTGCCGGCAGGATGATGTGGCGGTAAGCGTCGTAGAAGACATCCCACTGGCCCTGCAGCGCGGCGTCGATCAGGTAGAAGCCGGTGATCGGTGTGAATGTGTACTCGTAGACGATGTCGAGGCGGCCGGGAAAAGCCACCCATTGGAGCTTGGCGTAGAACAGGACAAGCCCCAAAAGCCCGATCCAGAAGATAGGCACGGAATAGCCGATCAGGCCGACAATGCGAACGATCTGGTCGATGAGACTGCCGCGTTTTACCGCCGCCAGCACGCCGAGCGGCACGCCGAGCAACGAGCCTATCAGTGTGCCCAGCGTCGCCAGTTCGATGGTTGCCGGAAAGGCGCGGCGTATGTCGGTCATCACCGGATTGGTGGTCAGCACCGAGGTCCCGAAATCGCCGTTCAGCGCATGCTTGAGATAGATATAGAATTGCTCGATCAACGGAAGATCGAGCCCCATCTCGCGGCGGGTGCGCTCGACGACATTGGCCGGTGCTCGGTCGCCGAGCACCGCCAGCACCGGATCGATCGGGATGACGCGGCCGATGAAAAAGGTCACCGCGAGCAGGCCGAGATAGGTGGTGACGGCGATGACCAGGAAGCGGCCGATCGCCAACAAGATAGCGACGGCGCGGGCGCTTCCCTGCCCCGCCGTCGCCTGGTTTTCAATCGCGCTCATCAGGCGCGTCCGCCGGCGCTATTCCTTGGAGACCGGGCCGACGAAGTTGGTGTCGAAGCTCGGACCGAGCGCAAAGCCTTTCAGGTTTTTGCGCAGGCCTGCCACTTCCAATTGCTGGTGGATGATGACGAAGGGACTGGTGTCGAGGATCGTCTTTTCAAGGCTCTTGTACATATCGGCGCGCTTGCCGGCATCCTTCTCCAGCAAGGCTGCTTCGGTCTGCTTTGTCAGGTCCGGGATGTCCCAGGCATTGCGCCAGGCCAGCGTCTTGGTCTTGCCTTCATCCGAATTGTCCGGGTTTGAGGCAAAGGTCTGGGCGTTGGAGTTCGGATCGAAATAGTCCTGGCCCCACTGGCCGATATAGATGTCATGATTGCGGGCGCGGTATTTGGTCAGCGTCTGCTTACCGTCGCCGGGGATAATTTCCAGCTTGATGCCGGCCTGGCCAAGCGTCTGCTGGATCGATTCCGCCATGCCCGTTGTCGGCTGTCCCGTGCGTACATCCATGGTTACGCTGAAGCCGTCGGCCAGGCCGGCCTTGGTCAGCAGTTCCTTGGCCTTGGCGACGTCGAACTTGAACGGATTTTCGTCCAGTTCGCCCAGCACGCCCTTGGGCAGGAAGGTCTGGTGGATCTCGCCAATGCCCTTGAGGATGGTCGTGCTCAGCGCATCGTAGTCGACCAGATATTTGAACGCCTGGCGAACCTCGGGCTTGGCGAGGTTCGGATTCTTCTGGTTGAGACTGATGTAAAAGACCGTGCCCTTCGGCGCGCTGGTCGTGGTGAGATCGGCATTCTTGGCGATGGCGTCGAGATCGTTCGGCTCGAGGTTGCGGGCAACGTCGATGTCGCCTGCTTCGAGCGCCAGGCGCTGTGCCGAGCTTTCCTTCATGTTGCGGTAGATGACGCGGGCGAGCTTGGCCTTCTCGCCATTGTAATTGTCGTTGCGCTCGAGCACGACGACCTCATTGGCCCGCCATTCGCGCAGCTTGTAGGCGCCGGAGCCGGCATAACCGGTCCTCAGGAAGGCGTTGCCGAAATCGTTGTCCCATTTGTAGTCGGCACTCGGCGTCACCGCGGCGACATGTTCCTTGACCAGTTTTGCGTCGACGACCGAAGCGACCGTTGCCGATAGGCAGTTTAACACGAAGCTCGGCGCATAGGCCTTGTCGACGGTGAACTGGAAGGTGCTGTCGTCGACGGCCTTGGCCTTGTCGGCGACGTTGTCGCCGCTGATGCCGAACTGGTTGATGATGAATGCCGGCGGCTTGTCCAGCTTGATGGCGCGCTCGAAGGAATAGGCGACATCGGCGGCGGTCAGTGGATTGCCCGAAGCGAACTTTAGGCCGGGCTTGAGCTTGAACGTATAGACCAGGCCGTCGTCGGAAACGGTCCAGCTCTCGGCAAGGTCGCCCTTGACCTTGGAGGTGTCGCTGAGGTCGAGGCGGACCAGCAGATCATAGGTGTTGCCGGTGACTTCGGCGGTCGACAGCTCGAACGCTTCGCCCGGATCCATGGAGATGATGTCGTCGATGGCAAAACCTTCGACCAGCGTATCGGCGGGTGTCACAGCGAAGGCAGGCGCGACGCCAATGAGCAGAGCGGACATGGCAGCACCTGCGAGCCAGACGCGCGAACGTAGAGCAAACTTTTCCATCATCATGATGATTGTTCCCTGTTTTGTTGATTGTTGACCCCGAGTTCCCGGCTCAGGGCTGCAGTAATCTTTTTCGCGGCCGGAGGACGACCGTTAGACCCATACCGTGTTGATTTTTTTCCAGTTGGTCAACACCCTATCCGGCAGCCCTCCAACCGGCAACGGGCATTTTGCGAGCCGGCATACTGGATCGGAATATGCTGTGCGCGTCGAAGCATGGGCGAGCCAATTGCAGCCGCCGATGGGGAAAATTCTGCTCTTTTCGGTGTTACTTGATGGCAGCAACCAGATCGGCGTCGGGGAAGCAGGTGGCGGGGCGGCCGTTCTTTTCCTGCCAGGAGCCGATCGAGCGGCGGGTCTTAAAGCCGGGCAGGCCGTCGGCGCTGCCGACATCGTAGCCCTTGGCCTCCAGCGCCCGTTGCAGCGCGGCGATGTCGGAACGATGCAGGCCGCCAACCGCACCCCAGCTGCCGACGAAATCAGCATCGCCATGGGCAATGCGGTCAGCGCCATGGCCGATGAACAGGGCGTAGAGGTCGCTGGTGTTGTACTGTTTCAGCACGTAGAAATTGGGCGTGGCGATGAAGGCCGGACCGCTGCGTCCGGCCGGCATCAAAAGGAACCCTTCCGCCTTCAGTTCGTTGGCCGGAAAGGCTTTGCCGCCGACGCGGCTGATTCCCATCGCCACCCAGGCTGAGATCTTCTTGCCCTGGTCGGGACCTTCGAGCGAGCAGGAAACGCTTTCCGGAACCGTCACCTCGAAACCCCAGCCACGCCCCTTCACCCAGCCATAGTGGACGAGATAGTTGGCGATCGAGGCCAGCACGTCCGGCGTCGAATTCCAGATGTCGGGGTGGCCGTCACCGTCGTAGTCGACGGCGTGCTTCAGGAACGAGGTCGGCATGAATTGCGGCTGGCCGAGCGCGCCGGCCCAGGACGATTTCATGGCGCCGACCGGCGCCAACCCATGCTCGACGATCTCGAGCGCCGCCAGCACTTCGGTGCGGAAGAAGTCTTTCTTGGTCGACATGAAGGCCTTGGTGCCGAGCACTTCGAAAGCGTCGTAGGGCATTTTCGCCGCGCCGAAGCCGGTCTCGCGGCCCCAGATCGCCAACAGTATCTCGCCCGGGACACCGTAGCGCTTTTCGATCGCAGCCAGCGTCCTGGCGTTGGCCGCCTCGCGCGTGCGCCCACCTGACGTGACGGCGCGCACCGTCTTTTCGGCGAAATAGGCGCCGGGCGAACCGAACTCGGCCTGATGCTGTTTTTGCGGGGTTTTGGGTTTCTCGCCGGGCAGGACGAGGTCGGGCAATTTGAGGTTCGGCTTCACGCCGTCGAAAGCGGCGTCGAAGGTGGATTTGGAGATGCCTTTGGTCTGGGCTTCGGGCCAGAGATCGGTTTGCAGCCAGGCGCGGAACTGGTCATCGATTTTGGCGGCGGAGGCGGGGGAGATGAGGAGGAGGGCGAGCAGAGCCGCAAGGAATGAAAATAGTAGCAGCCTTGGAGGCTTGCGTTCCCTCACACCCCCCTCTGTCCTGCCGGACATCTCCCCCTCAAGGGGGGAGATCAGCAGCTTCTCGGACGGCATTCTTCTTTCAACGCAGGTGGTAGGCGAAAACCGAAGCGACAGCCAATCTCCCCCCTTGAGGGGGAGATGTCCGGCAGGACAGAGGGGGGTGTTTGGCGCAAACCTCGAAGAATGCGAAGCTTTCATGTCGCACATCCTGCCCGCCAATTGCGTCAAAACGCCGTACGCGAGCGCAAGGCCGCCGCCAGCGTCCCCTCATCCAGATAATCAAGCTCGCCGCCAACCGGCACGCCATGGGCAAGTCGTGTCACCTTGACCTCGAAGCCCGAGAGCTGGTCGGTGAGATAATGCGCCGTCGTCTGGCCCTCGACGGTGGCATTGACGGCAAGGATCACCTCCTTCACCTCACCGCCGGCAACGCGGTCGACGAGCGAGCGCACGTTGAGCTGTTCGGGACCGATGCCGTCGAGCGGCGACAGCGTGCCGCCGAGCACGTGGTAGCGCACATTCATGGCCGCCGCCCGCTCCAGCGCCCAGAGATCGGAGACATCCTCGACGACGATCAGCGTCGAGGCATCGCGGCGCGGATCGGTGCAGATCATGCAAGGGTCGGAGGTATCGACGTTGCCGCAGGTCGTGCAGATGCGCACCTTGTCGGCGGCTTCAGCCATGGCGGCGGCGAGCGGCGACAAAAGCTGCTCCTTCTTCTTGATGAGGTGCAGTGCCGCACGCCTGGCCGAACGCGGCCCTAGTCCCGGGACCTTGGCCAGGAGCTGGATCAGGCGTTCGATCTCGGGGCCGGCGATTCGCTTCGACATCGCACTGATCTAGGATTTTTCCGCTCGCTTTGAAACATGCCGCATTCGCACCGAGCCCGCCATGCTGCCATGGCGGGCTCGGAAACTGTTTTAGGGGTCAGTAGGCTGAGAGCGGCCGGGTTTGATCGACGATCATTGCGCCGATAGCGTCGGTGTTCTCAGGCGTCGACTGGAAGCCCATCGACGCTTCCTGCGTCGCCGATGGCACCGAGGTGACGTAGCGGGCGTTCAGCGTGCCGCCGAAACGCGAGGCATCCGGCTCGGCCATCGGCTCCTGCATCGCCACCTCCGTCTGCTTGGCGGCGACGCGGGCGCTCTTGGCGGGCGCCGCGGAAGCCGTCACATAGGTCTGCTCGGCCGGGGCACGTGTCGCCTTGGCTGCGCGAACCGCCGCGGCCTGCTTGGCGGTATCTGGACGGACAATGGTCTTCACCACCGGCTCGGCGTAGGCAACCTGCACCGGCGCTTCAGGCACAGGCGCGCGCGGCGTCCCCGAGGCAACCATGGTCGTGGATTCATCCGGCAGCGGCTGCCAGTTGCGGCCGCGCTTCTCGTAGAAGGCGTTGCCGCCGGCAACCATGGTGTAATGCATGTTCTTGTAGGGGAACCTCAGGCCGGCGGTGTGGAAGTACATCGTGTTCTTCAGCTTGGCCTTGCGCTCGCCCTTGAGCACCGCATCGGCGGCCTCCTCGACATCGGGCATCGCTTTCGAATTCATCGCCCGCGTCATCACGCCGGGCGCGAACTGGCCCGGTTCGCCAACCACTTGGCAAATGGTGCTGCCATGATTGCCGGAGCGCAGCCGGTTCATCACCACCGTGCCGACGGCGATCATGCCGTCACGGCTCGAGCGGTTGGACTCGAAGAACATCGCCCGCTCCAGGCATTCCTTCTCCTTCGGCGTGTTGCGGTAGGCGCGCGTCGAAAGGAAGCTGGGCGTGATGGCGTCGGTCAGGCTGGCGACCGACAGGCCGTGCGAAGACGTGGTCTGGCTGCAACCGGCCAGGAACATAGGGGAGAAGATGATGCCGAGCAGAAGCGGCGTCTTCCATCGCGTCGCGATCAACAAAAATGCCTCATTGTCCAGATGCCAGCCCGCCCCGAGATGTGGCAAGAATGAGACTCTTAAAGGCAAAAAGATGGCTAAAGGATTAGCTTTCGTGCAGCATAGGTAAAACTTTATAAATGCCCGGATATGTCCGCGTGAGCAAAGCCGGAGAAAGTCTTAACAACAGCCTCCGCAGCCGATTTCCCTTCATAATCAATTAACTGGTTGGAGCCGGCTCAGAACGGCAATTTCATTCCGGGCGGGATCGGCAAGCCTGCCGTCAGCGCCTTGGTCTTCTCCTGCATAATCTGCTCGACCTTATTTTTGGCGTCATTGTGAGCGGCCAGCAGCAGGTCTTCGAGAATCTCGACCTCATCCTCCTTGAACAGCGACGGATCGATCTTCAGCGACTTCATTTCGAACTTGCCGGTCAGCGTGACATTGACCAGCCCGCCGCCCGCCTGCCCGCTTGCTTCAATCGTCGCGATCTCGTCCTGCATGGCCTGGAACTTGGCCTGCATTTCCTTCGCCTTGCCCATCAGGCCGAGAAGATCTTTCATGGTCGGGTCCTTTGCGGATTCGTGGCTATGGTCAGGTTTCGTCGTCGTCGGACGGCGGCTCGACCGGCGCTTCGGCCTTGTCGGTGTCGACTTCCGGCGCGTCGGGAATGCGCACGTCGATGATCTTGGCGCCGGGAAAGCGGGCCAGGATGGCGGCCACAGCCGGATCGCTTTTCGCGTCGGAGAAAGCAGTCTCGCGCCTGGTCGATTCCATCTCGGCCAGCGTTTGGCCGCCCTCTTCCTTCGACAATGACACCAGCCAGTTGCGGCCGGTCCAGGCCCGCAGCTTCGTGGTCAAGTCGTTGAGCAGCATCTTGGGCGCATCGGCGGTCAGGCCGACGTCGATACGGCCGGGCTCGATGCGCACCAGGCGAATACAGCTCTTGACCAGCACCTTGAAGGCGATGTCACGCTGCGCGTCGGCAAGAGCGACAATATCGGCCAGCGATTTCAGCGGCGGCGATTGCGGCTCCACGACCGGCTGCGGAGGCGCGACAAAGGCGACCGGGGGCGCGTCGACCAATCGCATGGTTTGCGCACCGGCTGGCCCGGACGGCATCCGGGTCTGCGCTACCGCGCTGGCGCCGCCCCCATTGCCGGCATTTACCGGCGCACCATTCGGGCGTGACGCACCACCGGACGCCGGAGCGCCGCTCTCCAGAGATTTCAGCGCCTCGTCCAGCGTCGGCAGGTCGGCGGCATGCGCCAGCCGGATCAGCACCATCTCGCCGGCGCTGACCGGTCGGTTGGACGACTGCACCTCGGGAATGCCTTTCAAGAGCATCTGCCAGGTTCGCGACAGAACCTTGACCGACAGCGTGCTGGCGAAGTCGGCGCCGCGGCGGCGCTCATCCTCGGACAGGGAAGCGTCGTCGGCAGCCGTCGGCACGAAGCGCAGCCGGGTGACGAGGTGGTTGAATTCGGCCAGATCGGTCAGCACGGCAGCCGGATCGGCGCCGGTGTCGTACTGGTTGCGGAATTCGGCAAGGGCGGCCGCCACATCGCCTTTCATGACATGTTCGAACAGGTCGACGATGCGGGCGCGGTCGGCGAGACCCAGCATGGCGCGCACCGCTTCGGCGCTGACGGCGCCGCCGCCATGGGCGATTGCCTGGTCGAGGATGGAGAGCGAATCGCGGGCCGAGCCTTCGGCGGCGCGCGCGATCATCGCCAGCGCGTCGTCGTCGACCGATATGCCTTCCTTGCCGGCAATCGAGGCGAGATGCGCGACCAGCGCGCCGGCATCGATGCGTCTCAGGTCGAAACGCTGGCAGCGCGACAGCACGGTGATCGGCACCTTGCGGATTTCGGTGGTGGCAAAGATGAATTTGACGTGCGGCGGCGGCTCTTCCAGCGTCTTCAGCAGGCCGTTGAAGGCCTGGGTGGAGAGCATGTGCACTTCGTCGATGATGTAGACTTTGTAGCGCGCCGACACCGGGGCGTAGCGCACGCGCTCGATAATGTCCCTGATGTCGTCGATGCCGGTATGCGACGCGGCGTCCATCTCGATGACGTCGACATGGCGGCCTTCCATGATCGCCTGGCAGTGCTCGCCCAGGAGGGCGAGGTCGACCGAGGGATGGTCGACGGTCGGCGTCTTGTAGTTGAGCGCCCGCGCCAGGATGCGCGCCGTCGTGGTCTTACCGACGCCGCGCACGCCGGTCAGCATCCAGGCCTGGGCGATGCGGCCTGTGGAGAAAGCGTTGGTCAAAGTGCGGACCATCGGCTCCTGGCCGATCAGTTCGGAGAAATTCGACGGACGATATTTGCGCGCCAGCACGCGATAGGCGACGGCCTTTTGCTTCTCCAGGGTTTCGGGGTCCGAATTTCCGGCTTCGCTCATTCGCCCGTAAAGCTCCAAAAGGCCGCGTCTCAGCGTAGCCGATTCCTGCTAGATCGTTTCACCGTTTTCTGAAACGGCAAACCGCTCTACCCTTTGCTTTGACGCAATTCCGGACGGGAAACCGCTCACACTTTCCCTCGAATTGCTCCAATAGTCTCGCCCGCGCTGCAATGCGTCGTCAATGTCGCGAGAGGGGCCGATGAGGTGGGAGGCTGGAACAATGACCCGTTCCGGGCTCGTTAGGGCTGCTTCCTTCCGGACCTGACCCGGTTGGCGAGTGGATCGTCCACCACCAACCTCCCGCGTTCCATATCGGCAATTCAGCGATCAAATGCAAGGGTGCATTGAGAATCGGATGCCCTTGAACTCCGCCGCTCAATGAATCGCTTGCAGCCCCCGTGCAGCCGCTCTAGCGTCATGAGTTTGGGAATAATGCGAGAAGCGCAAGGGAAACGCCAATGCTACCGGGCCTCAAGGCCGGATTCACGCTCGACTCCAGGCTGGAGGCGGATAGCGAGCAGCTGATGTGGCTCGGCCTGTGCGAGCTCAGGGTGATGAACGATAGCCGCTGGCCATGGCTGGTCCTGGTGCCGCAGCGGCCGGGGGCCGAAGAAATCCACGACATGACGCCGCTCGACCAGGCGATGTTGACCTTCGAAACCAACATGGTGGCGCAGGCGCTGAAAAGAACCACGGGCTGCACCAAGATCAACACCGGCGCGCTCGGCAACATCGTTCGGCAATTGCATGTCCACGTCATCGCCCGCTCGGAAGGCGATCCGGGCTGGCCGGGGCCGGTGTGGGGGCACGGCATGCGCGAGCCCTATGAGCGTTCAGGCATCCGCCAGTTTGCGCAACAGATCAAGGCGGCGCTATAAGCGCCGCCTGTGTCCATTCCTAGACGTTCGAGCTTCCATGACCTTTCGCCTTTTTGACGCGCCCTTGCGCGAACCGAGCCAGTTCGTCGGCTTCGCCGGAAATACGATTGATCGGCAATCCGAGAACCGCGCCGACGATTCCGTCGAAAAGGCGTTGGCCGATCCCTCGGCACGTCTTTTGCCGATGCATGGCGGACGGCTGTATCTGAAATTGCACGATGGCAGCTTCGACCCTTGGTTCGATCTGGCTGAGAGCCAGAAGCTGCAGCCATCACTCGCACAAGGCGTGCTGCTTGGCTTTGCCGAGAGCGGCCCGGTACTTGCCGTGCCGGTCGGCCTCGATCCCGAACAGCTGCCGGAGACCATGAAGGCGATCGATTATCGCTCGGTCTATATGCAGAGGCTGATCGACGAGGCGGCAGCGGGCGCGCTGGCGCAAGGCGCCGCCCTGCTTGCCTGGCATGCCACCCATCGCTTCTGCAGCAAATGCGGCCATGAATCGCAAATGCGGGCCGGCGGCTACAAGCGCCATTGCCCAAATTGCGGCACCGAGCACTTTCCACGCACCGATCCGGTGGCGATTATGCTGACGGCGACGCGGGAAAAATGCCTGCTCGGCCGCGGCCGGCATTTCGGGCCCGGCATGTACTCGGCGCTTGCCGGCTTCATCGAGCCGGGCGAGACGATCGAGGCGGCGGTGCGCCGCGAAACGCTGGAGGAAGCCGGCATCCGGCTCGGCCGCGTCGTCTACCATGCCAGCCAACCCTGGCCGTTCCCCTATTCGCTGATGATCGGCTGTTTCGGCGAACCGCTCAATGACGACATCCAGGCCGATCTCAACGAGTTGGAAGATTGCCGCTGGTTTTTTCGCGACGAGGTGCGTTCCATGCTGGAGAGGACGCACAAGGACAATCTGGTCACGCCGCCGAAAGGCGCGATCGCGCATCATCTGATCCGCGCCTGGGTCGACAGCGAATAAGACTTGTTATTTTACGCAATTCCGGACGGAAAACCGCTTCACACTTTTCCTGGAATTGCTTAACGGGAGCAAAAAATGATCCGTCACACCGTGGTTTTCACCCTGAAGCACCCGCAGTACTCGCTGGAGGAAAAGCGGTTCCTCTCCGATGCCAAGCGCATTCTCAGCGCAATCAAGGGCGTCACCCATTTCGAGCCGCTGCGGCAAGTCAGCCCGAAGAACGACTACCACTTCGGCTTCTCGATGGAGTTCGTCGATCAGGCCGCCTACACCAGATATAACGAGCATGCCGACCACGTTGCCTTCGTGCGCGACCGCTGGATCCCGGAAGTCGAAACCTTCATGGAAATCGACTATGTGCCGCTGACCCTGCTGGTTTAGGGAACCTTAGTCCGCGACCTTCCACTGCTCGCGCGACTCGCTGGCGGGATAGACACCCAGAATGCGCACTTCGCGCGAGAAGAAGCGCAGTTCGTCCAGCGCCAGCTTGACCAGTGGATCGTCGGGATGGCCCTCGATATCGGCGTAGAACAGCGTCGCGGTGAAGGCGCCCAGTTGATAGCTCTCCAGCTTCGTCATGTTGACGCCGTTGGTGGCGAAACCGCCCATTGCCTTGTAGAGCGCAGCCGGCACGTTGCGGACACGGAACATGAAGGTCGTCATCATCTTGGTGTCGGCCGAGGGCCGTTCGGCCAACCGCTTGTCCTTGGTCAGGACGACGAAGCGGGTGACATTCGAGTCCGTGTCCTCGACATTCTTCTCGATGATGTCGAGGCCATAGAGTTCTGCGGCGAGCGCAGGCGCCAGCGAGGCCATGCTGCGGTCCTTGAGCTCGGAGACCAGCTTCGCCGAACCCGCCGTGTCGCCGGCAATCACCGGCTTCCAGCCATTCTTGCGGATGTATTTGCGGCACTGTCCCAGCGCATGGATATGGCTGTGCACGGTCTTGATCTCTTCGCGTTTGACGCCGGGCAGCACCATCAGTTGGAAATGGATCGGCAGGAAATATTCGCCGACGATGTGGAGTTTCGATTCCGGCAAGAGATGATGGATGTCGGCGACGCGGCCGGCGATGGTGTTTTCGATCGGGATCATGGCGAGGTCGGCCTTGTTGGTCTCGACCGCGTTGAAGGCATCCTCGAAGGTGGGGCACGGCAACGGCTCCATGGAAGGGAACATGTTGCGGCTGGCGGTGTCGGAATTGGCGCCCGGTTCGCCCTGGAAGGCTATTCTGTTGGTCTTGTCAGGCATGCCGATATCTCAGGTTTGAAAGGATCTGCGGTGTCAGGAAAGAATTTGTCTTCTCAGCAAAGAATTTGTCTGGCGCGTTCGAGGTCTTCCGGCGTGTCGACGCCGAGCGGCAGCGATTGCACGATCTCGGCATCGATGCGCATACCGGCCTCGAGCGCCCGCAACTGCTCCAGCCGCTCGCGCCGCTCCAGCGGCGACGGTTTTAGCGCGACGAAGCGTTCGAGGGCTGAGCGCCGATAGGCGTAAAGGCCGACATGGTGATAGAGCGGCCCCTCGCCCCAGGGCGCGGTGGCGCGGGTGAAATAGAGCGCCTTCAGCCGCGTCGCCGACAACGGCGAACCGACGATCTTGACGACGTTGGGGTTGGCCTTTTCCTCGTCGCGGACGATCTCGACGCCGAGCGTGGCGATGTCGACCGCAGCGTCCTCGAACGGTTTCAGCGCCGCACCGATGATCTTGGGATCGATGGTCGGCAGGTCGCCCTGCACATTGACGATGGTTTCGACCTTGCGATCGGGGTCGAGGGCGGTCAGCGCCTCGAAGATACGGTCGGAGCCGGATTCGTGGTCGGTGCGCGTCATCACCGCCTCGAAACCGTGCGCGCGCACCGCTTCGGCCACGCTGCGCGTGTCGGTTGCCACCACCACCCGGCCAAGCCCAGCCTCAGCGGCGCGGCGGGCGACATGGACGATCATCGGCGCGCCGGCTATGTCGGCCAGCGGCTTGCCCGGCAGGCGCGTCGAGGCCATGCGGGCCGGGATCAGGATGAGGGTGGACATCGAGGTTGCAAGGCGTTCGAAAGAGGATGGGGAAAGTGGCAAAAGGTCTCACTGGAAGCGCCCTTATAGGTGTTGCAACGCCCAAGCAAAAGACCTAGTTTCCGCCCGATTTGACCGGCTCGACGGGGTGGGTCACGATACCGACGGACGGAGTGGACGGAGAGGTCCGCCGGAAAAGGGAGCCCTGGGGCGTATGGATTCCAACGAAGTCAACAAACTGCTCGCCGGGTTGCTTGGAACCTGTTTCGTCGTCTTCTCGGTCGGTTTGGTGTCCGACGCCCTGTTTGCCTCGCCGGCGCCGGAAAAACCCGGCTTTGCCATCGAGGCGACGGAGCCTGCCGAAGGCGGCGCCGCCGGACCCGCAGCAGAGGCGAAGCCGATCGCCGACCTTTTGGCCACCGCCAATGTCGAGCAAGGTGCGGCCGTCTTTAAGAAATGCCAGGCCTGCCATTCCGGCGAAAAAGGCGGCCCCAACAAGGTCGGCCCGGATCTCTGGGACATCGTCGACCGCCCCGTCGCCGAGCATGAGGGCTTTGCCTATTCGGCCGGCATGAAAGAGTTTTCCAAGGGCGGCGCCGAGAAGTGGACCTATGACAATCTCAACCACTTCATCACCTCGCCGAAGAAATTCGTGAAGGGCACGGCGATGGGCTTTGCCGGCCTGCCGAAGGACGAGGACCGCGCCAACGTCATTGCCTATCTGCGCACGCTGTCGGATAGCCCGAAGCCGCTGCCGACGCCAGGTGCCGCCGCCGATGCAACGGCGCCGGCCAAGCCGGCCGAGGGTGCCGCTCCGGCCAAGCCGGCTGAAGGTGCAGCTCCAGCCCCTGCGACGCCGGCACCGGCGCCCGCCAAATAACCGAATTGTCATCTCCATGACCTCAAAAAAGCCGGGTTCAGCCCGGCTTTTTGTTAGGAAAATCGCATATGCGGCGACAAAGCCGCCGCATGGCGGTTTTCACCGGCGTCAAATCATTTAGGATTGCCGGGCATCGCGACGAGGAGAACGCATGACGGTTGGCCGAACGCTTCTGAGGTCCTTTCTGGTTGTGGGCGCCCTCGCAGGCGGCCTGCAGGCATCCTTCCCCCAGGAATGGCACACCACCTCTTCGCTGATCGGCCCCTCCAAATATGGCGAGAACTTCCAGCGCTACGATTATGTGAATCCGGATGCACCGAAGGGCGGTACCTACAATTCGGTCGTTTCCGGCACGTTCGACAGCTTCAATCCCTATATCGTTCAGGGATCGCCGGCGGCCGGCCTGCAGCCATTTGGCGGCGGCCTGCTCTACGACACGCTGATGGACCAGGCGACTGACGAAGGCAGCGTCAGCCACCCGCTCATCGCCGATGCCTACAAGTACCCTACCGACTATTCCTCGGCCACCTACCGGCTCGACCCACGGGCGAAATGGCATGACGGACAGCCGATCACCACTGACGACGTGATCTGGTCGTTCCAGGTGCTGAAGGCCAACAGCCCGATGTACAGCCGCTATTTCGAAAACGTCACCGACGCCGTCGCTGTCTCGGACCGTGAGGTCGAGTTCTACTTC
Source organism: Mesorhizobium sp. M0062 (assembly GCF_040323125.1). Taxonomy (NCBI): domain Bacteria; kingdom Pseudomonadati; phylum Pseudomonadota; class Alphaproteobacteria; order Hyphomicrobiales; family Phyllobacteriaceae; genus Mesorhizobium; species Mesorhizobium sp. M0062. Next base: position 86,457 of record NZ_JAMYUO010000001.1, read on the forward strand.
GACCAGAAGGGCAATCGCGAACTGCCCAAGATCCTCGGCGACCTTGTCGTGCTGCCCAAGCATTGGTGGGAAGGCACCGACGCCAATGGCAAGAAGCGCGACATCACCAAGGGGACGCTGGAGCCGCCGCTGGGCTCGGCTGCATACAAGATCGCCAGCTTCAAGGCGGGGTCGGAAATCGTCTGGCAGCGCGTCCCCGACTATTGGGGCGCCAAGCTGGCTGTGAAAATCGGTCGGGAGAATTTCGACACGCAGCACTTTACCTACATTCTTGACGACAACGCCTCCTGGGAGGCGTTCAAGAAAGGTGGCCTCGACGATATCAAGCCGGAAAACAGCTCGAAGCGCTGGGCGACATTTTATGATTTCGCGGCGATCAAGGCCGGCGATGTGATCAAGCAGGAGTTCAAGACCACCTCGCCCGAGCCGATGCAGGCTTTCATGCTCAACCAGAGACATAGGTTGTTTGCCGATCGTCTGGTCAGGGCCGCGCTCACCTACCCGTTCGATTTCGAATCGATGAACCGCACGCTGTTCTTCGGTTTCAACACTCGCACCCACAGCTATTTCCAGGGCACGGAACTGGCCTCGAGCGGCCTGCCGCAAGGCAAGGAATTGGAGATCCTGGAGAAGTACCGCGACAAGCTGCCGCCGGAAGTATTCACCCAGGAATTCAAGTTGCCGGTCTACGATTCGCCGCAGGCGGAGCGCAAATATCTGAAGCAGGCGGTCGACCTGTTCGCCCAGGCCGGCTGGGTGATCAAGGGCGGCAAGATGGTCAACGCCAAGACCGGCGAGCCATTCAAGTTTGAAATCCTAGGCTCGAATGAAACCGACCAGGTCATTTCCAGCCCCTGGATCGCCAATCTGCGCAAGATCGGCGTCGATGCGACACTGCGCATCGTCGACCCGAGCCAGTACACCAACCGCGTCAGAAAATTCGATTACGACGTCATCACAGGACAGCTCCAACAGTCGGAATCGCCCGGCAACGAGCAGCGCGATTTCTGGAGCTCCAAGGCCGCCGACACACCGGCATCGCGCAATTATTCCGGCATCAAGAACCCGGTCGTTGACGCCCTTGTCGACCGCATCATTTTTGCCACGGATCGCGATGACCTCGTCGCCACCACCCATGCGCTCGATCGCGTGCTGCTGTGGAATTACTATGTGGTGCCGCAATACTACCGCGCCGTTGTGTGGCTGGCTTACTGGAACAAGTTCGGCATCCCGGAAAAGCAGCCCGGCTACCGTGGCGCCGATATCGATTCCTGGTGGATCGATGCGGACAAGGAAAAGGCCCTGGCCGCCAAGTACAAGGGCAGCAATTGATGGCGGGGCTCCCTCGCCGCGATTTCCTGGCCCTCAGTGGCGCCGCGGCCGTTGCTGCGCTGCTGCCGGGCAAGGCTTTCGCCGCCAGCCCAACCGGCGTGAAACTGCATGGACTGTCGGCTTTCGGCGACCTCAAATACAAGCCGGACTTCACTCATTTCGACTATGTCAATGTCGATGCGCCGCAAGGTGGCGTCTTCAACTTCCTGCCGCGCAACTGGCTTGCCAACCAGACGCCGCTGACCTTCAACACGCTGAATTCGTTCGTTCCCAAAGGCGATTCGCCCCAGCGCACGGAGATGTGCTTCGATTCACTGATGGTGAGAGCGTACGACGAACCTGACGCCGTTTACGGGCTGATCGCTGACGGCGTGACGATTTCCGACGACCGCAACGACTTCACCTTCTCGCTGCGCCCGCAGGCCCGCTTCCATGACAGCACGCCATTGACCGCCGAGGATGGCGCCTTCACCTTCAAGCTGCTCAAGGACAAGGGGCACCCGTACTATTCCCTGCCGCTAACGCATCTGGATGACGCGATTGCCGTGGATGCCCACACGCTGCAGCTTAGGTTTTCCGGCAAGCAGACAAGCCGCACCATCCTCAACGTCGTCGAGTTCCCGGTCCTGTCGAAGGCTTTCTACACGACCAACCCGTTCGATTCCTCGCAGATGAACCCGCCGTTGGGGTCAGCCGCCTACAAGGTCGGTCGCTGGTCGGCAGGGGCCTGGATCGAATATGAGCGTGTGGCTGATTATTGGGGCAGCGACCTGCCGGTCAATCGCGGCCAGAGCAATTTTCAGCGGATCCGCGTTGAGTTCTATCAGGACCGTAGCGTTGCCTTCGAAGCGTTCAAGAAGGGAGAAATCCTCTACAGGGAGGAATTCACCTCGCGCGTCTGGGCGACCGGCTACGACTTCCCAGCCTTCACTGCCGGCAAGGTGGTGAAGCACGAATTCCCGGCCGAAACGGTGCCTTCGATGCAGGGCACCGCCGTCAACCAGCGGCGCGAGCAGTTTCGCGACTCGCGCGTGCGGCAGGCGATCGGGCTCTGCTTCGACTTCGAATGGACGCGGCGCAATTTCTTTTACGGTTCCTATGAGCGCTCGCAATCCTGCTTCGAGCAATCCGATTTTCGCGCCGAAGGCGTGCCCTCGCCTAGGGAATTGGCTCTCCTCGAACCGCTGCGCGACCAGATTCCCGCCGAGGCTTTTGGCGAAGCCGTGGTCCAGGACGCGTCGAACGGCTCCGGCCGCGACCGGCAGTTGCTTGGCAAGGCGGCCAAGCTTCTGGCCGAGGCCGGCTGGAAACGGTCCGGCAATTTCGTCGTGAACGACAAGGGTGGTCGGTTGTCCGCAGAGTTTCTTGTCGACGACGAAGTCTTCGAGCAGGTCTACTCGCCCTGGGTCGAAAACATGAAGGCGGTCGGCATCGATGCCTCGATCCGGCTGGTGGATGCCGCGCAATATCAGCTGCGGCAGAATTCGTTCGACTACGACCTCGTCTCGGTCGCGGCCTCGTTTCCGGCGACGCCAACCCGTGACGACCTCGAAACCATTTTCCATTCGCGAGCAGCTACCGTATCGGGCTCTCGCAATCTGCCGGGAACGTCGAGCCCGGCCATCGACGCCCTGGTTGACGCCGCGGGCGCCGCCAAGGATCGCGAAGGCCTGACAATTGCCATGCGCGCGCTCGACCGGGTCTTGCGTGCACGGCGGGATTGGATTCCAAGTTGGTTCCTGGCGAATCATCGAAGCGCCTATTGGGACATGTTCGGTTTTCCCGAGCGGAAACCCGATTTCGACTTCCCGGTCGAAGCGCTGTGGTGGGTCGACAAGGGCAAGGCGGCAAAAATTGGCAAAGGGTAGGCTGTTGCGCGGCACTTTACCCTCCCCCTCGTGGGGAGGGTCGGTGAGCACTTCGTGCGCAGCGCGAATGGCGAACCGGGGTGGGGGTGTGACGGCGTACGCCGGATCGAGACTACCCCCACCCCGCCCCGCTTCGCGGATCGACCCTCCCCACAAGGGGGAGGGTGAAAGCTGATGGGCGCCTACATACTGCGCCGTATCCTGCTGATGATACCGACCCTGTTCGGCATCATGGCGGTTGCTTTCGTCGTCACTCAATTCGCACCGGGTGGACCGGTCGAGCAGGTCATCGCCAGCCTGACCAACCAGGGCGGCAGCGACCGCCTCGGCAGCGGCGGAGGCGATGCAGGAGGCGGCGGCAATTTCGATGTGGCCGGTGACGTCGGCTCGAAGTATCGCGGCGCGCAAGGGCTCGATCCGGAATTCATCAAGAAGCTGGAAAAGCAATTCGGCTTCGACAAACCACCGCTCGAACGCTTCGTCATGATGCTGTGGAACTATGCCCGCTTCGATTTCGGCGACAGCTATTTCCGTGACATCTCGGTTCTTGACCTGATCCTGGAGAAGATGCCGGTGTCGATCTCGCTTGGGCTGTGGATCACGCTGTTGTCCTATCTGATCTCGATCCCCCTTGGCATCCGCAAAGCGGTCAAGGACGGCTCCGCCTTCGACGTCTGGACCAGCGGCGTGATCATCGTCGGCTATGCCATACCGGCCTTCCTGTTCGGCATATTGCTGATGGTGCTGTTCGCGGGCGGCTCCTTCTGGGACTGGTTCCCACTGCGCGGCATCGTCTCCGACAATTGGGACCAATTGTCGTGGCCCGACAAGATCGTCGATTATTTCTGGCACATGACCTTGCCGCTGACGGCGCTGGTGCTGTCGGCCTTCGCGACGACGACGCTGCTGACCAAGAACTCCTTCCTGGAAGAGATACGCAAACACTATGTGGTGACGGCCCGTGCCAAGGGCCTGTCGGAGCGGCGGGTGCTTTACGGACATGTGTTCCGCAACGCAATGCTGATCGTCATTGCCGGCTTTCCAGCGGCCTTCATCTCGGCCTTCTTCACCGGCTCGCTTTTGATCGAGAACATCTTTTCCCTCGACGGTCTCGGGCTGCTCGGTTTCAGGTCCGTGTTGGCGCGCGACTATCCGGTCGTGTTCGCCAACCTCTATATATTTTCGCTGCTTGGTTTGTTCGTGACGCTGTTGTCCGACCTGATCTACACATGGGTCGATCCGCGCATCGATTTCGAGCGGAGAGACGTCTGATGACGCAGGCTGCAGCCGAGATCACACCGACAAGGATCGCCCGCCCCTGGCTGTCGCCGCTCAACAAGCGGCGCTGGCAGAACTTCAAGGCCAACCGGCGCGGCTACTGGTCGTTGTGGATATTCCTCGCTCTGTTCGTGCTGTCGCTGTTTGCCGAACTGATCGCCAACGACAGGCCGATCGTCGCCTACTACAAAGGCGAGATCCTGTTCCCGGTGGCGGTCGCCTACCCCGAGGAAAAATTCGGCGGCTTCTACGCCGTCACCGACTATCGCGACCCGGTCATCCGCGACGAGATCAACGCCAATGGCTGGATGATCTGGCCGCCAATCCGCTATTCCTATCGCACCGTCAACAATGCGATCCCCGACGCCGCTCCCGCAAAACCGTCATGGGAATACGACGCGCAGAGGCGATGCAGCCAATATCCGCAAGGCGCTGCCGATCCTGACTGCATTGTCGGCAACTGGAACTGGCTGGGTACCGATGACCAGGCGCGCGACGTGCTGGCGCGCATCATCTACGGGTTTAGGATTTCCGTGCTGTTCGGGTTGATCCTGACTGCGGGTTCGTCGGTTATCGGCGTCGCCGCCGGCGCGCTGCAAGGGTATTTCGGCGGCTGGACCGACCTTCTCTTTCAACGCTTCATAGAAATCTGGTCGGCGATACCGCTGCTGTATCTGCTGCTGATCGTCGCCGCCATCCTGCCGCCGGGCTTCTTCATCCTGCTCGGGCTGATGCTGCTGTTCTCCTGGACGTCGCTTGTCAGCGTGGTGCGCGCCGAATTCCTGCGCGCACGCAACTTCGAATATGTCAACGCGGCCCGCGCGCTTGGTGTGTCCAACCGCACCATCATGCTGCGCCATCTTCTGCCTAATGCCATGGTGGCGACGCTGACCTTCATGCCTTTCCTGGTCAGCGCCTCGATCTCGACACTGACCTCGCTCGACTATCTCGGCTTCGGCCTGCCGCCCGGCACCGCGTCGCTCGGTGAACTGCTAAAACAGGCGCAGAGTAACCTCAATGCCCCCTGGCTCGGTATATCGGGCTTCATCGTCATCTCGCTGATGCTGTCGCTGTTGGTGTTCATCGGTGAAGCAACGCGCGATGCCTTCGACCCGCGCAAGGCGTTCCGATGAGCGAACTCCTGCTCTCCGTCCGCGATCTCAGCGTTGCCTTCACCCAAGGCGGCAACGAGTCGACCGCCGTCGACCACATCTCCTTCGACCTCGCCAAGGGCGAGACGGTGGCGCTTGTGGGCGAATCCGGTTCCGGCAAATCGGTCTCGGCGCTGTCGGTGCTGAAGCTTCTGCCCTACCCGACGGCCAGCCATCCCTCGGGCAAGATCCTGTTCCAGGGCGCCGACCTTTTGGCGATGAACGAAAAGCAGTTGCGCAGCGTGCGCGGCAACAAGATCACCATGATCTTCCAGGAGCCGATGACCTCGCTCAATCCGCTGCACACGATCGAGCAGCAGATCGTCGAGATCCTGGCGCTGCACCAGGGCATGGGCGACCGCGAGGCCAAGGCGCGCACGCTGGCGCTGCTCAACGAGGTCGGCATACGCGAACCGGAGAAGCGGCTCAACGCCTATCCGCACCAGCTGTCCGGCGGCCAACGCCAGCGCGTCATGATCGCCATGGCGCTGGCCAACGAGCCTGAACTGCTGATCGCCGACGAGCCGACGACGGCGCTCGACGTCACTGTCCAGGCGCAGATCCTCGAATTGCTGGCGGGGCTGAAGAGCCGCAAGGGCATGTCAATGCTGTTCATCACCCATGATCTCGGCATTGTCAGAAAGATCGCCGACCGCGTCTGCGTGATGACCAAAGGCAAGATCGTCGAGACCGGGCCGACCAGGGACATCTTCGCCAACCCGCAGCACGCTTATACCAAGCACCTGCTGGCCGCCGAGCCGAAGGGCAAGCCGCCGGCCGCCAACGACGCCGCCAAACCGGTTATGACCGGCAAGGACATCAAGGTTTGGTTCCCGATCAAAAAGGGTTTCTTTCGCACCACCGTCGACAATGTGAAGGCTGTTGACGGAATCGACGTCACCGTACGCGCCGGCCAGACGCTAGGCGTCGTCGGCGAATCCGGCTCCGGCAAGACGACGCTCGGGCTGGCGCTGGCGCGGATGATCTCATCGACCGGCACCATCCAGTTCAATGGCAGCGACATCAACCAGCTTTCCTTCAACGCCATGCGGCCGCTGCGCCGCGAGTTGCAGATCGTTTTCCAGGACCCGTTCGGCTCGCTCAGCCCGCGCATGTCGGTCTCGGAGATCATCGAGGAAGGCTTGAAGATCCACGAGCCGAAGCTGTCGCCCGACCAACGCGACGACAAGGTCGTCGCCGTGCTGAAGGAGGTCGGGCTCGATCCGGCGACCAGGAACCGCTATCCGCATGAATTCTCCGGCGGCCAGCGCCAGCGCGTCGCCATTGCGCGCGCCATGGTGCTCAATCCGCGCTTCGTCATGCTGGACGAACCGACCTCGGCGCTCGATATGAGCGTGCAGGCACAGGTGGTCGACCTCTTGCGCAATCTGCAGGCCAGGCACGACCTTGCCTATCTGTTCATCAGCCACGATCTGAAAGTCATTCGCGCCCTTGCCAATGACGTCATCGTCATGCGCAATGGCAAGATCGTCGAAGCCGGCCCTTCCGAACAGATTTTCGAACGGCCGCAGACCGACTATACGAAGGCGCTGATCTCGGCCGCGTTCAAGATCGAGACGGCGCCGGTCGGTATCGTCAGCGAATAACAGGGAATACAATCCGCAAATGGAAAAAGGCAAAATCCTGCTTGCCGTCACCGGCTTTCATCCGCAGCGCTGGCGCGAGCTGCTGTCGGCCGAGCGCGAAGTGGTGCTGGAGCCGGACGGCGCTTCGGATCCGTCGATCACCTATGCGGTGGTGTGGAAGCAGAAGCCGAACCTCTTGAAATCGCTGCCCAATCTACGCGCAATCTTCTCGATCGGCGCCGGCGTCGACCATATCTTCGCCGATCCCGGCCTGCCCGATGTGCCGATCGTCAAAGTGGTAGCCGACAACCTCACCCAATACATGACCGAATATGTCGTCTGGCGGGTGCTCGACCATCATCGCCAGGGCATGCTCTATCGTGCCCAGCAGCCGAAGAAGACCTGGCACGAACCGCCGCAGCGGCCGGCCGGCGACATCTCGGTCGGCATTATGGGGCTCGGCAATCTCGGCCGCGCCGCGGCGTCGGTGCTGTTGTCGCTCGGCTTTGCCGTCAATGGCTGGTCGCGCAGCGACAAGGCCATGAAAGGCGTTGCGACCTATGCCGGAGAGGCCGGGCTGATCCCCTTCCTCAACGCCACCGACATACTGGTGGTGCTGCTGCCGCTGACGCCGGATACGCACGGCATCATCAATTACGGCGTGCTGAAGGAATTGCGCAAGCGCAACGGCCTCGGCGGCTCGGTGCTGATCAATGCCGGGCGCGGCCGGCTGCAGAAGGACGCCGACATATTGCGCGCGCTGGGCGACGGCACGCTGAAGGAGGCGAGCCTCGACGTGTTCGAGGTCGAGCCGCTGCCGAAGACCAGTCCGCTATGGAGTCACCCGAAAGTGTTCGTGACGCCGCACGCGGCGGCGACCTCCGACCCTGTCCACCTGGCGCCGAGCATGTTGCGGCAGATGGATGCCTTCGAGCGCGGCGAAAAGCTTGATAACGTGGTCGACCGCAAGGCGGGGTACTGAGGAAGTCCAGGTTCAGCTCGGCAGACTGAACTTCTTCTGCTTGTTGGGCGTGCCGCAGTCGCGGCGGACGATCGAGCGGTTCATGGCGTCGATCTTGCCACTTGCCAGATCAGTATCGCGCTTGCTTTTGGAGCGCATATCCGGCGTGAACGGGCCGAAGCCCATCGCCGGATTGGAGAAGCTCGGCTTGGCGTCCGTCGACAGATGGTATTGCTGCGCCAGTTCGTTGCGCTGCGCCAGCAACTGGTCGCAAGCCACGTTGTCATATTGCAGCGACGATTGCACGTCCTGGTCCTGCCGCTCCGACATCGAACTGCCCATGCAGCCGGTCATTGCCAGGCAAGACACCAAGACCATCATGTTCCAGCGCATGTGTTCCTCCTCAATGCCTGCCGAGGGCTTTTCTCGGCTTGTATCCTACCTGATGCCGCGCCAGCCGCAAAAATCCTATTCACGTTTTCGAACAAGACGAGACATCAACCCTTGGACGAGGGCACCGCCAGCGCGGCAAGCCCGCCGACCGGCTGGCGGCGATCCCAGCGGATGACGGTCGGCTGCATCGACAGCACCGACAGGCCGTTTGCGGCAAGCACCCGCTCGACATAGGCTTGAGAATGGGCGTAGCGACGAGACGGCTGCAGCGCAAAACCGGCGTCGCCGCCCGCCCCGCCCTTGGCTGGCGTTTCGACGGAAAAGGCAAACAGGCCATTGGTGGCCAGAATGCCGGCGACGGTCTTCACCACGCGATCGAGCGCGCCGACATAGATGAACACGTCGGCCGCCGCCACCAGATCGGCTTTCGGCCCGGCATAGGCGAAATGCTGCAGATCGGCCTTGGCGAGCAGGTCGTAGACGCCCTTGGCGCGGGCCTTTTTCAGCATGGCGGCGGAGATGTCGTAGCCCTCCAGCCGTTCGGCGACCGGCCGCAGTTTCTCGCCCACCAGACCGGTGCCGCAACCGAGATCGAGCGCCAGCGAAAAGCGGCCCGGTCTTGCCGCGCGAATGGCGCGATCGAGAAACTCCGGCAGCCGGTAGCCGAGCTTGTCGACCAGCGAGTCCTCGAAAGTCTCGGCATAGTGGTCGAACAGCGTCTCGACGAAGGCGCTGGGTGGCGCTGCGGCAGCCGGCGCCTTGCCGATCAGCTGCAGCTTCAGCGCAGCACCCAGGCGATCCGCCGGGTCCAGTTTCAGCACCGTCGCCCAGGCCTGCGTCGCCAGGTCGAGCAGCCCCGTTGCCTCCTGCATCTCGCCCAGGCGGAACCAGCCCGCCGCCCATTGCGGCGCCAGTTCCAGCGCGCCGAGCAGCAGCTCCGTCGCTGCCGCGTGCTCGCCCGACCCGAAAAGCATCTCGGCATAGTCGGCGCGACGGTCGGCGGTCAGGTCGCCGGACGAGATTTTCAGCGGTTGCATGGCGATGGCCCCGCCGGCTGATGCGGCCGGTGGCTGGCTGTAGGCCGAGTCAGCAGTCTCTTGCAACAGGCTTCCCGCGCTGGAATTAGCCACTATCTTGACTGGATGCGCGCCAGCGACCTGCTCCATCCCCGGCCTGAAGGCCTTTATTGCCCATGCGGCGATTTCTTCATCGACCCGGTGCGGCCAGTCAACCGGGCGTTGATCACGCATGGCCATTCCGACCATGCCCGATCCGGCCATCGTTCGGTGCTGGCGACGCAGCAGACGCTCGACATTATGGGGTTGCGTTATGGCGAGGATTTTGCCGGGACAACGCAAGCGGCCGTGCTTGGCGAAGCTATGGCGCTGAACGATGTCAGCGTCACCTTCCATCCGGCCGGCCATGTGCTGGGCTCGGCGCAGATCGCGGTCGAGCACAAGGGCAGGCGCATCGTCGCCTCCGGCGACTACAAGCGCCAGAAGGACGCGACCTGCGCACCGTTCGAACCGGTCCAATGCGACGTCTTCATCACCGAGGCGACCTTCGGTCTGCCGGTGTTTCACCATCCGCCCGACACGGAGGAGATCGCCCGGCTGCTCAAATCGGCGGCGCAGTTTCCCGAGCGATCGCATCTGGTCGGCGCCTATGCGCTGGGCAAGGCACAGCGGGTGATGCGGCTGCTGCGCGATGCCGGTTATGACAGGCCGATCTATATCCACGGCGCGCTGGCCAAGCTCAGCGAATATTACCAGAGCCAGGGCATCGACCTCGGCACGCTGGAGCCGGCAACCGTCGACAGCGGCGGCAAGCAGGATTTCACTGGGGTCATCGTTGTCGGCCCTCCATCGGCCTTCGCCGACCGCTGGGCGCGGCGCTTTCCCGACCCGATCTCGTGCTTCGCCTCGGGCTGGATGCGCATCCGCCAGCGCGCCAAGCAAGGCGGCGTCGAACTGCCGCTGATCATTTCCGACCACGCCGACTGGGACGAACTGACCGCCACCGTCAAGGAGACGGGCGCCGGCGAAATCTGGGTGACGCATGGCCGCGAGGAAGCGCTGGTGCGCTGGTGCGAGCTGGAAGGCATCGCCGCCAGGCCACTGCACCTTGTGGGCTATGAGGACGAGGGCGATTGATGGTGATCACCAGCGCCGCGACCCGTTGCGCCCCCCTCTGTCCTGCCGGACATCTCCCCGTCAAGGGGGCATATTGGCAGCTCCAATGCCGGCTCATCTCCGCCAATATCGGAGATTGGCCAAGGCCGGCGCGACATCCGATCTTCCTCCTTGAGGGGGAGATGGCCGGCAGGCCAGAGGGGGGTGCCTCGCGCCGGTTTTCACCATTGGCGTGGGGCGACGCATGAACCGTTTCGCCGAACTCCTCGACCGCTTGGTGCTGACGCCGTCGCGCAATGGCAAGCTGACGCTGCTCGTCGACTATTTCCGCAGCGTCGAGGACCCCGACCGCGGGCTGGCGCTGGCGGCGATCACCGGCGACCTCAACATTGCGGCGGTCAAGCCGGCGATGCTGCGCACGCTGGTCACCGAGCGCATGGATCCGGTGCTGTTCGGCTATTCCTACGACTATGTCGGCGACCTCGCTGAAACCGTGTCGCTGGTCTGGCCGCAAACGCCGGGACATATCCCCAACCGGGAGCCGACGCTTGGCGACGTCGTGGCGACGCTGCAGGCGGCGAGCCGCTCCGACGGACCCAAGGTGCTGGCCGGGCTGCTCGACAGCGCCGGCATTTCGGCGCGCTTTGCCATCATCAAGCTGGTCACCGGCGGCTTGCGCATCGGCGTTTCGGCGCGGCTGGCCAAACAGGCGCTGGCCGATTTCGGCAAGGTCGATGTCGCCGAGATCGAGGAGCTGTGGCACGGGCTGACGCCGCCCTATATCTCGCTGTTCGCGTGGCTGGAAGGCAAGGCCGAGAAGCCGAAGCGGACCGCACTTGCCCTGTTCAGTCCGGTGATGCTGTCGAACCCGGTCGGCGACGGCGACCTCGAAAAGCTCGATCCGGCCGCCTATGCCGCGGAATGGAAATGGGACGGCATCCGCGTTCAGGCGGTGTGCGAGGGCGGCGTGCGCCGGCTCTATTCGCGCACCGGCGACGATGTGTCCGGCGCATTTCCCGATCTCGCCCAGGCAATGGATTTTTCCGCCGCGCTCGATGGTGAATTGCTGGTCGGCGAGCCCGCGGCGACCGGCACGTTTTCGGACCTGCAACAGCGGCTCAATCGCAAGAGCGTGGCCCCGAAGATACAGCAGCAATACCCGGCGTTCATGCGCTGCTACGATGCGCTGCAGATCAACGGCGAAGATTTGCGCGCGCTACCTTTCCGCGAGCGGCGGGCCCGTCTTGAGGCCTTCATCACAACGCTGGACCCGCACCGTTTCGATCTGTCGCCATTCGTCGAATTCCCGGATTGGCAAACGCTGGAGGAACTGCGCCGCGCGCCGCCGCACCCGATCATCGAAGGCGTGATGCTGAAGCGCTGGGATTCGCCCTATCTCGCGGGACGGCCGAAAGGCCCGTGGTTCAAGTGGAAGCGCGATCCGCACACGGTCGATGCTGTGCTGATGTATGCGCAGCGCGGCCATGGCAAGCGGTCAAGCTTTTATTCCGACTATACGTTCGGCGTCTGGTCGGGGCCGGAAGGCGCAGAGGAACTGGTGCCGGTCGGCAAGGCCTATTTCGGCTTCACCGACGAGGAGCTGAAGCAGATCGACAAATTTGTCCGCGACAACACGGTAGAGCGTTTCGGCCCGGTGCGCTCGGTGCGCGCCGACCGCAGCCAAGGCCTGGTGCTGGAGGTGGCGTTCGAAGGTCTCAACCGTTCGACCCGCCACAAATCCGGCGTTGCGATGCGATTTCCCCGCATCTCACGGCTGCGCTGGGACAAGCCGACCGCCGAAGCCGACCGCATCGAGACGCTGCAGGCGCTGCTTGATCGCTAGGCGGCGCTTACGGTTCGATCGAAACGCGGATCTCGTAGATGTCGACCGCCTTGCCCTGCTTGTCGAAGTCGGAGTTGATGGCGATGCTGCCGGCCGCGCCCGGGGGCTTGTCGGGGAATTTCACGTCGAACAGATATTCGTTACGCTGCTGGCCGACCGCATAGCGCTTGCGGCCGCAGTCGCCGAGATCGCCGAAATTGCAGTCGACGGAGATCTGCGTGTCCTTGCCGTCCTCGGCGCGGGCGACGATGTCGAACACGGCATGTTTGCCGGCAAGCTTCTCCAGCACGCCCTGCCCGACATCGAAGCTGATGGCCGAGCCGGAAGCACCGGAGCGGATGCGCAGGAAGGAGCCGGTGTCATCCTGCACGACATCGGCCTTGGCGTCGGACGGGGTCGCCACATGCGTTGGATCGGTGGGTGTAAACACGTTGATCCACTCGCGCGTCTGTTCGGCGACACCAGGCTGCTGCGGCGCGCCAGGCTGCTGCGGCTCAGTTGTATCGGCAGGCGGCGTGAAGTCGTCATCGTCGACGGTCGGCGGCGCTTCGGGCGGCGCCGTGTCGAGTTGCGCCGGCGTCTTGAAGACCCCGGTCTGCACGGCGAAATAGAGGCCGATGCCGGCGGCGGCGAGCAACGTCACGCCAAAGAAGATCGCCGTCAGCGGCAGGCGGCGGCCCCTTATCCGCCTTTCATCACGGTCAGGCGCCACTTCCGCCGCGGCCTCGGCCGGCGCGGAATCGGCCATATCGATCGCCGGGGCGCCGGGCAGCGTGGCGTCAGGCATGATGTCGGGGACGACCGGCAGCACGCGCGAACGCGGCGCGTCGGATGCCTCGGGCTGAACCGGTTCATCAACGACGATCGCCGGCGACGGTCCGGCCGCGACACCTGTCGGGGCATCGACCGCGGGCGCCTCGGCGGCGCCCTGTACGGCGTCTTGCGGCTGCGCAACGCGTTGCGTCAGCGCGGTATCTTGTGTCTGCGCAGCGCTCTGCGTCTGCGCGGCGACATCGGGGACCGCGGGCAGGAATTCGGATTCGATCTCGGCGATCTTTTCCTGCACCGCCTTACGGCGCTTGATGGCGGCTTCCACCGTCACGCCGGGATTGGCCTGGAGCACGCGGTCGAGCGCCGCGAAAGCCGACCGATAGACCCGCTCGCGAAATGCCCGGTCCTCGGCGTTGCCTTTCTCGAAGGCGTTGCGGATCGCTTTTTCGATCGCGTCCAAGCGAATTCCCCTGTCCGTTCGCTTACATTGCCATGATCGTTAGCCGCAGGCGACCAATCAATCAACGGGCGAGCGCCCGCATTCTGCCTTACAGGCCTGTTCAACGCCCATTTCGATGCCTTTTAGCAATAAAATCAGTCCGTTTGCCGCCTTGCCGGGCGATTTGCGCGCAGTCCGGCGCGACGTCTCCGCGTAATCGAAAAAGCAAACGAGGCGATGGCTTATTCCGCGCCAATGGAAAATGACGGGACGAATTGCCGGATCCAGCCTTGAAATCACGGTTGCCCATCTTGAATTAGCGGCCGGTTGAGTCTATCACCCAGCCGATCCTGGAGGCTTCGCGCTTCCTGGGCCGCTTTAGCTCAGTTGGTAGAGCACATCATTCGTAATGATGGGGTCAGGTGTTCGAGTCACCTAAGCGGCACCAGTTCTCCATCCGACGCAAGCGTGACGGCAGGTGCAAGGCTAATGCACGTCACTCCCTACGCCAACACCGGCACTTCCTGTCTGCCTCGTCGACATGCGCCATATGGCCGCCGCCACAGGATTGCGTCGTCAGACGCTTGACCATCGACTATGCTGCATCGCGCAAGATCGACAGCCTAGAGAACCCGACAATACAAGCATAATTTATAAGATACAAAACCACTATCTTAGAATAATCTTCGTCAATTTTGACCTATATCAGACACTCCGGATTATAGTTGTGTAATTAAACCGTGCCTTTCTGACATGGTACTACTGCTCATGCAGCATTGCGGACGTGAAAAACCCTCAGCGACGCAACGCACTCGCAAATCATACCCATTTTTAGCACTAACTCACACAAATATTACAGCTCGATAGATATTTTGTGTTGCACTGCACCATTGCCCGGTTGCACCATTTCTTGGGGGATTTGGTACTGGGAAGTGCGCCGTGGAAAATTCCGCCAAGTTGATCAGCTTGAATTTTTCGCTGGCCAGCACCGATTTCGAGGCTGTCCCGCGCACAAGGCGCGGGTTTGATGTTGTCGGCGCACTCTCGACGCTGGCAGGCCTCGACCTGAGGCCCGGAATGCAGGGCCGCTGGCTTCATCGGAGATTTCAGACCGGCGGAAATGGCTGATGGCGGTCGCGCGTGACAATCAGTTGGACGCTCTGCGCGCCATCGCTGTCACGATGGTTCTCTATTCCCATTTCCTTGCACCCAACGGGTCCTCCTTTTGGGGCCACATCGGGGTGCGGCTTTTTTTTGTGCTGAGCGGCTTCCTGATCACACGACTGCTGCTCGAAGCGCGCGCCGCGGCCGAATTCAAAGCCGGCCCTGCATTGAGTTCCTTCTACATCAGGCGCGCGCTGCGCATATTCCCGCCCTATTTCGCCGTGCTTGGGTTCGTCTGGCTGACCGATCTGGAGCAGTCCAGTGGATCGCTCGTCTGGCATGCGCTTTACCTGTCGAATTTTTGGTACGCGCTGCGCAACGAATGGACGCCCTGGCTACTCTGCCATTTCTGGAGCCTGAGCATCGAGGAGCAGTTCTATATCGCCTGGCCGCTGGTCGTGCTTCTCGCACCCCGCCGGCGGGTGGAAGCGATCACTATCGGCGTCATCCTGTTGTCGCTGGCCTATCGCTTCTACTGGCCGATCACCGCCACCCCGGCGCTAGCGCGCGACCTGCTGCCGCCAGCATCGATGGACGCGCTGGCGTTTGGTGCTTTGCTTGCCTGCCGGCGGACCAGAGGCGCCGGCCTGCCGCAATGGATGCGGCTAGGCTGGCCAGCCCTTGCGGCTGTCTTCCTGGCGATTGAGTGGCTTATCCCTGCGCCAGCCGATCCTATGCTGGAATGGGCCCGCTGGGCGTTGCTGCAGATCCTGCCCCTGGTGCCGCTGGTGGCCGTTGTCGCCGCCTGTTCAGCCGGCCTTGGCGGCGTCCTCGGCAGGGTTTTCGAACTGCCACCGCTGCTGTCACTGGGCCGCATCAGCTACGGCGTCTATCTTTACCATCCGATCCTTCTGTCGCTCGCCGTCAAGTCACAGCCCTGGATCCCGCTCAATGTCTCGGAGCAGGGGCCAGGGCGTTTCCTGGTCGCGAGCGCCGCCACGATCGCCGTCGCTTCGATCTCGTGGACGGCTTTCGAAAAGCCGCTCAACGGCCTCAAGCGCCGCTTCCCCTATGTAGCGCGCCGCCGCTCCCAGGCACGCTCTGGCGATGCCGGCTGGCTCGGCAGGGCGGCGGACGCCTATCCCGGCGGATCCCCCGATGGCCGCGCCGCACTCGAACTCCGGCGAACGGATGCGCAGAGATGACCACCGCGCCGCTCGTCTCCGTCCTGCTGCCGGTCTACAATGCCGGGCCTTATCTCACCGCTGCGCTGGAGAGCATTCTGCGGCAAGACTACGATCGCCTGGAGGTCATCGCTATCGATGACGGATCGACTGACAACTCGCTCGAGATTCTCGAACGATACCGCCGGGCAGACAATCGCGTTTCTGTCATCTCGCGTGAGAACCGCGGCCTCGTCGCCACCCTCAATGAAGGGCTACGACTGGCCCAGGGCGAGCTTGTTGCGCGAATGGATGCGGACGATGTCGCCTATCCCCGGCGCCTCTCGCGCCAGGTCGCACTGTTCGAGCGGCGGCCCGATCTCGGCTTCTGCGGCGCCTGCGTTGATACCTTGCTTCACGGCCGTATCGCCAAAGGCAGGCTAGACCCGGTGTTCCGGCTCGGCCGGCTCGACATATTGTCGATGTTCTTTACGATATTCTTACATCCGACGGTGATCTACAACAGGAATGTCATTGGGAACAACGATCTCTATTACGATCCCAAATATAGACATGCCGAGGATTTTGATCTCTTCAGACGGCTTGCCGGCCGTTTCCCGGCGACCATATTGCCCGATAGCCTGCTCGTCTATCGCATCCATGCGGGAAGCGTAACCATGCGGCATGCCAAGGAAATGCGCAGGACGCATTTGCGGATCGTGGCCGAAAATCTCGAGCGTGAGGGGCTTGCGGAAACCACAGCGGATCTGCGCGACATCGGCGAGGCCGTCTCTTTCGACACGGTTTCGCGCGCAGCCGATTTCATCCGTGCGCTCGAAGAGCGGATTTCCGAGCTGCCGACCGACACACGGCCAAGCTTCGAGGCAGGCGCGCTGAACCTGTTCTATTTCCTCTACCAACTCGTCGGCGACGAAGGAGAACCGCCGCTGACCCACGAATTGCTCACGCGGACGGCGAGATGGAATTTCATCCGGCGCCGCGAACAATATGCGCTGCGTCCCGGCGTCTGGGCGCCTTGGCTCAGCCTGCTCTCGATAAGGGCCGGAAAGCGGGCGGACGCGGTGGCCTACTTCTTCAAAACCACGCCGGCCGAAGCGGTGCTTGCGCGTTATCAGCGGGGACTGGTATGACCGACAGGCCCCACCCGCTCCTGCGCGATCACCAGTTTGCGAGTGCGCCGGTCCCGACATCTCCCCGATCGGAGCGGCCGTCGCTCGAGGTCAGTTTCATCGTCTGCACGCGCGACCGCGCCGCTGTGCTGGAGGCTTGCATAGCCTCGATCCAGGCCGCATGCCGGGTGCACGCCACCTTCGCGGCAGAGTTGGTGGTGGTCGATAATGGTTCACGGGACGGCACGTCAAAGCGGCTGGCCGCTATCGCCGAAACTTCCGACATCCCAGTCACAGCCGTCTCGGAGACTCGCCCCGGACTAGCCGCTGCCCGCAATGCCGGATTGGCGCGAGCGCGAGGCCGCGTGCTGGTCTTCGTCGACGACGACTGCAAGCTCGACCGCGACTATCTCCGCGACCTGGAGCGGCACTACCGGAGTGGCGAGAAGTGGCTGATCCGCGGCGGCCGGGTCGAACTCGGTGATGCCCGGGACCTGCCCTTCACCATAAAGCTCTGCGAGGCAAGCGAGCGGCTGACCCCGGCGGTCCACCCCGGCGGCTTCGTGCTCGGCTGCAACATGACCATGCACCGCGACGTCGCGGCCCGCATCGGGTCGTTCGACGAACGCTTCGGCGCTGGCGGCCCGCTACGCTCGGCTGAAGATACTGATTATCTCGTGCGGGCGATGCTGCTCGGCATGCCGGTCGAGTATGTGCCCGACATGACGGTCTTGCATCATCACGGCCGGCGAGACCGCAAATCGATCGACAGGCTGCACCGCGACTATAGCCTCGGTAATGGTGCGCTGTGCCTGAAACATGTCCGCCACGCCCCTTGGCTGCTTCGCCATGTCTATTGGTCCGCGCGGGCCGCGTTCAGGGAACTGGCGGGCCGTCCTCGCTTTGACCGCGACCTCGATCTGTCGCACTGGCCTATTGTCGTAATGAATCTGGCAGGTGCCGCCAGATTTGCGCTGCTCGTCATGATGGGATGGCCAAAACGGCTGCCGCTGCGCCACGACCGAGAAGCCAGCGAAGCCAATGCGGAGGCCAGAGCGCGATAATGTCACCGATTCCGTCAGCCCTGCCAATGCTGCGCCGCGCGCTTGGTGGCAGGCTGTTGCGGCTCGTTCCCGTCGTGGTGGGGCTCGGGCTTGCGGGCGCCGCGCTGGAAGGCCTCGGCATCGGTCTCATCATTCCGCTGCTCGGCATCATTATGGGACGTGGCGAAACATCAGGCATGGCCGGTTTCTCCGCCCTCCTCCAGCAGGTTGGAGCGGACCTCGGCGAGCGCCAGCGGCTGATCGCCATTTCGGCCGCGATCCTCGGTTCGATCGTACTGAAAAATGTCTTTGCCTTCGCCAACACTCTGCTGACCAGCTACATCTACGGCAAGGCAGGTTATTCGATCCGTAGCGCACTGTCGGAGCAGTTGCTCAGGGTCGGCTACCCCTTTTTCCTGCAGCAAAGCCCCGGGCGGCTGCTCAACATCATCTCCAACGAATCCTGGCGAGCATCCGACGCTATCCAGGCCCTGCTCGGCGCGATCGTCAGTGCCTCGGCCGCCGTCATCCTGCTCGCCTTCCTCCTGCTCCTCTCTTGGCAGATGACGCTGCTGGTGACTCTAGGGCTGGCGCTTGTCCAGCTGGCGCACGGGGTTTTGTCGTCCAATCTGAAGGCGCCGAGCCGCAGCGTCGTCTCGCGCAACAGCGCACTGGCGTCGCAGATGCTGCATCTGGTGCATGCCGGGCGCCTGATTCGCATCTTCGGGCAGGAGAACCGTGAAAAGGCGGTCTTCGCCAAAGCGTCCGACGGGGTGCGGCGGGCGGCTTTCGTGCTTTCAATCCGCCAGGGCGTCTTGCCGCCACTGACCGAGGTATTGCACGCGATGCTGTTCCTGGCGGTGGTGATCGGAGCCTGGCTGGCGAATGTAAGCTTCCCGCTGACCGTCGCCTTCCTCATCCTGCTCTACCGACTGCAGCCGCATATGCGGGCCTTGCAGATGTCCTGGAGTCAGTTGCAAGGCATGAGCGGCTCGCTGGAGGAGGTACAATGGCTGCTCGATCCTTCCGACAAGCCCGAGGCGCCGCAGGGCAGCCTGCCGTTCGACGGCTTGCGCCAAGGGATCAGCTTCGATGATGTGAGCTTCGCCTATTCCGGTCCCCTGTCAGGCCCCGACGCGCGCGAGGCGGTGCTGCATAAGGCGGTGTTCGACATCCGCAGCGGCCGCTCGACGGCGCTGATCGGCCGCTCGGGCGCCGGCAAGACGACGATCGTCAATCTCCTGTGCCGCTTCGTCAAACCCGACAGCGGCAGGATCCTCGTCGATGGGGCACCGCTCGATGAAGTGGACCCAAGCCAATGGCGGCGGAACATTGCCTTGGCCAGTCAGGAGCTGGAACTGGTCGATGGCACCATTTTTGAAAACATTATCTACGGCTACGACACGGCGTCGGCCAGCGACGCCATGCGCGCCGCAAGGCTGGCCGAGGCACATCAATTCATCGAGCACCTGCCGCAGGGTTACGCGACGCTGGTCGGATACCGGGGCATCAACCTGTCAGCCGGACAAAGGCAAAGGATCGCCCTGGCGCGGGCGCTGGTGCGCGATCCCGATATTCTCATCCTCGACGAAGCCACCAGTGCGGTGGATGGGTTGTCAGAAGCCGCTATTGTCGAGACGCTGAAATCGCGGGCCGGCCGCCGCACCACCATTGTCATCAGTCATCATTACAGCACCATATCGTTCTGCGACGACGTGGTGATCTTGAGCCGCGGTCGGGTGAAAAAACAGGCCCCCTTCGCAACCCTGGCAATGCTCAGCATGGACGAGCTTTACCAGCACGGAGCGGGTGAGTGATGGGGCGCACCCCAACCTGCGACGCGGCTTGCGCCCGGCAGCTCGCAGATAGCGATCAATCCTGCCGGCAAACCACCGCCGCGACGCATTTCCGATTGTTCAAAAACAATTCTCGGTGAGAGGTCAGGCGGCCTTCTTCTTCGCCAACCGCGCCTTGATCGAGGCGACGTCGGCGCGCGGCGTCGCGGCGAACAGCGTTCTGGTGTAGTTGTGCTTGGGGTCGGCGAAGACCTCCTCGCGCGAGCCGTATTCGACGGCTTCGCCGAAATACATCACCATCACATCGTCGGCGATGTAGCGCACGACCGACAGATCGTGGCTGATGAAGACATAGGTCAGCTGGAATTCGTCCTGCAGGTCGGCGAGCAGGTTGAGCACCTGCGCCTGCACCGAAAGATCAAGCGCGGAGACCGGTTCGTCAAGCACCAGCAGGCTCGGGTTCAGCATCAGCGCGCGGGCAATGGCGATGCGCTGGCGCTGGCCGCCCGAGAACATGTGAGGATAGCGATTGTAGTGCTCGGTTCCGAGGCCGACTTTCTTCAGCATCCTCATGGCGAGGTCGCGCCGCTCTTCGGCCGGCTTGTCGGTGTTGATGAGCAGCGGCTCGCCAAGCACATCTCCGATCTTTTGGCGCGGATTGAGCGATCCGTAAGGGTTCTGGAAGACGATCTGCACCTTGCGGCGCATCTCCCTGGTCAGGCCGTTCCTTGCGATGTCGACCTTGTTGCCGTCGATGAACAGTTCGCCCGACGTTGCCGGATCGATCAGCGTGATGATACGCGCCAGCGTTGACTTGCCGCAGCCCGATTCACCGACGATGGCCAGCGTCTTGCCCTTGTCGACGCTGAACGAGACGCCCTTGACCGCATGCACGGTGCGCGCGCCGCGAAACAGGCCGCCGCCGACGTGATAGTCGCGCACGATGTCCTTGCCTTCGACGACCTTGATGCTCATCAGAAGCCCCCGGCAGCTGGTTCGAACAGCATGTCCGAGACGGTCGGCAGCCGGTCGCCGACGGCATTATCCGGCAGCGCCGACAAAAGTGCGCGGGTGTAATTGCTCTTCGGCGATTCAAACAGCGACAGCACGTCGGCCTCTTCCATCTTGCGGCCCTTGTACTGGACGATGACGCGGTCGGCCGTCTCGGCGACCACGCCCATATTGTGGGTGATCATGATCAGGCCCATGCCGTATTTGACCTGCAGCGACACGAGGAGGTCGAGGATCTGCTTCTGGATGGTGACGTCGAGCGCGGTGGTCGGCTCGTCGGCGATCAGAAGCTTGGGATTGCAGGCAATGGCGATGGCGATCATGACGCGCTGGCACTGGCCGCCCGACATCTGGTGCGGGAACGAGTTCAGCCGTTCGGCCGGCTCGGCAATGCCGACCTGCGTCAGCAATTCGATGGCGCGCTCGCGACGCTGGGCCTTGTCCATGCCCATATGGAAGCGCAGCACTTCCTCGATCTGGAAGCCGACGGTGAAGCACGGATTGAGACTGGCCATCGGCTCCTGGAAGATCATCGACATGTCCTTGCCGACGATCTTGCGCCGGTCGGCCGGGCTCATCTTCAGGAGATCGCGGCCGTTGAAGCTCATCTCGTCGGCAGTGACCGTCGCCGTCCACGGCAACAGCCCCATCACAGCCAACATCGACACCGACTTGCCGGAGCCGGATTCGCCGACGATGGCCAGCACTTCACGTTCGTTCACATGGAGCGAGACGCCATCGACCGCGCGGAACGGGCCGGATGCGGTCTGGAACTCGACGACGAGATTGCGGATGTCGAGCAGCGCCATTACGACCTCCTCAGCTTCGGATCGAGCGCATCGCGCAGACCGTCGCCGATCAGGTTGATGGCAAGCACGGTGATGAGGATGGCCAGACCGGGGAAGGTCACCACCCACCAGGCGCGCAGGATGAATTCACGCGCCGAGGCGAGCATGGTTCCCCATTCCGGTGTCGGCGGCTGGGCGCCAAGGCCGAGAAAGCCGAGAGCGGCCGCCTCCAGGATGGCGTTGGAGAAGGACAGCGTGCCCTGGACGATCAGCGGCGCCAGGCAGTTGGGCAGGATGGTGCGCAGCATAAGCCTTATATGGCCGGCGCCGGCGACCTTGGCGGCGACCACATATTCGCGGCTCTTTTCGGCCATGACGGCAGCGCGCACCAGACGGGCAAAGTGGGGTTGCAGGACGAGCGCGATGGCCAGCATGGCGTTGAACAGGCCGGGGCCGAGGATGGTGACCAGAACCAGCGCCAAGAGCAGCGACGGGAAGGACAGGATCAGATCCATGACGCGCATGATCGCCACGTCGACCCAGCCCCGGAAATAGCCGGCCAAAAGGCCGAGCGTGATGCCGCCGACAAGCGCCAGCGTGACCACGACGGCGCCGATGAGCAGCGAGAAACGCGCGCCATAGAGCAGGCGCGAGAGCATGTCGCGGCCGACCGCGTCGGTGCCAAGCAGATATTCCATGCTGCCGCCCGCCTGCCAGGCCGGCGGACGCAGGAAAGCGGTCTTGTCCTGGATGTCGGGCGCATAGGGCGCCAGCAGCGGTGCAAAGAGCGCGGCCAGCACCAAAAGGATGAAGACGAACAGGCCGATGACGGCGCCGCGGTTTACCGAGAAATAGTGCCAGAAGGTCCTGAAGCCGGTCAGACGGTCAGGGTTGCCGGCGGCCATCGGGGCGATTTCGGTGGACTGGCTCATCACGCCGCCCTGATGCGCGGGTTGATGACGGCATAAAGCACGTCGACGATCAGGTTCACCGCCATGACGATAAGGGCGATCAGCAGCAAGCCTGACTGCACGACGACATAGTCGCGCTTGGATATGGATTCGACCATCCACTTGCCGATGCCCGGCCAGGCGAAGATGGTTTCTGTGAGAATGGCGCCGGCGAGCAGGGTACTGACCTGCAGGCCGATGGTGGTGACCACCGGGATCAGCGCATTGCGCAGCGCATGCACGCCGATGACGCGGGACGACGACAGGCCCTTGGCGCGGGCGGTCCGCACATAGTCTTCGCCCAGCACTTCGAGCATGGCCGAGCGCGTCTGGCGCGCGATCACCGCCAGCGGGATGGTGCCGAGCACAATTGTCGGCAGCACCAGGTGGCTCAATGCCGAGCGGAAAGCATCCCATTTGCCGTAGAGCAGGCTGTCGAGGGTCAGGAAGCCGGTGATCGGCTTGATAAAGAACTGAAGGCCGATGCGTCCTGAAACCGGGGTCCAGCCGAGATAGCCGGAGAAAAAGATGATCAGCAGCAGACCCCACCAGAAAATCGGCATGGAATAGCCGACAAGGGCGGTGCCCATCAGCCCCTGGTCGAACCAGGAGCCGCGTTTGACCGCAGCAATGATGCCGGCCGGGATAGCCAGCACCATGGCGAAGATCATGGCGAAGACTGAGAGCTCGACGGTTGCCGGGAAGAGCGTCATGAAATCTTCGATGACCGGCCGCTTGGACGAAATCGACACGCCGAAATTGCCGGTCGCGGCATCGCGGACATAATGCGCGTATTGCTGCCAGATCGGCAAATTGTAGCCGAACTGTTCCTTCAGTTCCGCGTAACGCTCGGGCGACACGCCATGCTCGCCGGCCATGGCAAGAATGGGATCGCCGGGCAGCAGCCTGACGAAAGCGAAGGCGCAGATGGTGATGCCGATCAGCGTCGGCAGCACCAAGACGATTTTGTTTAGGAGATATCGGAGCATCTTGAAAAGCGGGCGGCGCCTGATTGCGCGCCGCCCGCCTAACAGTTCTATTCGGCCTTGTCGACGCCGTCGAAGCGATGAATGCCGAGCGGGTCCATCATGAAGCCGCTGACATTCTTGCGCACGACTGCGTAGACCTGGCTGTGTGCCATGAGGAAGGCCGGAGCCTGCTTCTGGAAGACAACCTGCGCCTCTTCATAGAGCTTGGTGCGTTCGGCCTGGTCGCTGGTCTTCTTGGCCTTCTGGATCAGATCCTCGAAGTCCTTGTCGCACCAGCTGGAGTAGTTCGACACGCCGATGGCCGAGCAGGCGAACAGCGTGGCGAAGAAATTGTCCGGATCGCCATTGTCACCGGTCCAGCCGATCTGGAAGGCGCCCGGACGCTCCTTCTTCTTGCCTTCTTCGCGGTACTTCGTCCACTCGTAGCTGACGATCTCCGCCTTGACGCCGACCCTGGCCCAGTCAGCCTGGATCAGTTCGGCGGCGCGCTGGAAGTTCGGGTTGTAGGGACGGACGCGGTCGGAGGCCCAAAGCTGGATCTCCTTCAATCCGGCATCGGCCAGCACCTTCTTGGCGGCTTCCGGATCATAGGCGTCGGACTTCACGTCCTTGTTCCACGACCACATGGTCGGCGGGATCAGGTTTACGGCCGGCGTGGCGCCGGCGTCCTGGAACAGCGACTTGATGAGCGATTCCCGATCGATCGCCTGGTTGAGCGCATGGCGCACTTCAGGCTTGTCGAGCGGCGGGATGGTGGTGTTATAGCTCATATAGCCGATGTTGAGGCCAGCCTGATCCATCAGGGTCACGTCGGCGTTGGCCTTGATCGTGCCGATGTCGGCAGGATTCGGATAGGGCGCGATATCGCATTCGCCGGCGAGCACCTTCTGGATGCGGGCGGTGGCGTCAGGCGTGATCGCGAAGACGAGATCGTCGATCTTTTCCTTGCCCTTGAAGTAGTCCGGGTTGGCCGCATAGCGGATGACCGAATCCAGCTGGTAGTCGACGAACTGGAACGGACCTGTACCGACCGGCTTGGTCGAGAAGTCGGCCATCTTGCCGTCTTTTTCCAGCTGGTCGGCATATTCCTTCGACACGATCGAGGCGAAGTCCATGCCGAGATTGGCCAGCATCGGCGCGTTCGGCTCGGTCAGCGTCAGCTTCACGGTCAGGTCATCGACCTTTTCCCACTTGGCGACGTATTTCGGCATGTCCATGCCGGTGTAGTAGTCCCAGGTCAGGTTCGGCAGGTACTTCTCGCCGTTCCAGGGGTTTTCCTTGTTGAACTGGCGATCGAACGAAAAGACGACGTCGTCGGCATTGAAATCACGCGTCGGCTTGAAGAAATCCGTCGTCTGGAACTTCACGCCCGGATGCAGGTGGAAAGTATAGACCAGGCCGTCGTCCGAAATCTCCCATTTGTCGGCGAGACCGGGCACAACTTCGGTGCCGCCATGCTTGAACTCGACCAGGCGCGAATAGACGGTGCGCGACGAGGCGTCGAAGTCGTTGCCGCCCGTCGTGGTACCCGGGTCGAAGTTGGCCGGCGAGGCCTCCGAGCAATAGACCAGCGTCTTGGCATTGGCCACACCGCCGAGGACGCTTGCAGCCAGCAACGCGGCTGCAAAAGTCAGTTTCTTTTTCATTGAGCACTCCCTGATGTTCTTCCAAGCCCCTCTATAGGCTCGCGAAGCGCGCATATAAGCACCGTTTTTCCGGCTTTGGAACACCCTGTTTGCCTACCCCACCGTAAGCAGAAAATATTTCTCGGTCTTTGACGAACTGCAGAAACAAATAGCAAAATCTGCTAATCACGGGATTGTTAACGACCGCATTTTTTCATTGATCGCAGCAATCGTAAGCCAAAAATCCACAAGCCTGGGTTTCGCCACCGAGATGACCGGACGGCATTGCCTGAGCTGGCATCGCGGGAAGGATTTCGACGGCAAATCTTTGCCGTCCTGCCGCTGGGGCAAGACTTGCACGGCCGCCGATAGTCGCAATAGATAGATGACACGCTGGATTTTCCGGAAATCCGCGACATCGCTGCAGCGGAGGACGCCTCACCACATCGAGGCGGCGCAGCAGGAGCAGGCAACAGAACGACCGAGGGAGGCTAGAGGTGGCGAAAGCAACAAAGACAACGGCCCCGGCGAAAGCAAAAGCGGCGAAAGCTTCAAAACCGGCCGCCGCTGCCGCCAAGTCGAAAGCGCCACCGGCCAAAGCCACTCCCGCCGTCAAGCCAACGGCAACCTCGACGCCGGCGAAGGCAAGCGCCAACCCGGCAGCGAAACCTGCGGTCAAGCGCGCGGCGAAGACAACACCCGCTGCAAAGCCCGCCCAGCCGCCAGCCGCGAAGACAGCCGCGGCGAAGCCCGCCTCGAAGCCGTCGCCGGGCGCGGCCAAAAAACTGCCGAATACGCTGACGGCGCTTGCCGCGGGCTTGCCGGAAAAGCCATGGCTAAAAAGCTATTCGAAAGTCGTGCCGGCGGAGATCGGCGCCCTGCCCTACAGTTCGATCGGCGACTTCCTCGTCGGCGCCTGCAAGCAGTTTTCCGGCCAGCCGGCATACGTCTGCATGGGCAAGTCGATCTCCTATGCCGAACTCGAGCGGCAATCGGCCGCCTTCGGCGCTTATCTGCAATCGAAGGGCCTGCAGAAAGGCGCACGCGTGGCGCTGATGATGCCGAATGTGCTGCAATATCCGGTGGCGATGATGGCCGTGCTTCGCGCCGGCTATGTCGTGGTGAACATCAATCCGCTCTACACGCCGCGCGAGCTCGAACATCAGCTCAAGGATTCCGGCGCGCAGGCGATCGTCATTCTGGAGAATTTCGCCAGCACCCTGGACGCGGTGATTGCCAGGACGGCGGTCAAGCATGTGGTGGTCGCGGCGATGGGCGACATGCTCGGCGGCCTCAAGGGCACGATCGTCAACCTGGTCGTGCGCCGGGTGAAAAAGATGGTGCCGGCCTGGTCGCTGCCCGGCCATGTCAAGTTCAATGCGGCGGTGAAGGCCGGCGCCGGCATCGCCTTCAAGCCGGCCAAGATGGAAGCCAGCGACGTCGCCTTCCTGCAATATACAGGCGGCACCACGGGGATTTCCAAAGGTGCTGTGCTGCTGCACTCCAATGTGCTGTCCAATGTCGCGCAGAACACGCTGTGGCTGCAGGACGCCTATGCGATCAAGCCGAAACCGGCGCATCTCAATTTCATTTGCGCACTGCCGCTCTACCATATCTTCGCGCTGACGGTGAACGCGCTGATGGGCATGCAGCAGGGCGCCCAGAACGTGCTCGTTCCCAACCCGCGCGACATTCCCGGCTTCGTCAAGGAGCTGCAGAAATACCCGATGCACATTTTCCCCGGCCTCAACACGCTGTTCAACGCGCTGCTCAACAACGAGGATTTCCGCAAGCTCGACTTCAAGCCGCTGATCATGACGCTGGGTGGTGGCATGGCGGTGCAGAAGGGGGTTGCCGAGCGCTGGAAGGCGCTGACCGGCAATTCGATCACCGAGGGCTACGGGCTGTCGGAGACCTCGCCGGTGGCGACCGCCAACAAGTTCAGCGACAGCAATTTCACCGGCACGATCGGCCTGCCGCTGCCGTCGACCGAGATCGTCATCCGCGACGATGACGGCAACAACCTGCCGCTCGGCGAGGTCGGCGAGATCTGCATTCGCGGGCCGCAGGTCATGGCCGGTTACTGGAACCGGCCGGACGAGACCGCCAAGGTGATGACCAAGGACGGGTTTTTCAAATCCGGCGACATGGGCTTCATGGACGAGCGCGGCTACACCAAGATCGTCGACCGCAAGAAGGACATGATCCTGGTCTCCGGCTTCAACGTCTACCCCAACGAACTCGAGGAAGTCGTCGCCCAGCATCCGGGCGTGCTCGAAGTGGCGGCGGTCGGCGTGCCGGACGAGCATTCGGGCGAAGTGCCGAAGCTGTTCATCGTCAAGAAGGATCCGGCGCTGACCGTTGAGGCAATCACTGCGTATTGTCGCGAGAACCTGACCGGCTACAAGCGGCCGAAATACATCGAGTTCAGGACCGAGCTGCCGAAGACGCCGGTGGGCAAGATTTTGCGCCGGGCGCTGCGGGAATAATTTGAACGGCGAGCCTGGCGACGGCGGGATGGCGGACGATAGTCGGCGTCCCGATGCAGTAGTGTTCATCAAGGCGAACCTGCGGCTTGCGCCCGTTCCCGCCCTTCGTGAAATCCAGCTCTATACGGCTCATTCCGGCAGCGGCCTGAGGCGGCTTGTCGAGTGGCGAGCTCATGGACCGGAAGACGGCAGCCAGACCGAGGAGCACGAAGCTGAGCCGCAGCCGCCCTACTGGGCCTATGCCTGGGCCGGCGGCGCCGTGCTGGCGCGCTATATACTCGACCATCCGCAAATCGTGGCCGGTCACCGCGTGCTCGACCTCGGCGCCGGCTCGGGCCTCGTCGGCATCGCCGCCGCCAAGGCCGGCGCCAGCGCGGTGATCGCCGCCGAGAGCGATCGCAACGGCGTCGCCGCGATCGGCCTCAACGCGTTGGCCAACGGCGTCGAGATCACCATTGTCGACCAGGATATCACCACGGGCCCGCCGCCAGCGGTCGATCTCGTGCTTGCCGGCGACGTGTTCTACGGCCGCGAGGTTGCTCTGCGGGTGATCCCGTTCCTCGACCGCTGCCTGGCAGCCGGCATCGAGGTGCTGGTCGGCGATCCCCGCCGCGCCGATCTGCCGCTGTCGCGGCTACGATTGCTCGCCGAATATCAGGTGCCGGATTTCGGCGACGCAAAGGGTGATGTGACCAAGCCGAGCGGTGTGTTTTGGTTCGAGCCGGAAGATTGCTAGCGCGACGCGGCAAAGCCCAGTCGCTCTGAATGGCCGGATTCTACTCATTGTGGACAAACCTCAAGGGGCAGAAAATAGATTGGATTAGCCGTTGATAGGAGAAGTCGAATGGCGTGGATTAAAGTTGTTCAACGTATCGGCTTCATAGTTTGCCCAAAGTGCGAAAATCGCGGCTTCGAGCTTCAGCCTGGCGAAGACATCGATAACGCAAGCGCCAAGATCAGGTGCGGCAGATGCGGGTACGTTTGCTCTGCTGATGAGTAGCCCACTATGTCCGAAAACAAACCAGAAGCTCCATAGTTTCATGGCTGCTTCCCCCAACTCGGCCATTGGCGGGGAAATCCCGAGCCGAATTGAGTTTGCCCCAGGCCCCCGTCAGACCGTCTCCTTGACCCGCGCCGACAGAAAGTCCGGCAAGTCGGCAACCGAATCCAGAACGACATCGGCGATCGACGCCAGCGATTCCCGCGTGCCGGTGCCGGAGAGCACGCCGACCGCCAGGCCGCAGCCGCCGGCACGCGCCATCTCCAGGTCGTGGCGGTTGTCGCCGACCATGGCGATCTCGGACGCCTTCAACCCGGTCAGGTCGCAAAAGGCGACGATCGTGTCCGGCGCCGGTTTCGGATTGGCGACCGCGTCATAGCCATAGGCGGCGGTGAACAGCTGCGCGACGCCGAGCGTGACCATGGTCTTTTCGGCACCGGCAGTCGAATCATTGGTGGCGACGCCGAGCCGGTAGGATCGCTTGTGCAGAGCCGTCAGCGCCGCGACGATGCCGGGCAAGGCCACCGCCATCGATGAGCCTTGCACCGAGGTGATCTCGTTGAAGCGGGCGACGGCCAGCATCTGGTCCTCGTCGGACAGGCGCGGGAACCATAGTTCGACGACATCCATGTTGGTGCCCGAGGCGAAGATGGAATCCGGCTTGAAACGCTTGGCGACAAAATCGAAGCCCGCCGCTGAAAGCAGCCTGTCGGCTTTCCAGCGATCGCCCTCGGCAGCATCCATGGCCATGAAATCGGCGATGCCGAGCCAGGTCGCGTTGAAATCGACAAGCGTGCCGTCCTTGTCGAACAATATGCCCTTGATGTCGGCCGGATTTTTCATTGCGCCCCCCGCAGTTGCTGGATGCGCGCCACCAGCCCGGCCGTCGATGCGTCGCGCTTGGCGGCGCTCTCCTTGCCTTCCACGACTGGCAACAGGCCGGTCGCCAGCTCCTTGCCGAGCTCGACGCCCCATTGGTCGAAGGAATTGATGTTGAACAGAGTGCCTTCGACGAAGACGCGGTGCTCGTAAAGCGCGATCAGCCGGCCGAAGGTGCGCGGGTCGAGCTTGCGG
Organism: Mesorhizobium sp. M0062; assembly: GCF_040323125.1. Taxonomy (NCBI): domain Bacteria; kingdom Pseudomonadati; phylum Pseudomonadota; class Alphaproteobacteria; order Hyphomicrobiales; family Phyllobacteriaceae; genus Mesorhizobium; species Mesorhizobium sp. M0062. The sequence goes on from NZ_JAMYUO010000001.1 coordinate 116,373, forward strand.
TAGAGGATCGTCACCGAGGGGCGGTTGCCGGAGAAGACGCGGTGCGGGGCTATTCTGTCGACATCGGCCGGCTTCATGCCCTTGGCCAGCATCTGCGCGCGAGCCTCGTCCAGCGTGCGGCCCTTCATCAACGCTTCCGATTGGGCCAGGCAATTGGCAAGCAGTAGATCGTGCTGGTGCTTCAGATCCGGCTCATGGCCGACGGCAGCGGCAAGGAACTCGACCGGGATGGAATCGGTGCCCTGGTGCAGCAGCTGGAAGAAGGCGTGCTGGCCATTGGTGCCGGGCTCGCCCCAGACCAGCGGTCCGGTCGGCGTCGTCACCGGCGTGCCGTCGAGGGTGACGCCCTTGCCGTTCGATTCCATGTCGAGCTGCTGCAGATAGGCCGGCAGCCTGGAAAGGCGCTGGTCATAAGGGATGACCGCACGCGCCGGATAACCGCAGATCACGCGATGCCACCAGCCGACCAGCCCCAGCAGCGCCGGCAGGTTCTTCTGCAGGGGTGCGGTGCGGAAGTGCTCGTCCATCTCATGCGCGCCATCGAGGAAGGCGCGGAAGTTGCGCGGGCCGATGGCGATCATCACCGGCAGGCCGATGGCGCCCCACAGCGAATAGCGGCCGCCGACCCAGTCCCAGAAGCCGAACACGCGATCCGCTTCGATGCCGAACTTGGAAACCAGGTCGAGCGCGGTCGAGACGGCGGCGAAATGCTTGCCGACAGCTTCCTTGCCGAGCGCCTTCTGCACCCATTCGCGCGCCGTCTCGGCATTGGTCATCGTCTCGACCGTGGTGAAGGTCTTCGAGGCGATGATGAACAGGGTGGTTTCGGCCGACAGGCCCTTCAGCGTGTCGTGGATATGGGCGCCGTCGATGTTGGAGACGTAGTGCGCGCGCGGGCCGTCGTGATAGGGCGCCAGCGCCAGCGTCGCCATGGCCGGGCCGAGATCGGAGCCGCCAATGCCGATGTTGACAATGTCGGTGATTTTCTTGCCGGTGGCGCCGGCGGCCTTGCCGGAGCGAATGGCGTCGGCGAAAGCGCCCATGGCGTCGAGCACGGACAGCACATCCGCCTTGACGTCCTGGCCATCGACGGTGACGCCCTTGCCCGAGAGGTTGCGCAGCGCCGTGTGCAGCACGGCGCGGTCTTCGGTGATGTTGATTTTCTTGCCGGAAAACATTGCGGCGCGGCGACCTTCGAGATCGGCGGCGGCGGCGAGCTTCTCGAGCAGTTCCATCGTGCCCTGGTCGACCGCGCATTTCGACCAGTCGAGCAAAAGGTCGCCGTCGCTGGCCGAGAACGTCTCGAAGCGCTTGGGGTCGGCGGCAAAAGCCTCGCGCATCGTACCCGATGCCGCCGCGCGCGCAGCACGCAAGGCGACAAGCTGTTTGTCGAAGGAGGAATGATCCACTTTCGGCTCCTGATCGTTTTTCACGACATCTTATCAGACCGGATGTTTCCGGCGCGTGTCGTCGCGCTGATCTTATTGAGCCGAATTCCGCATGTTTCAATGCGTGGGGATGACGCAGTGCAGCATAGTGCGATGTGATGGAGCTATGACGCTGCGCGCCGCGCTGGATGATTTGATGGGAGTAGCGACGACGCTGCGCGTCGCGCTGGGGATAATGAGGCGCGACGACGCTTCGCATCGCGCGGGCGTCCGCGCTGCGGGATGACGCAAGCGTCACCCGGGGATGCGACGACGCTGCGCGTCGCGCATAGATCACTGGCATAAATCCCAGCGATCAGAAAAATTGATTGGCGCAACCCCTTGTGCCACGGTTACCTTCCGCTGGTCCAGCCAAGCAAAAAAGACTGGCCATCGAGGAACACCTTCCATGCCACAGCGTAACGACACGGCCATATGGTCCGGCCTGTTCCGGATTTCGGCGGAATCGGGCCAGACCCTGCAGGCGCAGATCCGTCAGGCGATCGTCGCCGCCATTCTCGACCGGCAGATCGCCGCTTCGATGCCGCTTCCGTCCTGCCGCATCCTGGCTGAAAAACTCGGCGTCGCGCGCGGCACTGTGGTGCTGGCGTTCCAGCAATTGGTCGACCAAGGTTTCCTGGTGGCGCGCGAACGGCGCGGCCATTTCGTCAATCCGGATGTGCTGGCCACCCCCGCCAAGCCGCACCAGAAGGCGCCCGACCAGCAGAACGAGATCGACTGGAAGGCACGCCGGCAGATCGCCGCCAGCGATATGCCGCCACCGGCCAAGCACGACAACTGGATCAAGTCCTCCTACCCCTTCGTCTACGGCCAGTTCGACCCGGCGCTGTTCCCGACAGCCGAATGGCGTGAGTGCAACCGCATGGCGCTGGCCGTGCTCGAAATCCGCAACTGGGCCTCCGACATGGTCGATCGTGACGATCCGCTCTTGATCGAGCAGATCCAGGCGCGGCTGTTGCCGCGGCGCGGCATCTTCGCCAATCCGGACGAGATCATCGTCACGCTGGGCGCCCAGAACGCGCTCTATATGCTGGCGACACTGCTGATGACAAAGGGCTCCAAGGTCGCGATGGAAGACCCGGGATACCCCGACGCGCGCTCGATCTTCCGCTTGGCAGGCGCCGAAATCCAGCCGGTTCCGGTCGATCAGTCCGGCATCGTCACCTCGTCCATTCCCAACGATTCCGGCTTTGTCTTCGTCACCCCCAGCCACCACTGCCCGACCATGGTGCCGCTGTCGGCGGAGCGGCGGCAGGACCTTCTGGCGCGCGCCAACCGCCACAACCAGATCATCATCGAGGACGGCTATGACAGCCAGCTTCTCGACGAGGCGCCGCAGCAGGCGCTGAAGAGCCTCGATCGCTCGGGTCGCGTCGTCTATGTCGGCTCGATGTCGAAGACGCTGGCTCCGGGCCTGCGGCTTGGCTACATCGTCGCTTCGGCTGGACTAATCTCCGAGCTCAGGGCGCTGCGCCGCTTCATGCTCAGGCACCCGCCGGCCAACAACCAGCGCGCGGTCGCGCTGTTCCTGTCGCTCGGCCATCACGAGGCGCTGGTGCGGCGGCTGTCGTCGGCCTTCGACGAGCGGCGCAAGCGTCTGGTCCATGCGATTTCCGCATTCCTGCCGGAATGGCGCTCGACCGATTCGGCCGGCGGCACATCGCTCTGGCTGGAAGGCCCGCGCGGCACCGATTCACGTGGACTGGCCGAGGCCGCGGCCTCGCGCAGCGTCATCATCGAGCCGGGCGACCGCTTCTTCGATCGCACCGAAAAGCCGTCGCGTTTCATGCGCTTGGGCATTTCCTCGATCGCACTGCAGCACATCGAGCCGGGTATTCGCGAGCTCGCGACCGCGGCCGGACGCAGGCCCGCTGCAGCCTGATTTGCCTGTGCCGGAGCTTTGAACAGCCCCGGCCCTTGGCATGATCACCAACATTCTGCATTAGCTCTCTGGCATACTCGGCTGCGTTGACTGGCCCATAGGCTGGGCCAATGGCAACGGCATAGTCGGCTGACAGAGGGACGAAGCAAGCCGACGGTGGACCAATCATCGCGTCGTGTTTCGCAAACTAAAGGTGGAGTGCCCCCCATGTCAGTGGCTGTTGAGAAGCAGGATGCGGCTCCTAAGGATGCATCAGCCGACCAGCGTTCGCGCCGATCCGGCGGGCGCGAAGCGCGCCGCGCCATGCGGGCCGCACCGCTTGCCGACGATATCCGGCCGGTGCGCGCCGGCCTCGAAGGCGGCAGCTACGGGCCGCTCAACCAGAACGAACAGGAGCGCATCCATGAAGCGGTGCTGACGCTACTGGAGACCGTCGGCTTCGCCAATGCCATTCCCTCCTGCATCGAGGCTCTGACCGGGGTCGGCGCCGTTTACGGCGACGACGGCCGCGTCCGTTTCCCACGTGGGCTTGTGATGGACACGATCAAGAAAGCGGCGAGGAATTTTACGCTGCACGGCCAGGACCCCAGGCATGACATGCTGATCCAGGGCAAGCGCGTGCATTACGGCACGGCGGGTGCGGCCGTGCATCTGGTCGATGTCGAAAAGCGCGAATACCGCGAGTCGCTGGTGCAGGACATTTACGACGCCGCCCGCCTCGTCGAAGGGCTCGACAACATCCATTTCTTCCAGCGGCCCATGGTGCCGCGCGACATTCCCGATCCGCTCGAAATGGACTTCAACACGCTCTACGCCTGCGTGATGGGGACGTCGAAGCATGTCGGCACCTCCTTCACGGTGCGCGAGAACGTGCAGCCGGCGCTGGAAATGCTTTATGCGATCGCCGGCGGCGAGGAGAATTTCCGCGCCCGGCCGTTCGTGTCGAACTCCAACTGCTTCGTCGTACCGCCGATGAAGTTTGCCGAGGACGCCTGCGGCGTGCTCGAAGCCTGCGTCGAAGGCGGCATTCCGATCCTGCTTTTATCGGCCGGCCAGGCCGGCGCCACCGCTCCGGCGGCGATTGCCGGCGCTGTGGTGCAAGCGGTGGCCGAAGTGCTGGTCGGCCTCATCTATGTCAACGCCATCAAGCCGGGGCATCCGGCGATCTTCGGCACATGGCCGTTCGTCTCCGACCTCAGGACCGGTGCGATGTCGGGCGGCTCGGCCGAGCAGGCAGTGCTGACTTCGGCCTGTGCGCAGATGGCGCAGTTCTACGATCTGCCGGGCGGTTCGGCCGCCGGCATGACGGATTCGAAACTGCCCGACATCCAGTCCGGCTATGAAAAGGGGATCACCGACGTGATGGCCGGTCTTGCCGGCCTCAATCTGGTCTATGAATCGGCAGGCATGCACGCCTCGCTGCTCGGCTTTTGCCTGGAGAGCCTGATCATAGACAATGACATGTTGGGCCACTGTCTACGCTGCGTGCGCGGCATCGAAGTGACCGATGAAGCACTGTCGATCGACACCATCACCGAAGTCTGCATGAATGGCCCAGGCCACTATCTCGGCAATGAGCAGACGCTGCGGCTGATGCAGACCGAGTATTTTTATCCGGCCGTGGGCGACCGCTTTTCGCCCAAGGAATGGAACGAGAAGGGCCGGCCCGACATCTTGCAGCGGGCGATCATCGAAAAGAAGCGCGTGCTTGCCGAGCGCTTCCCGCGCCATGTGCCGAAGCTGCTCGACGACAAATTGCGCGCCCGCTTCGGCGAGATGATCAAGCTGCCACGCAGCGGCATGGGCGGGTAAGCTTCACCTTACGAAGGTCAGTCCACACTTAGCCCAAAGCGCTCGACGACTTCGGCGCTGATCAGCTTGCCATGCAGCGCCATCAACACGATCTGGGCATCCAGGCTGTCGCCGGTTTCAAGCGCAGCCTCGATGCGGCGCTCAGCCTCCAGCCGCCGCTCCGGCTCATTGGCCTGCTCAAAGGTTTGTGGGCCTGCGATGCAATAGCCAAACAGCTGCGCCACGGACCGATAGGCGTCGGGCGGCGGCTCGTCCGGCCAATGATCCTTCATCAAATTGACGATGGTGAGCTTTACCCCCTCGGGAACAAGCGCCGGATGCAGATCGGCGCCGCGCAGCGCGGTGTCGAGTTCCCGCAAATCGCCGGAGCGGCCGAACATGCCGAGGAAACCGATTGAAGAGCGCCGTTTAGTCACGTTGATACTTTCCGTCCGATAGCCGACCACTCATATGGGAATGTAGGATCGTTTTTCATCGCCTTTGCGGAGTCTCAGGCAAGCCAGGCGTCGAGCCCGAATTCCCGCTGCAACAGGTCTTCCGCACTTTCCAGCGCGCCCTCGATCCAGCCGTGATTGTTGGACCACGCTTCGCCACAGACATGAATGCCAGGAGCGAGCGTATGGCTCGCCAGTTTTATACCGGAGATATCTATGCCACGGTCCCATACATGCGACGCGCCGCCATAGGCCGGCGCACCCCAATCCTGCGCAAACCCGCCGATGGGTTTCGAGATGGCGCCGTGTTTGCCATGGACTTCGACCATCTGGCCGTGAAAGGCCTCCAGCGCGGAATGTCCCTCGGCCAAAACCGCAAAACCGTGGCGCCGAGCGAGCTCAGGCAGCAGTGAGCGCCAGAATACCATGTGCCTGCCATCGCAATAGGCCATGGCGACGCTCCGCCGAATCGTCGCGTCGCGCGCGTCCGCTTTTGTGAACTGCCATATCTGGCGAGCCGGCAGATCGGTCACGCTGTGGCCGGCCGCGATGCCGTTTCGAGCCCACCATGGGCTGGCATAGCAGGCGGCCAGCGTGAGCATCGGCCAGGGTTCCGGTGCCGGCAGATCGCTGGGCTGCTCGATGCCGGACTTTTCCAGCAGGGTCCGCAGGGGGCGGACCGGTAACGCCAGCACGACCTTGCGCGCCTCGACCGTCCCGCCCTGCCCCTCGACAGACAAGACCATCCCTTGCGCCGAGCGGGCGATGGCGGTCACGGTGTGATCGAGATGGACGGCGCCGCCGCTGACAGCGATCCGCCCGGCCATTCGCTCCGCAACCGGCTGGAACCCACCATCGGGGGAACAATAGGAGCGGCCGCCGCTCAGCTCGCCGAGCGCAAGCCTGAACGTCTCGGCGGCGTTGGGTCCGCGCAGGAGCAACGAATAGCCCACCGCGTCCTCGGCAAAAACCATTTCCTCCGGGGTCAAGACCGTCGCCAGCACATCCCAAGTCGCCCAATCCGCCAGCTTGCGGCCGCGATAAACGAAGCCTGCGGCGCCGTTCCATTCGGCGCTGCCGAAGGCCTCCGAACCCGGCAGGATCAGTGCTGCCGCCTTTCGCAGCAGGCGGGACGGGCCTTTTTCCTGCAGCCGACGCGTCACGTCATAGGCAAACAGGCGGCGCGGCGCAAAGCGCGATATAGCGGCGTAGGGCAGGCTCCTACCGCGCAGATGGAGCCGGTTGGCGCCGGTGACGACGTCCATACCCGACAGCTTTACATCCAGCGTCGCCATGAGTTTTTTGAGCAGCCGATGTTGCGGCATCAGCATCATCGCGCCGAGATCGATGCCGAAGTTCGGCTCTCCGGGAAATGAGACCGTGGAGGCCCGACCGCCGACGCGACCGGCGGATTCGAAAACAGCGATCCTTGCGGGCTTTTCACTTTGGGACAAGCGCCACGCCAGGAAGAGACCGGCCATGCCCGCGCCGACAATAGCAATGTCGACCGGGGCAATGTCGATTGGGCTAGGCGGCAAGGATACGCCCGTGGCGGAAAACCATCATCATGGACGACGCTCTGGACCCCTCTTGATTTCGTGTCAAAAAACCCGAAACTGACGAGGACTGCAATGTCATACTGACAGGTGGGATCAGTTGGCGTGCGAGCAGTGATCTAAAACGGGCAACGGGTCCTATGAAGAAACAGTATCACACACCAGTCATCCGCAAGGCAGGACGACTTTCCGGCATCACAGCCATCGCCGCTTCGTCCGGCCCGCCTCCACCCTGAGGCCGCCATCCAAACAAGCTTACGCCAAGGCTTTCATGCCGGCCCGATCAGGCCGGCATTTTCATATCAAGCGGGTGCTCAGTGGTTGTCCCTCGGCACGCCGCTGGTGTGCGCGACGTCCTGGTATTTCACCGCCGGCTTCAGCACCATGCCCTCCGAGAACTGGTCGACCATGGAGCGCTGGATCTCCTGCCATGGCGTCTGATGCTTGGGATAATGATAGCCGCCATCGACCTGCAGTTCGGCACGGCGGCGCGTGATTTCCTCGTCGGTGACGAGGATGTTGGCAGTGCCTTTCCGTAAATCGATGCGCACACGGTCGCCGGTCTTGAGCAGCGCCAGGCCGCCGCCAATGGCGGCCTCCGGCGAAGCGTTGAGGATAGACGGCGAGCCGGATGTGCCCGACTGGCGGCCATCGCCGATGCAGGCCAGCGCGTGAATGCCCTTCTTGATGAGATAGGCCGGCGGCTGCATGTTGACGACCTCGGCGCCGCCGGGATAGCCGATTGGGCCAGCGCCGCGCATGAACAGGATGGTGTGCTCGTCGATGCCTTGCGCCGGATCGTCGATGCGGGCGTGGTAGTCCTCGGGACCATCGAAGACCATGGCGTTGCCCTCGAAGGCTTCCGGGTCGTTCGGGTTGGAGAGATAGCGTTCGCGGAATTCCGGCGAGATGCCGCTCATCTTCATGATTGCGGAATCGAACAGATTGCCGCTGAGATTGATGAAGCCGGCATTGGCCTTCAGCGGCTCGGCGACGGTGCGGATGACGTCGGTGTTCTCGTTGGCGACATCCTTGCAATTGTCGCCGATCGATTTCCCGTTGACGGTCATCGCTTCGGGATAAGGCAGCAGCTTGGCCTTCATCAGTTCGGTCACCACAGCCGGCACGCCGCCGGCATGATGATAGTCCTCGCCGAGATATTCGCCCGATGGCTGCAGATTGACGATGAGCGGCACATGGAGGCCGACCGTCTGCCAGTCGTCATTGGTGAGCGGCACGCCGAGATGGCGGGCAATCGCGTTGAGGTGGATCGGCGCGTTGGTCGAGCCGCCAATCGCCGAATTGACGACAATGGCGTTCTCGAACGCCTTGCGCGTCATGATGTCGGATGGCTTCAGATCCTCATGCACCATCTCGACGATGCGCTTGCCCGTCTCATAGGAGATCTGGCCGCGCTCGCGGTAGGGTGCCGGAATGGCAGCCGAGCCCGGCAATTGCATGCCGAGCGCCTCGGCCAGCGAGTTCATCGTGGTGGCGGTGCCCATGGTGTTGCAATAGCCGGTCGACGGCGCCGATGAGGCGACGATGTCCATGAACTCGTCATAGTCGATCTCGCCGGCCGAGAGGCGCTGGCGCGATTCCCAGACGATGGTGCCCGATCCCGTGCGCTTGCCCTTGTGCCAGCCATTGAGCATCGGTCCGACCGAAAGTGCTATGGCCGGAATATTGACGGTGGCCGCCGCCATCAGCAGCGCCGGCGTGGTTTTGTCGCAGCCGATGGTCAGCACGACGCCGTCGAGCGGATAGCCGTAAAGCACTTCGACCAGGCCGAGATAGGCAAGGTTGCGGTCGAGTGCCGCGGTCGGGCGCTTGCCGGTCTCCTGGATCGGATGGCACGGGAATTCGAAGGGGATGCCGCCCATCGAGACGATGCCTTCGCGCACGCGCTTGGCGAGTTCGATATGATGGCGGTTGCATGGCGACAGATCCGAGCCGGTCTGGGCGATGCCGATCAGCGGCTTGCCAGACATCAGCTCGGCCCGCGTCAGGCCGTAGTTCAGGTAGCGCTCGAGGTAGAGCGCGGTCATGCCTGGATTGTCGGGATTGTCGAACCACTCCTGCGAGCGAAATTTCTTCTTTCCGGTGGGGGCGCCTGCCATCATGGTCTCCGTATTTGTAAGACAAATCGATATGGCAACGCGCGGAAGCAGGCAAGAGGGCGCACCGTCGCAACGGGACTTTGGTGCGATAGACACAGACCAGACCGTGCGTTAGGCCTTCGAAGTCTGTCCGGGAGGTGTCGATGGCTTTGGTGATCGAAGGCGAGGAACGCATTGCCGCCCCCCTGCAGAAAGTGTGGGAAGCGCTGAACGATCCGAAGGTTTTGCAGGCGACCATTCCCGGTTGCCAGAACCTGGAGATGAAATCGCCGACCGAAATGGCGGCGACGGTGGTCCTGAAGATCGGACCGATCAAGGCGACATTCAACGGCGAGGTGACGCTGAAGAACCTGAAGCCGCCGCACTCCTACACCATTCAGGGCGAGGGCAAGGGCGGTATCGCCGGCTTCGCCAAGGGTGGCGCCGACGTGAGGCTGATGGCGGACGGGCCGGATGCGACGGTCCTCAAATACGCGGCCAAGGCCGAAGTCGGCGGCAAGATCGCCCAACTCGGCAGCCGGCTCATCGAATCGACTTCGAAGAAGCTGGCCGGGCAGTTCTTTTCAAGCTTTGGCGAGAAGGTGGGTTCCCCTCCCCCTTGAGGGGAGGGATATCCGAGCTACTCGAACACGATGTTCGGCACCGCCGCTTCGGCCGCGCCGCGTTCTTCATTGACCCGGTCCCAGACCTTCGAAGCAATGCCGCGATAGATCTTCGCCTCGGCGCTGTCTGGCTTCGACGCCACCACCGGAGCACCTTCATCAGAACTTTCGCGAATGCCCATTTCCAACGGCACTTCGCCGAGGAAGGTCACGCCGAGGCGCTCGGCCTCGCGCCGCGCCCCGCCATGGCCAAAGATGTCGTAGCGCTTGCCGGTATCGGGGGCGATGAAATAGCTCATGTTCTCGACGATGCCGAGCAGCGGCACGTCGACCTTCTTGAACATATTCAATCCTTTGCGGGCGTCGATCAGCGCCAGGTCCTGCGGCGTCGAGACGATGACCGCGCCGGCCAGCGGCACCTGCTGGGCCATGGTCAGCTGGGCGTCGCCGGTGCCGGGCGGCATGTCGACGACGAGCACGTCGAGGCGGCCCCATTCGACCTCGCGCAGCATCTGCGTCAGCGCCGACATCACCATCGGTCCGCGCCAGATCATCGGCGTCTCCTCGTCGACGAGGAAGCCCATCGACATCACCTTAAGGCCGTAATTCTCCATCGGTTTCAGGATCTTGCCGTCGACGGTCTGCGGCCGGCCATGGATGTTGAGCAGCCTGGGCATGGACGGGCCATAAATATCGGCATCGAGCACGCCGACACGCAAACCGTTGGCGGCGAGGCCAAGCGCGATGTTGACGGCGGTGGTCGACTTGCCGACGCCGCCCTTGCCGGACGCCACCGCGATGATCGCCTCGATGCCGGGCACGCCGCGCTTGCCCGAGCTTTGCGAGGCCGGGGCGTGCGGGGCTGGAGAGTGTGGAGCTGGGCGCGGCGCGGCTGGCGCAGCCGGGGGTGCCGGCCTGGGCGCGGGACGCGACGCAACCGGAGCCTCCATGCCGCCGCCCTTCTTCTCCGCCGTCAGCGCGACGACGGCGCCGGCGACACCAGGGATCGCCTTGACGACACGCTCGGCTGCGGCGCGCAGCGGCTCCATCTCCTGTGCACGGGCGGCGGGAACGGTGATCGAGAAAAACACTTTCGAATCGGCGATGAAAATCTCCGAAACCATGCCGAGGTCGACGATGTTGCCGGTGAAGTCCGGCCCGTTGACCGTCTTCAGACGCTCGGTGACGATTTCCTTGGTGACGGACATGCATTGTTCCCTAAGGCGTTTGGCTGCGGCTCAGATAGTGCAGATTGGCAGCGACTCCAAGCACCACAGTGTCCGCCTCACCTTGCCAGGCCAACCGCAAGGTAGGTGAGCGCCGAAATTGCAGCCGTGGCCGGCAAGGTGACGATCCAGGCGATGACGATGTTGCCGGCAATGCCCCAGCGCACGGCCGAGACGCGACGGGCAGCGCCGACACCGATGATGGCCCCGGTGATCGTATGGGTGGTCGACACGGGAACGCCAAGCCAGGTGGCGGCAAACAGGGTGATGGCGCCGCCGGTCTCGGCGCAGAAGCCCTGCATCGGGTTCAACCGGGTGATCTTCGAGCCCATCGTGTGGACGATGCGCCAGCCGCCGAACAAAGTGCCGAGCGCCAGTGCTGTCTGACAGGTGAGGACGACCCACAGCGGCACGTAGAACGTCCCGCCGAGCATACCTTGCGAATAGAGCAGCACGGCGATGATGCCCATGGTTTTCTGGGCGTCGTTGCCGCCGTGCCCTAGCGAATAAAGCGAGGCCGAAAAGAACTGCATGACGCGGAAAGTGCTGTCGACGGCGAACGGTGTCTGGCGCACGAACAGCCAGGAAACGGCCAGGATCAGGACCAGCGCCAGAACAAACCCTGTCGCCGGCGACACGACGATTGCGGCGACCGTCTTGCCAAGCCCGGTCCAGACGATGGCGCCGGGCCCAGCCTTTGCAACGCCGGCGCCGACGAGCCCGCCGATCAGGGCATGCGAACTGCTGGACGGGATGCCGGCAATCCAGGTGACGATGTTCCAGACGATGGCGCCGACGAGCGCCGAGAAGATCACCGCCGGCGTGACGATGCTGACGTCGACGATACCTTTTCCCACGGTTTCAGCCACGTGAAGGCCGAAGAACATGAAGGCGATGAAATTGAAGAAAGCCGCCCACAGGACCGCATATTGTGGTCTCAGCACGCGGGTGGAGACGATGGTGGCGATGGAGTTCGCCGCATCGTGCAGGCCGTTGAGAAAATCGAAAAACAGCGCGACGGCGACAAGGCCGATCAGCACGGGAAAGGCGATGGTGGCTTCCATTGCCTAAACGTTCTCGATGACGATGCCGCTGATCTCGTTGGCGACGTCCTCAAAGCGGTCGACCACCTTCTCCAGCTGGCCGTAGATCTCCGAGCCGATCAGGTAGGCCATCGGATCGCTGCGGCCATGCCGCTTGAACAGGTCCTTCAATCCCTGCTCATGCAGATCGTCGGCGCGGCTTTCGACGCGCATGACCTCTTCGGCGATGGCGTTGAGGCGTACCGTGTGCGTGCCGACCTTGCTGAGCAGCGGGATCGCTTCGGCAACCAGCCTGGAGGCGGCAACGATGACGCCGCCCATCTCCTGCATCAGCGGGTCGAATTCCTTCTTTTCGAACAGCTTCACCGTCTTGACGGTCTTGTGCATCATGTCGATGGCGTCATCCATTGACTGGATCAGGTCCTTGATGTCGCCGCGATCGAAAGGCGTGATGAAGGAACGCCGCACCGCCAGCAGGACTTCGGCCGTGATATGATCGGCCTCGTCCTCGAGATCGATGATCTTCTGGCACCAGCGATCGATGTCCTTGCCCTGCAGAAGCTGCTCCAGCGCCTCGGCGCCGCCGACCACGGTGCGGGAATGCCGTTCAAAGAGGTCGAAGAAGCGATCTTCGCGCGGCAAAAGCTTGCGGAACCAGCCCAGCATGTCCGATCTCCTCGTATTCCATCCAACCACATAGCGCCGTGTTCGGCCGGGGGAAACAGCCAGCCGGCCCAAAGATGTGGATGCATGGCCAATTGCGGGTAGAGCTTGCGGCGAAAGGCAATTTCCCCGACCTTGCGCGCAACGAACGGACGGATGGGATGATCGACAAGCTCGAATTCTTCATCGCGCTGGCCAAGGAGGAGCATTTCGGCCGGGCGGCGGAAGCGTGCGGCGTCACGCAGCCGACCTTGTCGGCCGGGATCAAGCAGCTGGAGGGCCAGCTCGGCGTCATGCTGGTCAATCGCGGTTCGCGCTTTCAGGGGCTGACGCCGGAAGGCAAGCAGGTGCTGGTGTGGGCGCGTCGCATCGTCGGCGATTCCAGGACCATGCGCGAAGAGATGCGGGCGGCGCGACATGGCCTGTCCGGGCGTATCCGTATTGCCGCCATCCCAACCGCCCTCGCCATGGTGGCGCGGCTGACGACGCCATTTCGCGAGAAGCATCCGGGCGTCACCTTCTCTATCCTGTCGCGCACCTCGATCGAGGTGTTGTCGCTGCTCGGCAATTTCGACGTCGATGCCGGCATCACCTATCTCGACAACGAGCCTCTCGGACGGGTGACCAGCGTGCCGCTCTATGACGAGCGCTACCAGCTGATCACGGCGGTCGGAAATCCCTATTCGGATCGCGACAAAGTGACATGGGCCGAAATCAGCCAGCTGCCGCTCTGCTTGTTGACGCCGGACATGCAGAACCGCCGCATCATCGACCAGCATCTGGCCGAGGCCGGCGTGCAGGTGCGGCCGACACTGGAATCCAACTCGATGATCGTGCTGTTCTCCCACATACGGACAGGCAAATGGTCGTCGATCATGCCGCTCAACCTGGCGGAAACATTCGGTTTTTCCGAGCCGATCCGGGCCATTCCGATCGTCGAACCGGATGCCAGCCACACGGTCGGGCTGGTCGCCGCGCCGCGCGAACCGCACACGCCGCTGGTGCAGGCGCTGCTGGACGAGGCGATGGCGCTGGCAGACGATTTCCGCGCCAATCGCTGAGCTAGTCATAACTGATCAATCGGCGCGATAGAAATTTTCTATCGTGCAACGAAACCGCTTTATTGATTTCAGGGGTTTTCTCTGATTTCTTAAGCACTTAGCGATTAAGCGGCGTAGGCATGTCGTTGTTCCAAAACCGCGTCATGCTTTTGGACGATATATGCATCGATCGCTACGATAGGGAGGGCGCTGCGTGACGATGCAGCCAGCAAGTACCGAGATACAGTCGCGCACGGCGGCGATCATCCAGGAGTTGAAGGGCCTCGAAGGCCCGCTGCTGCCGATCCTGCACGAGATCCAGGACGAATTTGGCCACGTGCCGCAGGACGCCGTGCCCGTCATCGCCGATGGGCTGAACCTGTCGAGGGCCGAAGTGCATGGCGTTGTGACCTTCTATCATGATTTCCGTGCCCGGCCGGCCGGCCGGCATGTGCTCAAGCTCTGCCAGGCGGAAGCCTGCCAGTCGATGGGTTCGGATGCGATCGCCGCAAAGGTCAAGCAGTTGTTGGGCATCGATTTCCATGAGACCACCCGCGACGGATCGGTTACACTTGAGCCTGTCTATTGCCTCGGGCTGTGCGCCTGTTCACCGTCGGCGATGCTGGATGGTGAGGTGATCGGGCGGCTCGATGACGAGAAGATCGAAGAGATCGTCGGGGAGGTACGCTCATGATCCCGCGCATCTACATTCCAGGTGACTCCGGCGCGCTGGCGCTCGGCGCCGAAAAGGTCGCCAAGGCTGTTCGTGCGGAACTGGCTGAACGGGGCGTCGAGGCCAAGATCGTCCGCAACGGCTCGCGCGGCGCCTATTTCCTCGAACCGATGGTCGAGGTCGCGACCGAAAAGGGCCGCGTCGCTTACGGGCCGGTCAAGCCATCGGACGTCAAGAGCCTGTTCGACAGCGGCTTTCTCACCGGCGGGCATCACAAGCGCTGGCTGGGCGCGCCCGACAAAATCCCGTTCCTGGCCAAGCAGACGCGCCTGACCTTTGCGCGTTGCGGCATCAACGACCCGCTATCGCTCGATGCCTACAAGTCACTGGGCGGGCTCAAGGGCCTGCAGAACGCGGTGGCCATGGCGCCGCTCGACATCGTCAAACAAGTCACGGAATCGGGCTTGCGCGGCCGAGGCGGCGCCGGCTTCCCGACCGGCATCAAGTGGAAGACGGTGCTCGATACGACATCTGACCGCAAATACATCGTCTGCAATGCCGACGAGGGCGACAGCGCCACCTTTGCCGACCGCATGATTATGGAGGGCGACCCCTTCGTGCTCATCGAAGGCATGACGATTGCCGGCATCGCCACCGGAGCGACCAAGGGGTTCGTCTATATCCGCTCGGAATATCCGCATGCGGTGGCTGTCATGAACAAGGCTGTCGAGGTCGCCCGCAAGGCAGGCGTGCTCGGCGTCAGCGTGCTGGGTTCGCCCAACGCCTTCGACATGGAAATCCGCGTCGGCGCCGGCGCCTATGTCTGCGGCGAGGAAACGTCGCTGCTGAACAGCCTTGAAGGCAAGCGCGGCGTGGTGCGAGCCAAGCCACCGCTGCCGGCAATCCAGGGTCTGTTCGGCAAGCCGACGGTGATCAACAACGTCATCAGCCTAGCCTCCGTGCCCATCATCATGGACAAGGGTGCTGCCTTCTACAAGGATTTCGGCATGGGCCGCTCGCGCGGCACGATCCCGATACAGATCGCCGGCAACGTCAAGTTCGGCGGCCTGTTCGAGGCGGCGTTCGGCATGACGCTGGGCGAGATCGTCGACGATATCGGCGGCGGTACGGCCACAGGTCGCCCGGTGAAGGCGGTGCAGGTCGGCGGCCCGCTCGGCGCCTATTTCCCGCGCGGCCTGTTCGACACGCCGTTCGACTACGAAGAGTTCGCGAAGCGCGACGGGCTGATCGGCCATGCCGGCATCACCGTGTTCGACGACACGGCCGACATGCTGAAGCAGGCGCGCTTTGCCATGGAGTTCTGCGCCATCGAAAGCTGCGGCAAGTGCACGCCCTGCCGCATCGGCTCGATACGCGGGGTGGAGACCATCGACCGGCTTGCCGCCGGCATCGAGCCGGAGAAGAACCTGGCACTGGTCACCGATCTCTGCAACACGATGAAGTTCGGATCGCTCTGCGCGCTGGGCGGCTTCACGCCCTATCCGGTGATGAGCTCGATCACCCATTTCCCCGAAGATTTCAAGCCCGCGCCGGCGCGCGTGGCTGCTGAATAGGAGCTGGCAGATGAATATCAAGGCCGACTTCCCGACACTCATCGAAGAACTCGATTACGGAACCCCGGAATCGAAGGCGCAAAAGCAGGTTACGCTGATCGTCGACGGCCGCAGCATCAGCGTGCCGGAGGGTACGTCGATCATGCGCGCGGCGATGGAAGGCGGGGTCGAGATCCCAAAACTCTGCGCCACGGACATGCTGGACTCGTTCGGCTCCTGCCGCGTCTGCCTGGTCGAGATCGACGGGCGCGGCGGCACGCCGGCATCCTGCACGACCCCCGTCGGCGAAGGCATGGTGGTGCGCACGCAATCCGAGCGGCTCGACGCCATCCGCCGCGGTGTCATGGAGCTTTACGTCTCCGACCACCCGACCGGCTGGAACGAGAAGGCCGGCACCGGCGCCAGCGAGTTCGACGTTGTGGCGAAATCGGTCGGCCTGACCGAGAACCGCTTCGGCATCGAGGGCCGCAACCACGTCAAGCAGGAAAACGGCGTCGCGCCCGGCCATGGCTCGCTGGCGGTCGACTACATCGCCCGCGACGAGTCCAACCCATATTTCACCTATGATCCGGCGCAATGTATCGTCTGCTCGCGCTGCGTGCGGGCCTGCGAGGAGGTGCAGGGCACCTTCGCGCTGACGATCGAGGGCCGCGGTTTCGAATCGCGCATGGTCGCCGGCATGCACGAGGATTTCATCGCCTCCGAATGCGTATCCTGCGGCGCCTGCGTGCAGGCCTGTCCGACCGATGCGCTGCGTGAAAAGACCGTGCTTGAGAAAGGCATGCCCGAGCGCTCCGCCGTCACCACCTGCGCCTATTGCGGCGTCGGCTGCTCGTTCAAGGCCGAAGTGAAGGACGACGAAGTCATTCGCATGATGCCCTACAAGGACGGCAAGGCGAACCACGGCCACTCCTGCGTGAAGGGCCGTTTCGCCTATGGCTATGCGACCCACAAGGACCGCATCCTGTCGCCTATGATCCGGGAAAAGGTCAGCGATCCCTGGCGCGAGGTGAGTTGGGAAGAGGCCATCGCCCATACGGCCAAGGAATTCCGCCGTATCCAGTATCAATACGGCCGCACCTCGATCGGCGGCATCACGTCCTCGCGCTGCACGAATGAAGAGACCTATCTGGTGCAGAAGCTTGTGCGCCAAGGCTTCCGCAACAACAATGTCGACACCTGCGCCCGCGTCTGCCACTCGCCGACCGGCTACGGCCTCGGCCAGACCTATGGCACCTCGGCCGGCACGCAGGATTTCGATTCCGTCGACTTCACCGATGTCGCCGTCATCATCGGCGCCAATCCGGCTTCCGCGCACCCGGTGTTCGCCTCGCGGCTGAAAAAGCGGCTGCGCCAGGGCGCCAAGCTGATCGTGCTCGATCCGCGCCGCACCGAAATGGTCAAGTCGGCGCATATCGAGGCCGACTATCACCTGCCGCTGAAGCCCGGCACCAACGTGGCGGTGCTGACGGCGCTGGCGCATGTCATCGTTACCGAATGGCTTTTCGACGAAGCCTTCATCCGCGATCGCTGCGACTGGGCGGAGTTCCAGGATTGGGCTTCTTTCGTCGCCTTGCCGGAAAACAGCCCCGAAATCGTGGGCAAGCTGTCCGGCGTCGATCCCGAACTGATCCGAGGTGCTGCACGGCTCTATGCCAAGGGCGGCAATGGCGCGATTTATTACGGCCTCGGCGTGACCGAACACAGCCAGGGTTCGACCACGGTTATGGCTATCGCCAACCTCGCCATGGCGACAGGCAATATCGGCCGTCCCGGCGTCGGCGTGAACCCGCTGCGCGGCCAGAACAACGTGCAGGGTTCCTGCGACATGGGCTCGTTCCCGCATGAACTGCCGGGCTACCGCCACATCTCCGGCGAGGCCGTCCGCGACATCTATGAGAGCCTGTGGGGGGTGAAGCTCGACGACGAACCCGGCCTGCGCATCCCCAACATGCTGGATGCCGCCGTCGACGGCTCGTTCAAGGGCATCTACATCCAAGGCGAGGACATTCTGCAGTCGGACCCTGACACCAAGCATGTCGCGGCCGGCCTGGCGGCGATGGAATGCGTGGTCGTGCACGACCTGTTCCTCAACGAGACCGCCAACTACGCGCATGTCTTCCTGCCGGGCTCGACCTTCCTGGAGAAGGACGGCACTTTCACCAATGCCGAGCGCCGCATCAACATGGTGCGCAAGGTGCTGGAGCCGAAGGCGCGCTACGCCGACTGGGAAGCGACACAGGAGCTTGCCCGCGCGATCGGGCTGGACTGGAACTATCAGCATCCCTCCGAGATCATGGACGAGGTCGCCAAAACGACGCCGAGCTTCGCCGGCGTTTCCTTCGATCTGCTCGACCGCGTCGGATCCGTGCAATGGCCGTGCAACGAGAAGGCGCCGCTCGGCACCCCGATCATGCATGTCGACAGCTTCGTGCGCGGCAAGGGCAAGTTCATCCGCACCGAATATGTGGCGACCGACGAGCGGACCGGGCCGCGTTTCCCGTTGCTGCTGACCACCGGCCGCATCCTCAGCCAATACAATGTCGGTGCACAGACAAGGCGCACCGAAAACGTCATGTGGCACTCGGAAGACCGGCTGGAGATCCATCCGCACGATGCCGAGAACCGCGGCCTGCGCGATGGCGACTGGGTGCGGCTGACCAGCCGTTCGGGTGAGACGACGCTGCGTGCGCTGATTACCGACCGGGTGTCGCCGGGTGTGGTCTACACCACCTTCCACCATCCGGACACGCAAGCCAACGTCATCACCACCGACTTCTCCGATTGGGCGACCAATTGTCCGGAGTACAAGGTGACGGCGGTGCAGGTCGGCGCGTCGAACGGGCCTTCAGACTGGCAGCGCGACTATAACGAGCAGGCCGAGCAGAGCCGCCGCATCGCTCCGCTACAGGCGGCGGAGTAGTCTGGGTAGACTCGCCGCCGGAGGAAACAAGAGTGACTCAAAAGGAAGCCTACGAAAAGCTTCTGCGCCTATGTGAGAAGCAAGGCGCCGACCTGAACCAGTTTTTGTTCGATATCCAGGGACATGCTTCCGAGGAGGATTTCAACAACCTTCGCCGCATTGTCGCGTACATAATGGGCTACGGGCATCATAAGGCCTATGAATCCATCGCGCGCGATGTTCCGGAACTGACACCGGATTGGATGAAGGGACCCTGATGCGCTCCCGCCAGCCAATCAGCCAGACCTCTCGCCTCGCCCACCGTGCAAGTGGCACTGCGGCGGCCAACCGTATGGTGCCGGAGGAGACGCCGGTGGCGTTCTCCTTTGCCGGCACCACCCATGCGGTGATGATGGCGAGCCCGGCCGACTTCGAGGATTTTGCCCTTGGCTTCTCGCTGACCGAAGGCATCATCGCGTTGCCTGACGAGATCGAGGCGATCGAGGTCGAGGACCATGGCGCCGGGATCGACATCCAGATCCGGCTGAAGGACCAGGCCAATACACGCTTCGAGGCGCGACGCAGGCGGCTCGCCGGCCCGGTCGGCTGCGGGCTGTGCGGCATCGAATCCATCGAGGAAGCGATGCGCTCGGTCGACAAGGTTGGTGCATCAAAACTTACGCTTGATGCCAATGACATCACCCGTTCGGTGAAGCTTCTGTCGAAGGTGCAGCCGCTGCATTCGGAAACCGGCGCGGTGCATGCCGCGGGCTTCTACATTCCCGGCAAGGGCATCGTCATGGCGCGCGAGGATGTCGGCCGTCACAATGCGCTGGACAAACTGGCCGGCGCGCTGGCCAAGGCCGGCATCGACGGTGCATCGGGCGCGGTGGTGGTGACATCACGCGTCTCGGTCGAGATGGTGCAGAAGACGGCGGCGATCGGCTCGGCCTTCATCATAGCCGTCTCGGCGCCGACCGCCCTTGCCATCCGCACCGCTGAAGAAGCCGGTATGACACTGGTGGCGCTGGTGCGCGGCGACGATTTCGATGTTTTCACCCACCCGGAACGGGTGGTCTTGGGAGTTGCCCAGCATGTCGCATGACGAAGAACACATCACAAGCACCGCGGAAAAGCTGGTGCGCATGGCCAACCAGATCGCAGCCTTCTTTCATACCAGGCCGCGCGAGGAAGGCATTGCCGGCGTCGCCGAGCACATCAACAAGTTCTGGGAGCCCAGGATGCGGCGTCAGTTCTTCGAGATTCTGGACAGCGGCGGCGAAGGTTTCGACGAGCTTGTCGTCGTGGCCTCGGCCAGGATCAAGCGGCCGAAGACCGAGGAGCAGGCCGATGTGAGCATCGGCTACGTCCAACCCAAGGGTGCAGAGAGCGCCGCTCCCCAGAAATAGCCGATCGCCAGAATAACCGGGGCGAACGCGGTTCGGGTCGCCAGGCTATATTCCTGTCTTCTAAAGTTTGACTGCCGCATCCGGCAGGCGTCTGCTATGGTCGGCGATCAGAAATCGTCTGGCCGGGCGGGATGCAGTCGTGAGGCCGATCGAGACGCGGTATGCCCTCAGCGGCGACGTGCGGATCGCCTATCAGGTGGTCGGCCAGGGATCGTTCGATCTGGTTTTCGTGCCCGGCTTCATTTCCAATCTCGACCTGCATTGGGAAGACGAGGGCTATGCCAGGCTGTTAAAGCGGCTTTCAGCCTTCTCGCGGCTGATCCTGTTCGACAAGCGCGGCACCGGCCTGTCCGACCGCGTCGACCCACGCCATCTGCCGAGCCTCGAAACCCGGATGGATGATGTGCGCGCGGTGATGGATGCCACCGGCAGTGGCCGTGCGGCCTTGCTCGGCGCCTCGGAAGGCGCGCCGATGGCGATGCTGTTCGCGGCCACCTATCCGGAACGGACACGAGCGCTGGTGCTCTATGGCGGCTACGCGCATTTCCACAAATGGGTGATGTCGCCGGAGCGCCTCGAGGCCTTCATCGCGACGGCCGGCACGGAATGGGGCACGGGCGCCACACTGCCCAACTTCGCTCCCGGCCGGGTAGATGATGCGCATTTCACCCAGTGGTGGGCCCGCTTCGAGCGGCTGTCGGCCAGTCCGACGGCAGCGGCCGCTCTTGCCCGAATGAATGCCGGGATCGACGTGCGCGGCGTGCTTTCGGCGATCGGCGCACCGACTCTGCTCATCCATCGCCGCAACGACGCGCGGGTGGACCCCGGAGCCAGCCGCTTTCTGGCGAAAAACATCTCGAATGCGCGACTGGTCGAGGTCCCCGGGCGCGACCACCCGATCTGGACCGGCGATGTCGACCGGGTGGCCGACCTGATCGAGGAATTCCTGACCGGCGAGCGTGCCGTGGCCGAAGCGGAGCGCGTGCTTGCCGCTCTTCTGGCGACACGCATCTACGACACGGCGCGGGTTGGCGACCGCATGTGGAGCGAGCGCAGCGAGCGCTTCCAGGAGAGCTGGCGGCAGCTGGTCGGCCGTCATGGCGGACGCGTCGCCGGCATCCATGGCGAATTGATGATCTCGCGCTTCGACGGGCCGGCGCGGGCCATACGCTGCGCGGCGGCACTGCGCGATGCGGCGCAACATATGGGCATTGCAAGCGCCCAGGGCGCCCATGTCGGTGAGGTCGAAATGCGCGGGCCGCCGGTGGGGCTGATGGCACGGGTGACGATGCAGATCGCCGCCCATGCCGGGCGCGGCGATATTCTGGCGTCGCGGCTGGCCGCCGATCTGGCGGCGGGGTCCGGCCTGCATTTCATCGATGCCGGGCGTGTCACGGTGGATGAGCTGGACGAGCCGCTGGCGCTGGTCCAGGCAACGTCGGAACAGCACCTGGAGCCGGCCTGCCGCCCCAAGGCGAAACCCGCCGAGCCGGCTCAACTGACGGCGCGCGAAAGCGAGGTGGTGATCCTGATCGCCGACGGCAAGAGCAATGCCGCGATCGCCGCCGAGCTGAGGCTCAGCGAGCATACGGTCAAGCGTCATGTCGCCAACATATTGCTGAAGCTCGATTTGCCGTCACGGGCGGCGGCAGCGGCATTTTCCGCCAGGCAGGCTGGCCCGGACGGGCCATAGGGACCATGGCGCTTTCGGGCGAAGCGGCCAGGTGGGGTCGAGGCGTACCAATTCTCTCCATGCAGGCCAGGCGGATGTCGCCGGGAAAGGCACTGCGGATGGAGGATGCAATGCTGAAGTCAAACAGGTCGATCAAATCGCTGGTGATAGCGGCAGGCGTTGGCGCGCTGTTCACGATCGCTCCCGCCAGAGCCGAGGATGCGTCGGCGGCCGCCGCCTACAAGGACATCGAGGCGACGCTCGGCTCAGTGCCGGACATGTTCAAGACGCTGCCCGATGTCGCGGTTGCCGGCGCCTGGGCCGAGATCAAGGGTGTGCAGCTCAACCCCAAGACCGCGCTCGACGGCAAGACCAAGGAAATGCTGGGGCTGGCCGTCGCCTCGCAGATCCCCTGCCAGTACTGCATCTATTTCCACACCGAGGCCGCCAAGCTCAATGGCGCGACCGATGAGGAGATCAAGGAGGCGATCGCGATGGCGGCCATCGTGCGCCACTGGTCGACGATGCTCAACGGCAGCCAGGTCGATTTCGCGACCTTCAAACAACAGACCGACGGCGTGTTCGCAGCCGTCAAAGCCAAGTCGCAGTGAAAGAAAATGCCGAGCGGTGCGCCGGGCATTGCTTGTGATCATTCAACCGCCCGATCAACGGGCCATGGAGGAGAAGATGCTGACCAAGACGCAGAGCGTGGACGGCGCGGCGATCAAGAAAGCGATCGAAGGACGGGACGGCAGGATGCTCGCTAGCTTCTATGCCGACGACGCACTGGTGCGGGTGATCGACCGCAACAATCCGCCGAGCAAGCCGCGCGAGATCCGCGGCCGGGCGGCGATCAGCACCTTCTGGGACGACATCTGCAGCCGGGCGATGACCCACAAGGTCGACACCACCATCGCCGATGGCGACAATCTCGCCTTCACCCAGGCCTGCGCCTATCCGGACGGAACGAAAGTGTTCTGCGCGGCGATGCTGGAGCTGAAGAATGGGCGGATTGCACGACAGACCGTCGTGCAGGCCTGGGACGAGTAGTTCCACCGCGGAAAGATCAACCGTGGTTTGGGCCGCAAAACTGGAGGAGACAAAAATGTTCAGCGCCAGATGGCAGATCGACGCCAAGTTCGGGCACAAGCAGACCGTGCTCGACCTGTTGAAGAAATGGGAACGCGAGATCGGCTCTCAGGTCGGCATTGCCGATCTCGAGTTCCAGATCATGACCGGTTCGGTCGGAGCTCGGGAAGCGACGGTCGAATCGCATCATCAGGTCGAAAGCCTTGCCCAGCTGGAGGGATTCTTCGCCAGGATCGGCAAGATCGACGCGCACGCCAAATGGGGCAAGGAGATGGAGCCCTACGTCGTTTCAGGCACCAACCTTTGGAACATCTACCGCATCGTGGAGTAGCCGTGGCAGGTGCAGCAGTTTTCGGCCATCAGTTGCGGCGGCCGAAACTCGTCCGCTGCCCGGAAAACCGCCCTTCCCTGGCCGATCCGGCAGCCGCGACACGTGCCGGCTGATTGGGCAATGTGGCCTGCTTGGCGAGGGCCGCCGCTATCAAGGCGTCGGCCTGGCGCGCGCGCTGGTCCGCGCCGGCATCTCCGGCAGGGTTGCCTGCCACGGCGGAGGTCGACATCCGCCGGCGGGGTTTGAAAGCAAGATAGAGAAGCAACGCGCCGAGCAGTCCAGCCCCAATGACGATCGTCAAACGCGTGCCGGTCATGCCGGTGCGTTCGATCTGGGTGGGGTTGGCGGGGTTCTGGACGACGGTGAGCTTGTCGCCGACCTGCGGTTCGCGGGCACCGTTCTTGTTCAGCTCCATCGTGGCCTCGACGGCGTCGGCGCCGGTGCCGACGCGCAAGGTGCCGGTGAATTTCTGGGTCACCTTCCACTCTTTGTCAGCATGAACCGTCTTGAACGCATCCACCAGTTCGCACGGGATCGTGGCGGTGCTGACGGTCTTGTAGACAATCTTGTGGGCGGTCGATTCCATGTCGCATTCGACATTGACCGCGAGGATTTCAGCAGGCGCCTCGGGCCAGCCGCTCTTCTTGATCATGTCCTTGCCGCCGAACACAGCGATCAGCAGACAGAAGCCGCCAATGAGTACCAGCTTGATCTTGGTCGTGTTCATGCGCAAACCCCTCGCCGCGCGGTTTCCCGGCAAGAGGCTGCTCGTTCAGGTTGAATATTCAGTAAATCGTGAACTCCCGCCGTACCGCAAAGGTAACTCACGCTTAGTATACAGAAAACGCGGTGGCGAATATTTTAGAGATAGTGGCGGCCTCTACCCATGCGCCACCATCACATGACGAACGGCGGTATAATCCTCCAGCGCATAGAGAGACATGTCCTTGCCGTAGCCGGACTGCTTCAGCCCGCCATGCGGCATCTCGTTGGTCAGCATGAAATGGGTGTTGATCCAGGTGCAGCCATATTGCAGACGGGCGGCCGTCGCCATGGCGCGCGAGACGTTCTTGGTCCACACCGAGGATGCCAGGCCGTAGTCGCTGTCATTGGCCCAGTTCACAGCTTCATCGACTTCGGAGAAGCGGGTGATGGAAACGACCGGGCCGAACACTTCGCGGCGCACGATCTCGTCTTCCTGCAGCGCGCCGGCAACCACCGTCGGCTGGTAGTAGAAGCCGGTGCCTACGCCCGGCTTGCCGCCGGTGGTGATCTCGATGTGCTTCAGTTCCGAAGCGCGCTCGACGAAGCTCGACACGCGATCGCGCTGGCGGCGCGAGATCAGCGGCCCGATCTCGTTTTCGGTGTCATCGGGCTGGTTGTATTTGATGGTCGAGACGGCAGATGAGAGATCGGCGACGAGCTTGTCGTAGATCTTCTTGCCGGCATAGATGCGGCAGGCGGCTGTACAATCCTGCCCGGCATTGTAGTAGCCGAAAGCGCGCAGGCCGTTGACCACGGCGCCGAGGTCGGCGTCGTCGAAAACGATGACCGGCGCCTTGCCACCGAGTTCCAGATGCGTGCGCTTGACCGACTTGGCGGCGGCCTGCAGCACCTTCTTGCCCGTGGCGACGTCGCCGGTGATCGAAATCATGTTGACCTTGGCGTGATTAATCAGCGTGTTGCCAACGCTGTCGCCGCGGCCGAGCACGACATTGACGACGCCCTCGGGCAGAACCTCGGCCAGGATCCTGGCCAGCTTCAGCGCCGTCAGCGGCGTCTGCTCCGACGGCTTGAAGACGACGGTGTTGCCGCCGGCAATGGCCGGCGCCAGCTTCCAGGCCATCATCATCAGTGGATAGTTCCACGGCGCGATGGAAGCGACAATGCCGATCGGATCGCGCCGCACCATCGAGGTGTGGCCGGGAATGTATTCGCCGGCGACCACGCCCGGCATCGAACGCACAGCGCCGGCAAAGAAACGATAGCAGTCGACGATCGCCGGGATCTCGTCATTGAGCACGGCGTTGATCGGCTTGCCGCAATTCAGCGCCTCGAGCGCCGCGAACTCCCGCGCGTTGGCCTCGATGCGGTCGGCGATCTTGAGAAGATAGCCGGAGCGCTGCGCCGGCGTTGTGCGTGACCACAAGACGAACGCTCGCCCGGCGGCAGTAACAGCCGCCTCGATCTGCGCCTGGTTTGCTTCAGGCAGGTTGAGAATGGTCGCCCCGGTCTTTGGATTCAGAATCGGCTCCTCGGTCTCGGTGCCGTTCTCGAACTTCGAGCCGATCAGCATCTGGGTGTCCATGCAGGTTCTCCTCGGTCAGGAGCGAGTAGCGAATAGCGAGTAGCGAATAGGGCTGGTCGTGCAATCTCCCCTATTCGCTATTCGCTACTCCCTATTCGCTGTTCTTCATTTGCCCGAACCGGCGATCTGGTCGCCGTCGCGGGTCAGGTAATAGGCGGCAAGGATGGGCAGCAGCGTCACCAGCACCACGACCATGGCGACGACATTGGTGACCGGACGCTGGCGTGGGCGGATCAGCTCTTCCAGCATCCAGATCGGCACGGTCTGCTGCTGGCCGGCGGTGAAGGTGGTGACGATGACCTCGTCGAAGGAGAGCGCGAAGGCGAGCATCCCCCCGGCAA
Source organism: Mesorhizobium sp. M0062 (assembly GCF_040323125.1). Taxonomy (NCBI): domain Bacteria; kingdom Pseudomonadati; phylum Pseudomonadota; class Alphaproteobacteria; order Hyphomicrobiales; family Phyllobacteriaceae; genus Mesorhizobium; species Mesorhizobium sp. M0062. Next base: position 142,498 of record NZ_JAMYUO010000001.1, read on the forward strand.
GCAGAGCGGTGGCGATGTTGGGCAGCACGACGTGCCGGAAGGTCTGGAAGCCGTCGGCGCCGAGATCCATCGAGGCCTCGATCATTGAGCCGGAAGTGCAGCGGAAACGGGCGACCGCATTGTTGTAGACGACGACAACGCAGAAGGTGGCGTGGCCGAGCACGATCGTCCAGAACGAGAACGGGATGTCGGCTAGCGAGAAGGCCGAGCGCAACGCGATGCCGGTGATGATGCCGGGCAGCGCGATCGGCAGGATGACGAGCAGCGAGATCGTCTCGCGGCCGAAGAATTTCGTACGTGACACGGCGGCGGCGCACAGCGTGCCCAGTATCAAGGCAATCGCGGTCGAGATGGCGGCGACACGGACCGAAAGCGACAGCGCCTGCCAGACATCCGGCCGGTTCCAGGTGACGGCGAACCATTGTGTGGTCAGCCCCGGCGGCGGCCAGACGAAGCTCTTCTCTTCCGTGGTGAAGGCGTAGACGAAGATCAACAAGATCGGCAGATGCAGGAACAGCAGGCCGCAGGCGGCAGCGATCTTGAGGCCGAGCGGAGCGGATTGCGAACCGTCAGAGCGCATCGAAGGCCCCCATGCGCTTGGCGCCCCAGAGATAGAAACCCATGATGACGATGGGCACGACGGTGAAGGCTGCGGCGAGCGGGATGTTGCCGGCTGTGCCTTGCTGCGAATAGACGGCCTGCCCGATGAACAGCCGCGATGTGCCGATGATCTGTGGGATGATGTAGTCGCCCAGCGTCAGCGAGAAGGTGAAGATCGAGCCGGCGACGATGCCGGGCAGCGCCAGCGGGAACAGCACGTTGCGGAAGGTCTGGCCCGGCGATGCGCCGAGATCGGAGGAGGCCTCGACCAGATTGCCGGGCACGCGCTCCAATGCCGCCTGCACCGGCAGGATCATGAACGGCAGCCAGACATAGACGAAAGCGATGAAGGTGCCGGTGGCGGAGACCGACAAAGAGTTGCCGCCGACGACCGGCAGCGACAGCCAGCCATCGAGCACCCAGAGCAGATGCAATTTGGCGAGCAGCCAGGTCAAAATGCCTTCCTTGGCGAGGATCAGCTTCCAGGCGTAGATCTTGACGAGGTAACTCGACCATAGCGGCAGCATGATTCCGAGATAGAACAGCGCCTTCCAGCGGCCGCGGGCATAGCGCGCCGCATAATAGGCGATCGGGAAGGCGATGACGGCCGAGGCCAGCGTGACCAGCACCGCCATCGTCACCGTGCGCAGGATGATGTCGAGATTGGCGGGCTGGAACAGGTCGCCATAGGTCTTCAGCGTGAATTCGTGGTTGATGAGGCCGGAGAACTCGTCGATCGAAAAAAAGCTCTGCGCCAGAAGTGCGAACAACGAGCCGATATAGACAACGCCGAGCCATAGAACCGGCGGCAGCAGCATGAGGAACAGCAGCAGTTGCGGCTTGCGCCAGAAAAGGTCCGACAGTGCGCCGCGCATGCCACCGCTGCCGGGCAGGATGGCGGGGGCGGAGGTTGAGTTGAGCGCGGCGATGGTCATGGGGCGACCGCGTGCTGAAGGAACCCTGAGAAGCCGCGTTCCTTCACACCCCCCTCTGTCCTGCCGGACATCTCCCCCTCAAGGGGGGAGATCAGCAGTTTCGCTGCCTCGCCAAATCCCCAACGTTGAAGATTGGCGAAACCGGGAGGAACAGCCAATCTCCCCGCTTGAGGGGGAGATGTCCGGCAGGACAGAGGGGGGTGCTTGGCGCAAACCTCAATCATGCCGGCTCGTCCATCAAATGCAAATGCTCGCGGTTGAACGTCAGCACCACCGCTTCGCCTTCCGCCGGCAGCTTTGTCCCGGCCGGTACGATGGCGTGCAGCCTCAACCCGTCGGCGTCGAGCGCCAGCTTGGTCGTAGCGCCGAGATAGTTGGTTCCGACCAGGCGCGCGGCGACGCCCTCGCCTTTGGCGGCGCGGCCGATGCGGATGGATTCGGGACGCAGGCTGCCCCAGCGGTGCTGGCCGGAATAGCTCTGGACGAAGTCCGGCGGCAGTACGTTGGAGGAGCCGACGAAATCGGCGACGAAGCGGGTCTTCGGCCGCTGATAGATGTCTTCCGGCGTGCCGATCTGCATGATCTTGCCGTCATTGAAGACGGCGACGCGGTCGGCCATCGACAGCGCTTCGCCCTGGTCGTGGGTGACGAAGACGAAGGTGATGCCGAGCGCCTTCTGCAGCGACTTCAGCTCTTCCTGCATGTTCTCGCGCAGCTTGAGGTCGAGCGCGCCGAGCGGCTCGTCGAGCAAAAGCACCTTGGGCTGGTTGACCAGCGCACGGGCCAGCGCGACGCGCTGGCGCTGGCCGCCGGAGAGCTGGCCGGGACGGCGGGCGCCATAGCCGGGAAGCCGCACCAGTGACAATGCCTCTTCCGCCGCCTTCTGCCGCTGCGGCTTGGCGATGCCCTTGACCATCAGCCCGTAGGCGACATTGTCCAGCACGTTCAAATGCGGGAACAGCGCGTAGTCCTGGAACACCGTGTTGACGTTGCGGCGATAGGGCGGCACGCCCTCGGCGCGGTCGCCGAAGATCGAGATCGAGCCCGAGGTCGGCTGCTCGAAGCCGGCGATGAGGCGCAGGCAGGTCGTCTTGCCGGACCCCGACGGACCGAGCATGGCGAAGAACTCGCCCGGCACGATATCGAGATCGACCGCATCGACGGCGCGCACGCTGCCGAAATGGCGAGAGACTTTCTGGAAGGAAACGGCCGATGTCATGGGCTGTCCGTCTGTTGCCGGTTTGTGTTTCGTCGAAATAGCTCTTGCGCCACCAATCAGGCCAGCGGGCACGGCACTTCACCTCCCCCTCGATGGGGGAGGTCGCGGCGAAGCCGCGGGTGGGGTGACTAGCACCGGACGTCAGCGCTGCCCCCACCCCGACGCTGCGCGTCGACCCTCCCCACAAGGGGGAGGGTTAAGGGAGCTCACCGCCCGCCGATGACGCCGATATAGTCGGACACCCAGCGGTAGTAAGGCACGCACTGGTCGTTCTGGGTTGCGCACTTGGAGACCGGGGTCTTCCAGAACTTGATCTTGTCGAAGTTCTCGTAGCCGTTGGTCTTGCAGCCTTCCTCGCCGAGCAGCTCGTTGCCCTTGCAGGCAGCGGGCACCACGGGGAGCGAGCCGAACCAGGCCGAGACGTCGCCCTGGACCTTGGGCGACAGCGAATGCTCAAGCCACATATAGGCGCAGTTGGGATGCGCGGCGTCGGCCTCCATCATGGTGGTGTCGGCCCAGCCGGTGACGCCTTCTTCCGGCACGGTCGAGGCGACCGGCTTCTTGGCGGCAACCAGCGTGTTGACCTGGTAAGGCCACGAACCGGAAGCGACGACGCCTTCGTTCTGGAAATCGTCGACCTGGATGGCGGCGTCATGCCAGTAGCGGCCGACCAGCGTCCGCTGAACACGCAGCAGCTCGAGCGCTGCCTTGTACTGGTCTTCGTTCAATTCGTACGGGTCCTTGATGCCGAGTTCCGGCTTGTGGAACATCAAATAGTTGGCGGCGTCGGCGATGTGGATCGGGCCGTCATAGGCCTGGACGCGGCCCTTGTTGGACTTGCCGTCCGGCAGGTTCATTTCCTCGAAGACGACGTTCCAGCTCTTGGGCGCTTCCTTGAAGACATCGGTGTTGTACATCAGGATGTTCGGGCCCCACTGATAGGGAACGCCGTAATGCACCTTGTCGACGGTGAACCAGGGCGCATCCTTCAGACGGTCGTCTACCGCCTTCCAGCTCGGGATGAGATCGGTGTTGATCGGCTGCACGCGCTTGCCGGCAACGAGGCGCAGCGATGCGTCACCCGAAGCGGTGACTAGATCGAACCCACCCTCATTCATCAGCGAGACCATCTCGTCGGAGGTGTTCGCGGTCTTGACGTTGACCTTGCAGCCGCTCTCCTTCTCGAAGGAGGTCACCCAGTCATAGCCCTTGTCGGTTTCGCCGCGCTCGATGTACCCCGGCCAGGCAACGATGCTGACCTCCCCTTCGCCCTTGCCAAGTTCCTTGACCTGGGCGACGGCCTGACCGGAAAAGGTCAGCGCGACCGTCAAGGCGGTGCACGTCTTCAGGAATGAATTCATCGTCAATCTCCCATTTTGGCGCCTGACTGCGAAGTGAGTCGCCGCCGCGGTCAGCCGCAGGCTGAAAAGCGTCAGTTCATCCGATGGCACGTTGCCGCTCTGATGGCGGCTTTCGTCCCTGACATGAAAAGTGCTCGGAAAATTCCGGTTTCGCAAATTCATTTATCAGAAACGCGATATCGGTTTTTCCGATAGATAACCACGCACCCTATCAACGCTGCTGGCGTACCATACGCTGCGACTGGGCAAGGCCGATGAAGTCGCGCGACGCCTGCGGCAGACCGGAGCCGCGGCGCCAGACCATGCCGACCTGGACGACCGGCAGGGAACCCGAAATGTCGCGCGATTCGATGCGGTCGCCTTCCAGCGACCACGGCCGGTAGACTAGGTCGGGCAGCAACGCCACGCCCGCACCTGTGGCGACGAGGCTGCGAACGGCTTCGACCGAGCGGGTGCGAAAGGCGACATGCGGCCTGGCGCCGATCGCCGCCAGAAGCTTGCCGGTGTTCTCCTCGATCTCGTCGACGGTCAGCATGATCAGCGGCTCGCCGGCAATGTCGCCTATGCCGATAATGTCGGCGCTGGCCAGCTTGTGGCCGAGCGGGACCCACAGCCGGTAGGCCGAGACCTCGAGGATTTCCGACTGCAGAGCGGTGCGGTCGCGCAAATTGGAGGTGACCATGACGGCAATGTCGAGCTTGCCGCCGATCAGCAGATGTTCGAGATAGTCGCCATTGTCCTCGATGGCCGAGACATCGACGCCGGGATAGGCGCGGCGGTAGCGCGCCAGCAGATCGGACAGCACATAGCCCGCGACCAGCGAGGTGACGCCGAGCTGCAGCCGCCCGCCGGCCACCACCTGGTCGTCGGAAAAAGCGCGGCGCGCGTCGGAGACGTCGGCCAGGATCTTGGTCGCATGGCGCAGGAACTGGTGGCCTTTGTGGGTAATGTTGAGGCCACGCGGATGGCGCTCGAACAATTCGACGCCGAGATCGCTCTCCAGCTCCTTGATCGCCTCGGTGACCGAGGATTGCGAGATGGAGAGGTTTTGTGCGGCGCCCGACACCGTGCCTTGCTCGGCGACGGCAATGAAGAACTGCAGCTGGCGGATGGTGAAAGCCATGGCCGGACTAAACACCGGCGCGCCGGGGAAGGAAAGCCGAAGGCGGAGCTTATACCCATACGGCTTGAGGCGCCTCCTGGTCAGCCGAACCCGAGGCGCCGCCGGCAGGCAGGACCGTAGCGAAGCGCGAGCATGAACGCCGTCTCCAGCGCCAAAACGATGACGATGATGCGAAAGCCGATGGCATAGGAATCCCGGCCGCTGCCGCGCATAAGGTAGCCGGTGACGAGGAAGCCGGTGTTCCATAGCGTGGCGCCGAGCAGCGTCGCCGCCGCGAAGGGCAAGAGTGGAAGACGGAGCGCGCCGGCCGCGATCGGCAGATAGTTGCGAACCGTCGGGATGAACTGCGCCAGCAAGGAGACCCGGACATGATGGCGGCGGTAGGCCTGACCAAGCTTGCTGTAGGTCGCATAGCGCAAGCAGACATATTTGCCGAAACGCTCGACCAGCCTGTCGGCACGATCCAATCCAATCCTACGGCCCACACTATACCAGACAAGGCAGCCTGTGATGGCGGACAGCGTCGTCACCAGAAGCAGGATCGCCAGCGCCAGGAGATCGGAGGCTGCCGTCATGCCGAGGAACAGCAGCAGCACATGCGAGGGCGGCAGCGGCAGGATCTTTTCAGTGAAGGCGAGACAGCCGACACCAAGCAGGCCGAAGCCCAGGATCGCCGACAGTGGATCAGTCATGCGAAGCGCCAGTCATAGGTTTTGAGGTTCTTGATCCTGGACACCTTATACACCGTCATACACCGTCGCCGGCGGAAAGTTGCGGAATGTCCGGCCAAGCCGGGTCCGCTTCCAGGTCGGAGCGCGCAAGCGTCCAGGAAAGACAAGGCATCGTTTGCAGCACGGTGGCCTCATTGCTGATGCGGGCGATTCGCCCGGCCCGCATTTCGACGAGGCGCTGTTTGCGGCTGCCAAGTTGCATGGACATTGCGAAGAGCGGGATGATTGAAAAAAGCAATTTTTCACCAGAACGACATCTTATGCGGCCGGCGACGCGGCGCGCATGATGCACAACATCGCCTTCGTGGTATCGGGTGGCGGCATGGGCCGGGATCGCGGCGCGCCAGTCGCCGGTGTTTGGCTAGGCCGCAGCGATGCTGAGGCGCGCTCCAGCCTCGGCAAGTGCCGAGGCAATGTCGCGCGGCGGCGGCTGGTCGGTGGCGAGTTCGGAAAAACCGTCGAAGCCGCAGACCTGGACCAGACCCTGGCGACCGAACTTGGTGTGGTCGGTGATGACCAGCGAGCGCTGGCCGCGCGACAGCACCATGCGGGCGAACTCCGCCTCTTCCAGATCGTAGTCGGCAAGGCCTGCGGCGGCATCGACGGCGCCGATCGAAATCACCGCATGGCTGACCGAGAAGCGGCTGACGAAATCGATCGCCGAGGCGCCGAAGGCGGCCCCGGAATCGCTGCGCAATTCGCCCCCGGCCATATAGACCTTGTTGCCGTTGACGGTGGCCAGCGTGCGGGCGATATCGGACGAGTTGGTGACGACCGTCAGCCGCCGGTGGCCGAGCAGTTCGCGGGCCAGGAACGAGGTCGTGGTGCCGGTGTCCAGCATGACCGATTCACCGTCGCGAATGGTGGCAGCGACCATGCGGGCGATCAGCCGCTTGGCCTCGGCATTGTCGCGCATGCGCCGCTCGAAGGGCGCTTCGCCGGCCATCGACGGCAGGCCGATGGCGCCATGCATCTTGAGCACCGAGCCATTGCCGGTCAGTGGCTTGACATCCCGGCGCACCGTTTCAAGCGAAACCCCCAGCCGGTCGGCGAGGCTGGCAATGGTGACGGTGCCCTCTTCCTTGAGGAGGCGGAGGATTTCGCCATGCCGTTTCGAATGGATCATGTGGCTTCCTGATTTGCGGCCTGCCCGGTTTTAGGGCAATGCCGCCGTTTTTAAAGGAATTGCTCGTGGTTTCGGGCAAAACACCCAAAAAAAGTCACAACATTTCATTGACAGTTAGGTAGCACTGGCGTGACATTGATGGCGTGACAGCTTCGGAACTGCCACGGGAGGGTGATGGCAGAGCCGCAATTCACGGACCGGACCGTCTGGCCAGACCGTCTGGGTTTGAACTGGCACAAAAGTTTCTCAAATCCGCGGGGGCGGAGACCGGGTATCAAAACCTGGCCAGAGGGGCTCGTCGGTGCGGCGCGGGATAGGAGTTCCTGCGTCCCGCACCGACGAGATTTTTTGCGTTTCCCAACGCTCGTTGCGCGGCGCATGGCGCCCAAGAAAGCTCCGCAAAAGTCAGGGATGGTCCCGTGACTGCTGAAGACCGCATCCGGGCCTTGCCCTGCTGGAATGGCAGCATCGACATTGCGCCGCTGCCGGGCGGCCTCAGCAACGCCAACTATCTGGTCAAGGACGCGGCCGGGCGGCATGTCGTGCGCTTCGGCCAGGACTATCCATTTCACCACGTCTTTCGCGACCGCGAGGTGATGACGGCCCGCGCGGCGCACGCCGCAGGCTTCGCGCCGGCGGTCCGCCATTCCGAACCCGGCATCATGGTCACGGAATTTCTCGGCGCGAAAACCTATGTTGCCGAGGACGTGCGCGCCAATATCGGCCGCGTCGCAGCCCTTATGCGCGGGTTCCATCGCGAGATGCCCAATCACATCTCCGGCGCCGGCTTCATGTTCTGGGTCTTCCATGTCATCCGCGACTATGCGCGAACGCTGAGCGAAGGCGGCAGCCGCAAGCGCGACGAGCTGCCCAGGCTGCTGGCTCTGGCCGACGAGTTGGAGCGGGCCCAGAAACTGCTGCCGATCGTCTTCGGCCACAATGATCTTTTGCCGGCAAATATTCTCGACGATGGCGACAGGTTGTGGCTCATCGATTTCGAATATGCCGGTTTCAACACCGCGATGTTCGATCTTGCCGGCGTTGCCTCCAACGCCGAGATGAGCGACGCGGAGTCCTTCACTTTCCTCACGGCGTATTTCATGCGCGAGCCGGATGAGGCGATCCGCCGCTCGCACGCGGCCATGCAATGCGCCTCGCTGCTGCGCGAGGCGATGTGGAGCATGGTTTCCGAACTTTACCTCGACGCGCCCGGCATCGACTACGTCGCCTACACCGCGGAGAACCTGACGCGGCTCGACGGGGCGCTGGACAATTACCGCACGAAGTACGGGACACAGTCATGACATTGCCTACACATGCCGGCATCGTCGTCATCGGCGGCGGCATTATCGGCTGTTCGACGGCCTATCACCTGGCGCGCGACCACAAGGCCGATGTCGTGCTGCTGGAACAGGGCAAGCTGACCTCGGGTTCGACCTGGCATGCGGCCGGGCTGGTCGGCCAGTTGCGCTCGTCGGCCTCGATCACCCGCGTGCTCAAATATTCGGTCGAGCTCTACAAGGGACTGGAAGCCGAAACCGGGCTCGCTACCGGCTGGAAGATGACCGGGTGCCTCAGGCTTGCGACCAATGCCGACCGCTGGACCGAATATAAACGGCTGGCGACGACGGCCAGGAGCTTCGGCATGGACATGCAGTTGCTGTCGCCGGGGGAGGTCAAAAAGATGTGGCCGCTGCTGGAGACCGGCGACCTCGTCGGCGCCTCCTGGCTGCCGACCGATGGGCAGGCCAGCCCCTCCGACATCACGCAGTCGCTGGCCAAGGGCGCGCGCATGCATGGCGCCAAGCTGTTCGAGGACGTCCGCGTTACCGGCTTTGACATGACGGACGGGCACATCACCGCGGTGAAGACCAACAAGGGCGACATTGCTTGCGACAAGGTGGTGAACTGCGCCGGGCAATGGGCACGCCAGGTCGGCGCGATGGCCGGCATTTCCGTGCCGCTGCAACCGGTCAAGCACCAGTACATCATCACCGAGAAGATCGACGGGCTGGCGACCGACGCGCCGACAATCCGCGATCCCGACCGCCGTACCTATTTCAAGGAAGAGGTCGGCGGGCTGGTGATGGGCGGCTATGAGCCGAACCCGCAGGCCTGGGCGACCGGCCTGCCCGGCGGCGATGTCCCCGATGACTGGGAGTTCCGCCTGTTCGACGACGACTACGATCATTTCGAACAGCATATGAGCCAGGCGATCGCGCGCGTGCCGGCGCTGGAGACGGTCGGCGTCAAGCAGATGATCAACGGGCCGGAGAGTTTTACGCCGGACGGCAATTTCATCCTCGGTGTCGCGCCCGAATGCGCCAACATGTTCGTCGGCGCCGGCTTCAACGCCTTCGGCATCGCTTCCGGCGGCGGCGCCGGCTGGGTGCTGGCGCAATGGGTTGTCGATGGTGAAGCGCCGCTCGACCTTTGGGTGGTCGACATCAGGCGCTTTTCCAATTTGCACCGCGACCGGCAATGGGTCAGCGATCGCACGCTGGAAGCCTATGGCAAGCATTACACGATCGGCTTTCCGCATGAGGAGTACGTCTCGGGCCGGCCGCGCATCGTCTCGCCGCTCTATGACCGGCTGAAAGAACATCGCGCGGTGTTCGGCTCCAAGCTCGGCTGGGAACGGCCGAACTGGTTCGCGCCGCAGGGCGCCACATCCGAAGACATTTATTCCATGGGCCGGCAGAACTGGTTTGGCCCGGTCGGCGAGGAGCATCGCCATGTTCGCGAGAAAGTCGGCATCTTCGACCAGTCGTCCTTCGCCAAATACGAAATGACGGGTTCGGATGCGGCTAAGGCGCTGGACTGGATCTGCGCCAACGATGTCGCCAAGCCGGTGGGACGGCTGACCTACACGCAGCTTCTCAACACGCGCGGCGGCATCGAGGCCGATTTGACGGTGGCCAGGCTCGCCGAAGACAAATTCTACATCGTGACCGGCACCGGCTTCCGCACGCATGATCTCTCCTGGATCGGCGACCATGTCGGCAAGGGTCTCGACGTGACGCTGAAAGATGTCACTGAGGATTTCGGCACGCTGTCACTGATGGGACCGCGGGCCCGCGACGTTCTGGCTGCCGTGACCGATGCCGATGTCTCGAACGCCGCCTTCCCGTTCGGCCATATCCGCGAGATCACGACTGCCGGTCATACGGTTCGGGCGCTGCGCGTCACCTATGTCGGCGAGCTCGGCTGGGAATTGCATGTGCCGATCGCCGCCACCGGCGAGATTTTCGACGCATTGATGGCCGCCGGCAAGCCGCACGGCATCCGGCCGATAGGCTATCGGGCGCTGGAATCACTTCGGCTGGAGAAAGGCTACCGCGCCTGGGGCTCCGACATCACCCCTAACGACACGCCTCAGGAGGCCGGCCTCGGCTGGGCGGTGAAGCTGAGGAAGAACACCGATTTCGTCGGCCGGCGGGCGCTCGAAAAGATCAGCGGCGCCGACCTGAAGAAACGCTTTGCCGGCTTCACGGTCGACGATCCCGATATCGTGCTGGTCGGGCGCGAGACGATTTTGCGCAATGGCGAACCGGTCGGCTATCTCACCAGCGGCGGTTATGGCTACACGCTGGCTAAGAACATCGGCTATGGCTATGTCCGCAACGCCGATGGCGTCAGCGACGATTTTCTCAGCTCAGGGGACTATGAGCTGGTGGTCGCGATGGAACGGACGCCGGCCAACATTCATCTCGAACCGATGTACGATTCTTCGATGAGCAGGATCAAGGCGTAGACGAAACCTGGATTAGCTCACACGGAGTACAAGGCCGCGGCTGGGCACGGTGTCAGCCTCGCCCGGCATCGAAACATAAGGCGCAGTCTCCTCGGCACGACCGACCCTGCCCTCAGCCTCGAGCGCAGCGATGCGATCGGCAAAGCCGGCGTTCCACAGCGTGTTCTTGATGGTCAGCACGATGACGCCACCGGGACGGCAGACGCGGATCAGTTCGTCCAGTCCCTCGGCGCCGACATGGCCGGAGGTGAAAACGCCGGCTGAGACGATGCCGGCATAGGCATTGTCGGCAAAGGGCAGTGGCCCGCCGAGCGCCAGGCAATGCAGCGCCGAATAGACGCCCTTTGCCGCCGCTTTAGACAGCATGCCTTGCGAAATATCGAGCGCTTCGACCTGGGGATAGCCGGTGATGGCCAGCCACTCGCCGATCAGCCCGGTGCCGGCGCCTGCGTCGAGAAGCGGTGCGGCGCCGCGCGGCAGATGGCGGGCCAGCAGGGCCAGGCAGATCGTCGGATGGCGGTAGCCGGCGGCCGACATGTCGGCATCGTAGGTTTCCGACCAACTGTCATAGATCGCGGCGACGTCCTCGGGCCGTTGCGCCGCATAGGCGGCGCCAAGCCCGCCATGATCCTTGTTGCCCGCCATGGCTGTTTCTCCGCCAGCTCGCTGCTCACCCTCGATCGGGATGATAGCCAAACGGCGAAAACTGTGGAACCGTTGTCGCAAGAAATAACACGCCAGGGGCAACAGGCATGGGGACCGACGAGGCACGCGCAACACTTGCGGCGATTCCGGCATTGGCGGGCTATGACGGACCGCTGGAGCGGCTCGGCGGGATGACCAATCTCGTCTTTCGGGCCGGCGATATCTGCCTGCGTATCCCCGGCAAAGGCACGGAGGAATATATCAACCGCGCCAATGAAGCGGTGGCGGCGCGTGAGGCGGCCAAAGCCGGCGTCAGCCCCGAAGTGCTGCATGTCGACCCTGCGACAGGCGTGCTGGCGAGCCGCTTCGTTGCCGGCGCCGTGACGATGTCGCCGGAAAAATTCAAGCTGCGCGCCGGCAGCCCGGCCCGCGCCGGCGAAGCCTTCCGCAGGCTGCACGCGTCCGGTGCGGTGTTTCCGTTCCGCTTCGAGCTGTTTGCAATGATCGACGACTATCTCAAGGTCTTGTCGACCAAGGACGTCGCCTTGCCGCCGGGCTACCACGACGTGGTGCGCGAATCCGACACCGTGCGTGCCGCCCTTGCTGCCCATAGACTGCCGATTGCCGCCTGCCATTGCGATCCACTGTGCGAGAATTTTCTCGATACGGGCGAGCGGATGTGGATCATCGACTGGGAATATTCGGGGATGAATGACCCGCTCTGGGACCTCGGCGACCTCTCGGTCGAAGGCCGGTTCGACACCACGCAAGAGGAAGAGATGATGCGCGCCTATTTCGGCGGCGAGGCAAAACCGGCCGAGCGCGGCCGCGTCGTTATCTACAAGGCGATGTGCGACCTGTTGTGGACGTTGTGGGGGCTGATCCAGCTTGCCAACAACAACCCGGTCGAGGACTTCCGCGCCTATGCCGACGGCCGCTTCGCCAGTTGCAAGGCGCTGATGGAAACGCCTGAGTTTTCACGGCATCTGGCGGCGGTGCGCCAAGGTTAGGTCAATTCACGCCTTTCGGCACGTTCTCCGGCGGCACGACTGTTTCGACCACCTTCTGGCGGTGGAAGATGAACAGGCCGGCGAGCACGACGATGGCCGAGCCGATCAGGATGCGCGGTCCGGGCACGTCGCCGAAGAATGCCAGGCCGAAGATCACCGCCCATAGAAGCAGGCTGTAGTGCAGCGGCGCCAGCGTCGAGGCAGGGGCCAGTTTCAGCGCCCTGGTAATCATCAGATGCGCGCTGCAGGAGACGATGCCGAGCAGGAGCATGGCGCCGAAATCGAGTGCCGAGGGCGTCTGCCAGGCGCCTATGGTCATCACGCCGCCGACCAGCAGCGTGCCGATAGTCTGCCAGGTGACCAGCGTTGTGTCGCTGGTGCCGCGCAGGCGGCGGCTGAGGATGATGGCAAAGGCGAAGGCGATGCTGCCGACCAGCGCGAACAGCGAGGACTGCGAAAACGCCGCCGAAGAGGGTTTCAAGATGATCAGCACGCCGCAGAAGCCGACCAGGATGGCGGCCCAGCGGCGCCAGCCGACCTTTTCGCCGAGCAGGAAATGCGACAGCGCCGCCACATAGATCGGCCCGGCCATGTAGAAGCTCATCACATCGGCCAGCGGCAGATAGACGACGGCCGCGTAAAACAAGGCTGTGTCCACCGTGGTCGCCAGCACGCGCAGAATCTGGAGGACCGGCCGCTCCATCTGGAACAGTCTGCCGGCGCCCTGGTTGGCGATCATCGGGCCGAGCACGATGAAGGCCCCGATCGATCGGATCAGCACCACCTGCCCCACCGAGAAGCTGGCGACCAGCCATTTGCCCATCGCGTCGTTCAGCGCGAACATGAAGTCGCCGGCCAGCATCAAAAGGATGCCGGCCAAAAGCACGTTCCTGATGGTAAAGGTGCGGACGAGCGACTGGGCCATGCGGCTCCCTAGCTGCAAGCGGCCGCTTTGACGAGGCAAATCGGTAAGACCAGCGGCGGAAATCGGCTGTTTCTACGCAGTTTTGTGCCGCCGGTTCACCTGTCCGGGACGGCCGGCGATCGACAGCCGTGTCTCCTGCTTCGTGCGCTCGGCCACCACCTTGCCCCTGGCGACGACGCACAGCCGTTCGGCACGTAACCTCAAGGCCTCGATCGGGTTGCCGGCATCGAGAATGACGAAGCTGGCGCGCTTGCCCACGGCAAGGCCGAGATGATCGAGGCCCATGATGGCGGCGTTGACGTTGGTGACCATGTCGAAGCAGCGCGCCATGTCGGCAGGGCTCGACATCTGAGCGACGTGAAGCCCCATGAAGGCGACGTCGAGCATGTCGGCGGTGCCCAGCGAATACCAGGGGTCGAGAACGCAATCCTGGCCCCAACCGACGCGGATGCCGAGCGCCAGCATCTCCTTCACCCGGGTCATCCCGCGGCGTTTGGGAAACGTGTCATGGCGGCCCTGCAGCATGATGTTGATCAACGGATTGGGGATCGCCGAGACACCGGCCTCGGCAATCAGCGGCAGCAGCTTGGAGACGTAATAATTGTCCATCGAGTGCATGGAAGTCAGGTGCGAGCCGGCCACCTTGCCCTGCAGGCCAAGGCGCTGCGTCTCATAGGCAAGCTGCTCGATGTGGCGCGACAGCGGATCGTCGGTCTCGTCGCAATGCAGGTCGACCATCAGCCCGCGCTTAGCCGCGATTTCGCACAATTCGGTCACCGAGCGCGTGCCGTCGGCCATGGTGCGTTCGAAATGCGGGATGCCGCCGACGATATCGACGCCCATATCGAGCGCGCGGATGGTGTTGTGGCGCGCCGTCGGCGAGCGATAAAACCCGTCCTGCGGGAAGGCGACCAGTTGCAGGTCGATATAGGGCGCGACAATCTTCTTGACGTCGAGCAGCGCCTCGACCGCCAGCAACCTGTCATCGCAGACATCGACATGGGTACGGATGGCGAGCAGGCCCATCGAGACCGCCCAGTCGCAATAGGCGAGCGCCCGCTCGCGCACCGCGTCATGCGTCAGGAGCGGCTTCAGTTCGCCCCACAGCGAAATGCCTTCCAGCAGCGTGCCCGAAGCGTTGATGCGTGGAATGCCGTAGGACAGCGTGGCGTCCATATGGAAATGCGGATCGACGAAGGGCGGCGAGATCAGGTTGCCACGGGCGTCGATCGCCGTGCCGGCGCTGACATGCAGTTCGGGCTCGATGGCGACGATCGTCTCGCCGATGATGCCGAGGTCGGCGACGGTGCCGTCGGGCAGCGTTCCGCCACGCACAACAAGATCGAAATCCATCTGTCGTCATCTCCCTGAAGCTCGAACGCCGCAATCGTGGCGCAAAAGACACCGTGCCGCAGCCGATTGTCTCCGCGACAGCGAAAGGTTCCATCCGGCCACAACTCGCTCTATAAGCCGCCTTTCGCCCTGGTGGCGAATCCGAAATTCGTCAGTCAGGCATGGGATCGGCCATTTGTTTCGCTTCTTCCGTTCGACGGAAAACCAGCGCCTTATCGCAAGGCTTTTGCGGGAATCCTTTCACGCGCATAGATTTGGCTACGCTGCGGCCATTCTGTCGATGCTGGTTGTGGCGGCAACGACAGCAGCCAGCGCCTATATGCTGCGCGAAATCACCAATGAATTCGTGGTTTACAAGAGGATTGGGCAGGTCAATCTGATCGCGGCGGCGACCGGAGCGATTTTCATTCTCAAGGGCTTCGCAAACTTCATCCAGGCCTACTTCATGAGCAGGGTCGGCAATGCCATCATCGCCGACCGGCAGCGCAAGATCTATGACAGCATTCTCGCGCAAGGCATCGAATTCTATCATTCGACCTCTTCGTCCGAACTGATTTCGCGCATGACGAACAATGCCCAGGCCGCGCGCAGCGTGCTCGACCAAATCGTCACGTCCTATGTTCGCGACCTGGTGACGCTGGCTGCGCTGGTGGGTGTGATGGTCTGGCAGCAGCCGGCGCTGTCCCTGATCTGTCTGGTGATCGGGCCGATCGCCATTTACGGCGTCAATCGTATCCTGAAGCGCGTCCGAAAAATTGCCTCGCAAGAATTCCGTTCGCTCGGCCAGATCGTGCAGGTGATGCAGGAAACGGCGATCGGCGTGCGCGTCGTCAAATCCTTCGGTCTCGAAGGCGCCATGCGCAAGCGCATGTACAAGGCCGTGTCGGACGTGGAGAGCCGCGCCAACAACATCGCCACGCTGGAGGCCGCCACCAGCCCGGTGATGGAAACGCTTGCGGGGCTGGCCATCGCTGGCGCCGTTTTTGTCAGCGGCTTCCTGGTTCTGGGCGGCGGCGGTCAGATGCCGGGCAACATCATGGCCTTCATCGCGGCGCTGCTGTTGGCCTATGAGCCGGCCAAGCGCCTGGCCCGCGTACGCATCTCGCTTGAAACCGGCATTGTCGGCGTGCGCATGATGTTCCAGCTCGCCGACCGGCCGCTGACGCTGGCCGAAAAGCCGGATGCAAAGCCGCTGCGGGCGGGGCCGGGCGAGATCCATTTCGACAATGTCAGCTTCGCCTACCCCGAAAGCGCGCCGGTGTTCGAGGGACTGGACCTGACGCTTGCCGCAGGCAAGATGACGGCGCTGGTCGGACCCTCGGGCAGCGGCAAGTCGACCATCCTCAACCTGATCATGCGCATGTACGACCCGCAGGTCGGCAGGGTGATGTTCGACGGGCAGGACATTTCTTGTGCCACGCTCACCTCGGTCAGGGAAAAGATCGCCTATGTCAGCCAGGACACGTTCCTGTTTGCCGGCACGATCATGCACAACATCAGGCTCGGGCGCGAGGGCGCCACGGACGAGGAAGTAATGGCCGCCGCAAGGGCCGCCAATGCACATGACTTCATCAGCGCCCAGGCGAAAGGGTACGACACGGATGTCGGCGAGAATGGCGCGCTGCTGTCAGGCGGCCAGCGCCAGCGCATCTCGATCGCGCGCGCCATGCTGCGCAATGCCGAAATCCTGCTGCTCGACGAGGCGACCAGCGCGCTCGACGCCGAATCCGAGGCGCTTTTCCGCGACGCGCTGCAGCAGCTGACGGTCGGGCGCACCACCATCGTCATTGCCCACCGCCTGTCGACCGTGCACCAGGCCGACACGATCGTGGTGCTGGAGGCCGGCAAGGTGGTGGAAAGCGGCGCGCATCGCACGCTGCTCAACCAGGGCGGGCTGTATCAGAAGCTTTACGAATATCAGCTGATGCCGTGAGCTTTACCCTCCCCCTTGTGGGGAGGGTCGCTGCGCAGCAGCGGGGTGGGGGTCGGCGCCGCACCCCTCACTCCGGCACGTGCCGCACCGCGCCCTTGTCGGCGCTGGTGGCGAAGGCGGCGTAAGCGCGCAGCGCGGTCGTCACCTTGCGCTTGCGCTTTTCCTCGGGCTTCCAGGCCATGGCGCCCTTTGCCTCCATGGCCGCGCGGCGCGCGTCGAGTTCAGCGTCGCTGACAGCAAGCCGGATCGTGCGGTTGGGGATGTCGATCTCGATCGTATCGCCTTCCTGCACCAGTCCGATCGTGCCGCCTTCCGCTGCTTCGGGCGAGGCATGGCCGATCGACAGGCCTGATGTGCCGCCGGAGAAGCGGCCGTCGGTGACCAGCGCGCAGGCTTTGCCGAGGCCTTTCGACTTCAGATAGCTCGTGGGGTAGAGCATTTCCTGCATGCCGGGGCCGCCACGCGGCCCTTCATAGCGGATGACGACGACATCGCCGGCCTTGATCTCGTTGGACAGGATCGCTTTGACGGAAGCGTCCTGGCTTTCGAACACGCGGGCCGGGCCGGTGAACTTCAGGATCGACTCGTCGACGCCGGCCGTCTTCACGATGCAGCCGTCGAGCGCCAGATTGCCTTTCAGCACGGCAAGGCCGCCGTCTCTCGAGAACGGCGTCTCGGCTGAGCGGATGACGCCCTTCTCGCGGTCGAGGTCGAGCTCGTCCCAGCGGCGGTCCTGGCTGAAGGCGACCTGTGTCGGCACGCCACCCGGAGCGGCGAGAAAGAAGTCGCGGACGCTCTGGCTTGAGGTGCGGGAAATGTCCCAATGGTCGAGCGCTTCGCCGAGGCTTGCCGTATGCACCGTCGGCAGGTTGCGGTTGAGCAGCCCGGCATTGTCGAGCTGGCCGAGGATCGCCATGATGCCGCCGGCACGATGGACATCTTCCATATGCACGTCGGACTTGGCCGGTGCGACCTTGCACAGCACCGGAACGCGGCGTGACAGCCGGTCGATGTCTTCCATGGTGAAATCGACCTCGCCCTCATGGGCGGCGGCCAGGATATGCAGCACGGTGTTGGTCGAGCCGCCCATGGCGATATCGAGCGTCATGGCGTTCTCGAAGGCGCCTTTGGAGGCGATGCTGCGCGGCAGTGCCGACTCATCATCCTGCTCGTAGTAGCGCTGGGCGAGATCGACGATGAGATGGCCGGCCTCGACGAACAGCCGCTTGCGGTCGGCGTGGGTTGCCAGGGTCGAGCCGTTGCCGGGTAGCGACAGGCCGAGCGCCTCGGTCAGGCAATTCATCGAATTGGCGGTGAACATGCCGGAGCACGAGCCGCAGGTCGGGCAGGCCGAGCGTTCGATGACCTTGACGTCCTCGTCGGAGATCTTGTCGTCGGCGGCGGCAACCATGGCGTCGACCAGGTCGAGCGCTTGTGTCTTGCCGGCGAGCACCACCTTGCCGGCTTCCATCGGCCCCCCGGAGACGAAGACGCTTGGGATATTGAGGCGCAAGGAGGCCATCAGCATGCCGGGCGTGATCTTGTCGCAATTGGAGATGCAGACCATGGCATCGGCGCAATGCGCGTTGACCATATATTCGACCGAGTCCGCGATCAGCTCGCGCGACGGCAGCGAATAGAGCATGCCGTCATGGCCCATGGCGATGCCGTCATCGACGGCGATGGTGTTGAATTCCTTGGCGACGCCGCCGGCCTTCTCGATCTCGCGCGCCACCAGCTGGCCAAGGTCTTTCAGATGGACATGACCCGGCACGAACTGGGTGAAGGAATTGACCACCGCGATGATCGGCTTGCCGAAATCCGAATCCTTCATGCCGGTGGCGCGCCACAGGCCGCGGGCGCCGGCCATGTTGCGGCCGTGGGTGGTGGTGCGGGAGCGATAGGCAGGCATGAATTTTCCTTGGCTGGCTGGCTGCGCCCGGTGCGGAGCGTGGCGGCGCGGAACTTGGATCGCAGGGTTTATAGACCGGCAAGTATGGTCTGGCCACTTTTTTGCAATGCGCCAGAGTCTCGCTGAAAATCAGGGTTTCGAAAAAGATTGCCGGCCAGTGTCGGATCGCTAGCCCGGCATCCGTCCTTGGACGACGGCAAGGGAATGGCACCATTTCTATAAGTCAGCAGCTTCACCTGTAACCGCAACCAAACACCCGAGGAGCATGACATGCAAAAGATCACCACCTGCCTGTGGTTCGATGGCCAGGCCGAAGAGGCGATGAATTTCTACCGTCTCCATCTTCAAGAATTCGAAGGTGCTGAGCGTGCTGCGTTGGCCCGAAGGCCAAGCCGATGCCGGCAAGGCGCTGGTGACCACGTTCGAACTCGACGGCGTGCAGTTCCAGGCACTCAACGGCGGACCGCAATTCAAGTTCAACGAGGCGATGTCACAGTCGATCGACTGCAAGACCCAGGAAGAGGTCGATTATTTCTGGGACAAGCTCATCGAAGGCGGCGGCGAACCGTCGCAATGCAGCTGGCTGAAGGACAAGTTCGGCGTCTCCTGGCAAGTCGTGCCGGAGCAACTGCCGCGCCTGCTTCTGGATCCGGACCGGGCCAAGGCCGGGCGGGTGATGTCGGCGATGATGCAGATGAGCAAGATCGATATCGCCAAGATCGAGGAAGCTGCCAAAGGCTGAGTGAAGCCCTCAACGCCTCGCTGCCCCTCATCCGCGCTTCGGGCACCTTCTCCCAGTGAACGGGGAGAAGGCAAGATGGCGCCTTACGCCGCCTTGTCGCGGACCTGGTAGTCCTTGACGGTTGCGAAGCGGATCGCCTTCCAGCGTTCGGCTTCGTAGTTCAGCGAGAAGGCGTGCTGGGCCAGAAACACAGGGTCGTTGTCGAGGTCGCGGGCGATGTCGCCGCGATGCGCTTCGATGAAGCGAAGCGTCTCGCCCTTGTCGTCGGCCGAGATCCAGCGGCAGACCGAGAAGCGCGACATTTCGAATTCGACCGGCAGCGTGTATTCGAAATTCAGCCGCTCCTTCAAGACGTCGAGCTGCAACGCGCCGACGACACCGACGATGGCCGGCGAGCCGTCTTCCGGCGAAAACAGCTGCACGACGCCTTCCTCGGCCATCTGGTGCAGCGCTTCCTTGAGTTTTTTCGCCTTCATCGCGTCGCCGAGGCGCACACGGCGCAGGATTTCCGGCGCGAAGTTAGGTACGCCGCGGAACAGTATCTCCTCGCCTTCGGTCAGCGTATCGCCGATACGCAGCGTGCCGTGGTTGGGAATGCCGACGACATCGCCGGCAAACGCTTCGTCGGCGGTGACGCGGGTGCGGGCAAAGAAGAACTGCGGCGCCGACAGGCTCATCGGCTTGCCGGTGCGCACCAGCTTGGCCTTCATGCCGCGCTCGAGCTTGCCCGAACAGACGCGCACGAAGGCAATGCGGTCGCGATGGTTGGGGTCCATATTGGCCTGGATCTTGAACACGAAGGACGTCATCTTCTCCTCCGTCGCCTCGACCTTGCGGGTGTCTGCCTCCTGCGCGCGCGGCGGCGGCCCGAAGGCGCCGAGCGCCTCGATCAGGTCGCGCACGCCGTAATTGCGCAGCGCGGAGCCGAAATAGACCGGTGTCAGATGGCCTTCTCGGAAGGCGTCGATGTCGAGCGGGCGGCAAGCTTCGCGCGCGAGCTCCAGCTCCTCGATGAAGGCCTCGCGCTCGTTTTCCGGCAGCAGGCCGGCGACGCGGTTGGAGTCGGGGCCGTTGACCGGCGTGCGGTCTTTCTCGGCATCGCCCCTGCGCACAGCGTTGAGCGCCAGGTGGTAGGTGCCGGCAAAAGTCTTGCCGCGGCCGATCGGCCAGGTGATGGGGGCGGTGTCCAGCGCCAACTTCTGCTCGATCTCGTCGAGAATTTCGAACGGGTCGCGGCTTTCGCGGTCCATCTTGTTGATGAAGGTGATGATCGGGATGTCGCGCAGCCGGCAGACTTCGAACAGTTTCAGCGTGCGCGGCTCGATGCCCTTGGCGGCGTCGATGACCATGACGGCCGAGTCGACCGCCGAGAGCGTACGATAGGTGTCGTCGGCGAAATCCTCGTGACCTGGCGTGTCGAGCAGGTTGAAGACATTGTCCTCGTATTCGAAGGTCATCACCGAAGTGACGACCGAAATGCCGCGCTCGCGCTCGATCTTCATCCAGTCGGACCGGGTCTGGATGCGGTCCTTCTTGGCCTTGACCTCGCCGGCAAGCTGGATGGCGCCGCCGAACAGCAGCAGCTTTTCGGTGAGCGTCGTCTTGCCGGCGTCGGGGTGGGCGATGATCGCGAAAGTGCGGCGGCGCGATACCGCCTGTTCGATGTCTTCAGCCAATTTCTGGAATCCTGTCTGTGGCGCGGGCTTCTAGCAGCGCATTGCTGGCCTGTCGACAGTTTCGGGCCGGCAGGCCTCGACCGTCCTTGAGCTTAACCCGCTGCGGTGGCATCAGAGGAGCCCATTCTGAGAGGTCCGGTATGATCAGCGCTAAGGAAGTCATCGTCATCGGCGCCGGCATTATCGGCGCTTCCATCGCCTGGCACCTGACCAAGGCGGGCGCACGGGTGTCGGTGGTTTCGGAGAGCGGTGCGGGCGGTATCGCCACACCCAATTCCTTTGCCTGGATCAATGCCAGCTGGGGCAATCCCGAAATCTATTTTCGGCTGCGCATCCGTGCGATGGCCGAATGGAAGCGGCTGGCAAACGAGCTGCCCGGCCTGCCGCTCGCCTGGTGCGGCGGGCTGTGCTGGGATCTGCCGGCCGACAGGCTCGAAGCCTACGCGGCTGAGCATGCTTCCTGGGGTTACGGCATCGAACGCGTCGACGCCGGGCGGGCAGCGCAAATCGAGCCCAATCTCGTCGAGCCGCCTGAATTCGCGGTTTATGTCGCGGAGGAAGGCGTGGCCGAACCGGTTGCGGCGGCCAAGGCGCTGCTGGCCGATGCAGAACGGCGCGGCGCGCGCATTCTTTCCAGTTCTGTAACCGCGATTGTCCAGACCGATGGCAGGATTAGCGGTGTCGATACATCGCATGGGCTGATGGCAGCCGACGAGGTGGTGATCGCAGCCGGTGTCGGGGCACCCGATATTGCCGCTACCGCCGGCATCAAGCTGCCGATCGAGACGCCGCCCGGTCTGATCGTCCACTCGCAGCCCTACAAGAAGCTCCTCAACGGGCTGGTGCATGCCGAAAAGCTGCATATGCGCCAGACGGCGGAGGGCCGCATCATCGCCGGCTCGGATTTCGCGGGGAGCGATCCCGGTGAGAATCCCGACGCCACGGCGCGCGAGCTGTTTGCAGCAATGAAGGCGGCCTTGCGCGGCGCCGACGAACTGGAATTCGATTTCCACACGGTTGGCTACCGGCCGACGCCGATCGACGGCTTTCCGATCATCGGCCGCGCCGAGGGCGCCGACGGCCTCTATGTCGCCGTCATGCATTCCGGCATCACGCTGGCGCCGGCGGTCGGGCTGTTCGCCACGCGCGAAATTCTCGACGGCGAGCGTGATCCGCTGCTGACGCCTTATTGGTTGGGTCGGTTTGCTCAGTAGCCCGGCGGACGCTTGAAGCCGCCGGTCAGCGCTTCGATCGCCTTGGCGATGCCGAGCAGCCGCGATTCCGACCAGCGCTTGCCGACCAGTTGCAGGCCGATAGGCAGGCCGTCGCGGTCTTGCCCGCAGGGCAGCGAGAGTGCCGGATGGCCGGAATAATTGAAGACCGCGCCATAGGCCGGTAGCATCCAATAGCTTTGCTCCTTGCCGTCGACTTCGATCGGCGTGCCGGGCTCACAATGCGCGAAGGCCGTGGTCATGGCGACCGGGCACAGCAAGGCATCGCAGGTTTCGAAGAACCTGTCCCAGGCCAGGATCGAGCGGTCGCGGCGAGCGAGCGCCTCGAACCAATTGGTGATCGGCTTTGGCTGCTCCGGCGGTTCGGGCTGCGCTGCCTCCAGCATCATGCCGATCAGATCGCCGCCCTGCTCCAGATCGTCATGCAGATCGATCTCAGGCAAGTTCGCTTCTTCCACAATCACCCCTGCTGATTGCAACCGCTTGGCCAGGCTTTCGACCGCGGCAGCGATTTTACCAGCCACCGGAAAGCCGGGGAAGGACGGCGCCACGGCGATGCGCAATGTCTTGAGGTCGAGCCTGGGCATGGCCTCTACGGGCACCGGCGCGAGGTCGGTGTCTGCTCCGTCCGGGCCGGCGATGATTTTGTAGATCAGCGCAAGATCCTCCACGCTGCGCGCCAGCGGGCCGAGGCAGGACATCAGCCGCACGCTACGCGCCGCGCCGTTCGGATCGGGGAAGGCGCCGGCCAGGGACACGCGGTGCTCGGTCGGTTTCAACCCGTAGACGCCGCAAAAAGCCGACGGCAGGCGGATCGAATCCTGCATGTCGGTGCCGACATCGAACGGCGTCATGCCGGTCGCCACCGCTGCCGCTGCGCCACCGCTGGACCCGCCTGACGTGCGCGATCGGTTCCACGGATTGCTGGTGCGACCGAACAGCGGATTGTCCGATTGCCAGTCGCCCAGCATCGTCGCGACATTGGTCTTTCCAATCAGGATGCCGCCTGCGGCTTTCAATCGGGCGACGACCGGGCTGTCTGCCTTTGCCACATAGTCGGCGAATGGTGCGAAACCAACCGTGGTCTTCATATCAGCGGTTTGGTGCATGTCCTTCAACGTGAAAGGCACGCCATGCAGCGGTCCGAGCGCATCGCCGCGCGCCTGCACCGCGTCGGCTTGTTTCGCGCGCTCGCGGGCGCCTTCCCGATCGAGATTGACGACCGCGTTGACCGCCTCGCTGTGTCGGTCGATTTGGGTCAGATGGGCGTCCAGAGCTTCGACGGCGGAGATCTTTCGCGCCGCGATTGCGGCGGCGAGATCGATGGTCGAGGAAAAGGCGAGGTCCATGATTGCTCCGGCTGCTGCCAAACGTATCGCGGTTTAAAACCAAGTTCAGCATTCGGAGATCATCGGCGCTTGATCAAAATTGCGCTTGCCGGTCGGTAGAGGTTGGCGCTCTACGGCGCCCCCCTCTGTCCTGCCGGACATCTCCCCCACTTTGGGGGAAGATTGGCAGCTTTGGCTTCGGCGCCCCTTTTCCTGCGTTGAAAATTGGCGAAGGCCGCCGTGACCTCCAATCTCCCCCCTCGTGGGGGAGATGTCCGGCAGGACAGAGGGGGGCGCGAAGGAATGCGGCTTAGACTAGGGCCTAGACGACCAGTGCCAGCCTTGCCACAGCCGGCACGAACGGCCGAATGCTCATCCCATCGCCAGTGATCGTGACAAAACTCGCCGGCGGGATCGCCTGCCAGTCGCCGCCTTCGCGGTCGAAGGGTTCGGACACGATGCAACGACCGCCGTTGCGGAGCGACGTGTACAGGGTCGGTGCGTGGGCATCGCTTGCGTAGCGCACGGCATAGAGCGCGCGCCCATCCGAAAGGGCCGCAGTGAGTTTCAAGGCCGGTTCGAGACCGGCGTGGCGTGACGCCTCCAGAACCCGAGCGGTGGCGCGCGATACTGCCCCTTGCGGGTCGCCAGCAAGACCCTCGTCGATCATCAGCAGGAAAAACAATTCGGAATCGGTGGTGCCCTCGCGCTGGTCGAAGACGGCGTCAGAGAGCGAGTTCTCCAGCGCGCGGCGGATCTTTTCGAAGCCGCCGATCTGGCCGTTGTGCATGAACGACCAGTTGCCGGAGATGAAGGGATGGCAGTTCATGCGGCTGGTGGCGCCGCCGGTCGACGCCCTGACATGGGCGAGGAACAGGCCGGATTTGATCTGCCGGCACAGGCTTTTCAGATTGGGATCCGACCAGGCCGGCAGGATGTCGCGGTAGAGGCCGGGCTCGGGCCGGTCGCCATACCAGGCAAGGCCGAAACCGTCTCCATTGGTCGGCGACTTGGCTTCCTGGGCGCAATGGCTCTGGGCAATCAGCGAGTGGCAAGGCGCGGTGACGACGTCTTCGAGGAAGACCGCTTCACCCAGATAGGCCGCCCATCGGCACATGGCTTCTAACCAATCCTAGGCGCGATCCAAGAGAGCCTGGGGCTCCTTGACCGCGTGCGAGCCTCTGTTGTGCGTCCGCTCGTAGAGTTCGCGAACGATTCGGCTTGCCGTAGTTTCGAAGAGAAACGGCAAGAAAGCGTGAACGAGTGCCGCACCAGCGGCCATCAGGAGGCGCGAGCAGAACCAGGCGGCAAAGGCCATATGGCTGAAATAGGTCTCGCCCACCTTGGCCGGGTGAGAGGTGAACAGCTTCGAAAACAGCGTCGTCATGGTGATCCCTCCTGCCGGGATAAGCCCCGATGTGGGTATCCTGCCACGGGGTAAAGGTTCATCGGTCTCAATTTGTCCTTGTCTAACGCCGTGGTTCGGGACATTCATCCCAACATGGCGCTTGAATTCGATGAAATCGACCGAAGATTGCTGGCCGAGCTGCAACGCGACGGCACACTGTCGGTCGATCAGCTCTCCGAAAAAGTGTCGCTGTCGCGCAACGCCTGCTGGCGCCGCGTCAAGCGGCTTGAAGAGGACGGCGTCATCACCGGACGGGTGGCGCTGGTCGATGCCGACAAGCTCGGGCTCGGGCTCTCGGTGTTCATCCTGATCCGCACCTCCAATCATGACCCGGACTGGCTGCAGAAGTTCCGTGCGGCGGTGACTGGTTTTCCCGAGATCACCGGGGTCTATCGCATGTCCGGCGATCTCGACTACGTGCTGCGCGCCCGCGTTGCTGACATGAAGGCCTATGACCGGCTCTATCAGCGGCTGATCGCCAAGGTGGCGCTGTCGGACGTTTCGGCCTCCTTCGTCATGGAGGAGATCAAGGAGACGACCGTCGTTCCGGTGGAATTGCGCTAGGTCACACTGACGCCTGAAAGAAAGCCGTTTATAGGCCTGCGGACGAGTTGACCGAATCGCCGTTCGCGCCGATAGGATCGATTTTATGCGCGCAGCCTTCCAAAATTCCTCCGTCATTGGTCCCACTGTCGGCTTCGTCAGGTTGCCGCATGGCGATGGACTTCCCCTTCCCGCTTACGAAAGCACCGGCGCCGCCGGCATGGATCTGCGCGCCGCGGTGCCGGAAGACCGGCCGCTGCTGATCCTGCCTGGCAAGCGCGCCTTGGTGCCGACCGGTCTGATCCTGGAAATTCCCGAAGGAATGGAAGGCCAGGTGCGGCCGCGCTCCGGCCTTGCCTTCAAGCATGGGCTGACCGTCCTCAATTCACCAGGCACGGTCGACAGCGACTATCGCGGCGAGGTTAAGGTGCTGCTGGTCAACCTCGGCGACGAGGATTTCGCGGTGACGCGCGGCATGCGCATTGCCCAGATCGTCTTTGCCGCGGTGACGCAGGTGACGGTTGAGGAGCGCTCGCTGGCCGGCGCCACGACGCGCGGCGCGGGCGGGTTCGGATCGACCGGCACCGCCTGAATGAGCATACCGAAACTGGTCATCTTCGACTGCGACGGCATCCTGGTCGACACCGAGAACCTTGCCAACCGGCGGCTTGCCGAGTGGTTTGTTGCCGCCGGTTATCCCACCACATTCGAATATTGCCGCAAATATTTTTCCGGCCGCAGCATGGCTTCGGTGCAGAAGGAAATCGAAGAGACGACCACGGTGCGGCTCGGCGCCGATTTCGTCGATCGCTGGAATGCCGGCCTGCCCGATCTGTTTGCGCATGGCGTCGAGGCGATCCCCTATGTGCGCGACTTCATCGAGGCGGTTCGCGCGGCCGGCATTCCCTATTGCGTCGCCACTTCTGCGCGTATCTCGAAGATGCACATCACGCTCGGCCAGACCGGGCTGCTGCCGCTGTTCGAGCATGCCATGTTCTCTTCGACCATGGTCAGCCGCGGCAAGCCGTTCCCGGACCTGTTCCTGCATGCGGCAAAGACCATGGGTTTTGCGTCGGCCGACTGCATCGTCATCGAGGACAGCGTTGCCGGCACGCAGGCCGGCATTGCCGCCGGCATGCGTGTCTATTCCTATCATGGCGATCCCTATTCCGACCGCGATGGCCTGGCCAGCGCCGGCGGCGTCCTGTTCGACGACATGCGCGAACTTGCCGGGCTGGTGCCGATCCACTGAAGCTGTGTTAGGTTCCGCGCGGCCAGCCTGAGGCACCCATGCCAACGAACCTGCTTCGCTCCATCCTAAAGCGTTTCACCGTTTCATGGAAACGGCGAACCGCTCTATCTTTTTGTTTTGTCGCAATTTCCGGCCGGAAAACCGCACACACTTTTCCTGAAATTGCTCTAGCGCTTGTGCTGCTGCCGTGGCTTTGGACCGCAGCCAGCGCGCAAGCCGTCAGCTTCCCGGAATTCGGCAGCGCCATCCCCGGTCACATGGATGTGACCTATCTGGACCTCGCAAGGATGGTCATTCCCGGCCTCGCAGGTGACAGCAACGGTTTCTACCGGGGTGGATTGCCGATCGAGATGCGCCACATCGAGGGACCGGATGGCGGCGGTTCGCCGCCTGAGACATCGGGCCTCTCCAACGCCGGCGTGCTCGCCATCAAGGCCGGGGGTAAGGACCGGCTGGCGATGCTCTACGACCTCGGCGACTCTCCCGACAGCGCCGAAGGCTATGCCGTGCTGGCGCTCTACGACATCACAGACAGGCCGAAGCTGCTCGACGTCGTCAATGTCGCGCTCGACCGCGGCACCTATTTCCGTGAACCGGGCAAGCTTTCCGTTGGGCCGAACGACGACATCGTGATCACCATGAGCGCGCATTTCAATTCAAGCCAAAACTACGCGATCACGCCGCTGATCATGGTGCGCGACGACAAATTCCAACTGATCGACATGATCTTCACCTTCGATGAGAACCTGTGCGCCTACAGCCGCAAGCAGGATGTTGCTTTCCAGACGATCGCTGACGGACAGCCTTATGCCGCGGTCAAAGTGACGGTGACCGACGCCACGGTGCTCAACGGCGAGAGCTGCGACGACCAGCCGCCCAAGCCTGAAGCCCACACAATTTCCGTTACCTATCATTGGGACAAGAAGACGTTGCACTACGTCAAGGATTCCGATGCGCTGGACAAATTGGCAGGAGAGAACGCCAAACGCTTCTGAGCCAACCGCATTTGTTTGCCCGGTGCATTGCTGCACGATAGAATCTGCCGGCATTTCCGCATCTGAAGGGAGCACTCATGGACAAGGGCAAGATCTTTCGCGACCTGCACGCCTCGACCTTCGTCATGCCCAACCCCTGGGATGTCGGCACGACCAAGCTCCTGGCCTCCTTCGGCTTCAAGGCGCTGGCGACGACCAGCGCCGGTTTTGCCTTCTCGCGCGGCCTGCCCGATGGCGCAGTGACCTTCGAGGCGATGATCCACCATTGCCGCGAGCTGACGGCGGCGACCAGCCTGCCGGTGTCGGCCGATCTCGAGAAAGGCAAGGGCGACAGCGCGACGAGTGCCGCCGAGACGGTTTTTGCGGCCGAAGCGGCAGGTCTCGCCGGCTGCTCGATCGAGGACCATACCGGCGATCCCGACAAGCCCATCTATGAGTTTTCACACGCCGTCGAGCGCGTTGCAGCTGCTGCTGAGGCCGCACGGGCGCTCAAGCATGATTTCGTCTTCACCGCACGGGCCGAGAATTTCCTTTGGGGCAAACCGGATCTCGACGACACGATCAAGCGGCTGCAGGCCTTCGAAAAGGCCGGCGCCGATGTGCTCTATGCGCCCGGCCTCAAAGATGTCGAGACCATCCGGAACATCTGCTCGGCGGTGAGCAGGCCGGTCAATGTCATGGCACTCCCGGCCTTCACCATCGCCGACCTTGCCATGGCCGGGGTCAAGCGCATCTCGCTCGGTCCGTGGCTGACCAATTTCGCCTTCGGCATGCTGGAAACCGCGGCGCGCGAGATCCAGCAGGACGGCACGTTCGGCTTCACCCGGGCCGCCATCCCGTTCGGCAAATTGCAGGCGCTGTTTTCCAAATCCTCAGGCTAGGGGGTCCCGGCGCATGACGCTCACCGTCGTCGACATGCACACCGGCGGCGAGCCGCTCAGGATCGTCACCGGCGGCTATCCAGACATTCCCAAAGGCACGATCCTGGAAAAGCGCGCCTATGTGCGCGACCACCTCGACCATTTGCGCAAGCTGCTGGTCTTCGAGCCGCGTGGTCACTACGACATGTATGGCGCGCTGCTGGTGGAGCCCGACCTGCCCGGCGCCGAGCTGGCCGTGCTGTTCATGCACAACGAGGGCTATTCGACGATGTGCGGCCACGCCATCATTGCGCTTGGCCGCTACGCCGTCGACGAAGGCCTGGTGGCGAAACAGGAGCCAATCACCATGGTCAACATCGAGGCGCCGTGCGGCTTGGTCGTCGCTTCGGTGGAGGTCAAGGACGGCAAAGCGGGATCGGTGTCGTTCGAAAGCGTGCCGGCCTTTCTGTTTGCCCATGACCAACAAATCGAATTGGGGGGATACGGCAAGATTGCGTTCGACATCGCCTATGGCGGCGCCTTCTACGCGCTGGCCGACTGCCATCAATTCGGCCTGGAGTTCGGCCGCAGCCGGGTGCGCGATTTCGTCGACGCGGCAACCGCGCTGACCGAGCGGCTGAAGGCGGCGTTCCCTCTATCGCATCCCGACCATGCCGATCTCGCTTTCCTCTACGGCACCATCCTCACCGATGGACACGATGCGTTCTCCGGCAAGGCAACAAAAAACATCTGCGTCTTTGCCGATGCCGAGGTCGACCGCTCGCCGACCGGCTCCGGCGTCACCGCGCGGCTGGCGGCAATGCATGCCAAGGGTGAGATCAACCCTGGTCAGGAGCGGTCCTTCGAAAGCATCGCCGGCTCGCGCTTTTCCGGAGCGGTGGCGCGCACGACCATGGCCGGCCCGCATGATGCGATCATCGCCCGCGTCGGCGGCCGCGCCTACTATTCGGGCCGGGCGGAATTCACCGTCGAGCCGGATGACGAATTGGGACGCGGTTTTCTTCTGCGTTGATAGGCCTATCGCCCGGCGCTCTCCCGCGCGCCGACCGCCTTGTGCAGATGCACCATCATGGCGGCGGCAAAGAGCGGCGTCAGCAGGTTGAGCAGGGGCACGGCGAGGAAGGCAGCAATGAGCAGCCCGGCCAGAAACACGGTGCCGGCATGTTTCCGGCGCAACGCCCTCGCCTCGTCTTCCGGGCGGAAGCGCATGGCGGCGAATTCGAAGAATTCACGTCCCAGCAGATAGCCGTTGACGATGAAGAAGGCGGCGATGTTGACGCCCGGAACCAACAGAAGCAGCAGGGCGACGATGTTGCCCAGGATGACAACGCCGAAGAATTTCACCGACAACACGAGCGAGCGCAGCGCCGGCATGGCGCGTCCGACGGGATCGGCCGGATAGTCGGTGCGCTCGACCACTTCGGCGATGTCTTCGAGAAACAGGCCCGCCACGATTGCCGTCACCGGCGCGATCAGCAGCGCCATCCCGAAGGCAAGCGCGATGGCAGCGATGATGCCGCTCAGCCATCCGGCCCAGGACGGCAGGCCGGGCAGCAAGGAGTGAACCCATGGCAGGGCCAGCCAATCGACAAGCCCGGTCAAGACGAACCACAACGCGACCAGCGCCAGGACGGTCAAGCCCAGCGTCTTCAGGAAAACCGCGCGGAATTCGGGAGAAAACAGCCGGCTGAAGGCGGCGCGGGCAGCGTTGAAGATCACGGCGTTTCACCCCCAGGAACGAACGGATATCTCCGACATAGGCTGAGACCCTGTCAGCCGCAAGCCTGCTGGAGCGGGCGCAATTCCGGACGGGAACTAGAGCATGATCCCAAAAAGTGGGTACCGGTTTTTGGAAAAGATCATGCTCCAACAAAGGGTTAGATCATGATGAGATTTCAACCAAATCTCATCACGATCTAGCGCGCCAGCGCCCGGGAGCGGGCTGGGATGGTCATTGCCGCAACGCCGGCGACGACGCAGCCCATGCCCCAGAAAGCTGTCGGCCCAAGGCTCTCGCCGAGGAACACGACGCCGATGCCGACGCCGATCGGCACGCGCAGATAGGCCTGCGACGTCGTGCCGACCGAACCAAGCGTGTGGATGAGGCGGAAAAAGATGCAGAAGGCCAGCGCCGTGGAGAACACCGACAATGCCAACAAGGCCAGTATCGACG
This sequence comes from Mesorhizobium sp. M0062, assembly GCF_040323125.1. Classification (NCBI taxonomy): domain Bacteria; kingdom Pseudomonadati; phylum Pseudomonadota; class Alphaproteobacteria; order Hyphomicrobiales; family Phyllobacteriaceae; genus Mesorhizobium; species Mesorhizobium sp. M0062. Next base: position 173,355 of record NZ_JAMYUO010000001.1, read on the forward strand.
CCATTGAAGGCGACAGGGTCCACGGGCGGTCGAAGGCCAGGCTCAAGGGGACGAGGATGACCGCGCCGCACAGCATCGAGCCGGCGGCCGGCAGCATCGGGTCGAGTCCCCTAAAGCCGCGGCCGAAAATGGCGGCGCCGGCATAGCAGACCGTGGCGGCAATGACGGCAAGCTGCGCCCACAATTGATGGCCGAGCCCGCCAAGCGCCTGGGTGCCGACGATCAGGCAAATGCCGGCAATGCCGGCACCGACACCGAACAGCTTGCGTGCGGTCACGGATTCATGGCGGGTGATAAGCGCGGTCAGCAGGAAGGTGAAGATCGGCGAGGTCGCGTTGAGAATGGTGGCCAGACCGGCGTCGATGGAGCGCTCGGCGGCGGCGATCAGCGTGAACGGCACGACGCTGTTGAGGCAGGCCTGGACCATGAACCGCCACAAGGTCGCGCTGTCCTTGGGCATGGCGAGGCCGCGCCAGCGGATCAGCGCGAGCAGGATGGCGCCGGCAATCAAGGTGCGGGCAGCGATGAAGGATATCGGCGGGATCGTCTCGACACCGATCTTGATGAAGGTATAGGACGCGCCCCACAGGGCGGCCAGCACGCCAAGCAGCGCCAGTTCGGTGGTCATGTCGGTCTTTGCTTGCATGCGGGTGCTTCCAGCGCTTGATTTGAGGCCAAGCTTGTAGGCGACCCGGCGGTCAGATGCTTCGGCCACGGTCGAACTGTGATGGAGCCTCGTCCCAGGCGCGCGCGCCGGCTTGGGCCGGCAAAGGATGGAAATCGGTTGCCATTTTTCGGGGTGATGCTGTAGACCCGCCCGGGCGCGGCAGAAAGCCGGCAGGTTCCGAGGCGGAGACATTGATGCCGGATTTTGACGTGCTTTGCATCGGCAATGCCATTGTCGACATCATCGCCCAGTGCGACGACGCTTTTCTCGAGACCAACGGCATCATCAAGGGTGCGATGAACCTCATCGACACCAAGCGCGCCGAGCTGCTCTACAGCCGCATGGGGCCGGCGATCGAGGCCTCGGGCGGCAGCGCCGGCAACACGGCGGCGGGCGTCGCCAGCTTCGGCGGCCGCGCCGCCTTCTTCGGCAAGGTGTCGAACGATCCGCTCGGCGAAATCTACGCCCATGACATCCATGCCCAGGGCGTTGCCTTCGACACCAGGCCGCTTGAGGGACAGCCGCCGACGGCGCGCTCGATGATATTCGTCACCCCCGATGGCGAGCGTTCGATGAACACCTATCTCGGCGCCTGCGTCGAACTCGGCCCGGAAGACGTCGAGGCCGACAAGGCATCCGGCGCCAAGGTTACCTATTTCGAGGGCTATCTGTGGGATCCGCCGCGCGCCAAGGAGGCGATCCGGCAGACGGCGAAGCTCGCACACGAGGCCGGGCGCGAAGTGTCGATGACTTTGTCGGATTCGTTCTGCGTCGACCGCTACCGGGACGAGTTCCTCGAGCTGATGCGCTCGGGCACTGTCGACATCGTCTTTGCCAACAGCCACGAGATCAAGTCGCTCTACCAGACAAAATCCTTCGACGAGGCGCTGGCGGCTATCCGCAAGGACTGCAAGATTGCCGCTGTCACCCGCTCCGAAAAAGGCTCGGTGATCGTGCGTGGCGAGGAGACCGTCACCATCCAGGCGACGACGATCCGCGAACTGGTCGACACCACCGGCGCCGGCGACCTCTACGCCGCCGGCTTCCTCTACGGCTACACGACCGGACGCAGCCTGCAGGATTGCGGTGATCTCGGCTCGCTGGCAGCCGGGCTGGTGATCCAGCAGCTCGGGCCGCGGCCGCGGCAGAACCTGCGCAGCGCGGCCCAACTGGCCGGACTGCTATAGCGCCTCTTACCTCTCCCCTTGTGGGAGAGGTCGGATTGCCCCGATTTGTCCTTCACAAATCGGCTGGCAATCCGGGTGAGGGGTAAGCTGGCGCCAAGCTGGAACACCCCTCATCCGTCTCGGCGCTCCGCGCCGATCCACCTTCTCCCACAAGGGGAGAAGGAAGAAGCCCACCTGTCGTGCGCTTGTCACAGAGCAGACCTACACGCACAGTGAGGCGTCTCGCGACTGACATTTCGAAGCGCCCACAGACCGTTGGGGTGTCAAAATGCAAGACAGCAACCTGTCGGGTCGCTGCGTCTGTTGTCGCCGCGCTTTCAGCTCTCCGCTATAGCCGTTCAACCAACCGGCCACAGCCTGGGAGGAGCGTGTGGCCAGCAAGACAGATGCATGACCAGATTTCAGAACCAGACGGACGGGATTTCGCAGGAGGCCTTGGCAGGCCTCGTGGCCGAGGCGGTGCAGCAGGCACTGGTCCAGCACGGCATAGCCATGGACCCGCAGGCATTGGCTTCGGCCGGCGCCATTGCCGGCAGCGTTGCCGCCGCGCTGACTTTCCTTTCGCAGGCGCAGCTGCTTGCGGTCGATGCCTTCCGAGGCGAGTGGACTGCGCTCGCCACCGACTTCGTCCAGTCTATTGCCGGCAAGGCGACGCGCCGCGACGCGGCAATCGTCGCGGTTGACGAGCCGACGACGGCAGCCGAACCCGGCAAGGTGGCATCCCACCCGCCGGGCGAGCGCATGCTTCAATCGATGCTGATCGAGGACTGGGCCGGCGAAGTCGCCGGGTCGACCTATCTGGAAGAGAAATTCCGCATTCCACGCTCGACGTTGCATCGCTGGCAAAGACGGGGCGAGGTCATTGCGCTGCGCAAGGGCGGCCGCAAGCATGTCTTCCCGCTGGCCCAGTTCGTCGACGGCAGGCCAGCTACGGGAATCAGCGAGGTGCTGTCGGCGATCGCCAATCCAAGGCTTGCCTGGTTCTGGCTGAACCGCGCCGCGCCGGGACTCGGCGGCCGCATCCCGATCGACATGCTCAAACAGGACATGGTGCAGCAGGTCGTGCTGGCCGCACGCGATTTTTCGCCGGTCTGATTTTCCGTGGGGATTTCGATCGATCCCCCACCGATTAGCCTCGGGAAATAGTAAGTCGGGTAAATAAGCGTCAAAGCGAACTATAACCGGCTTCGCAGATCAAATTCTACTCCATAATTCTATATATCTCCGTCCTTTATGTACCGATTGTGCCACATGTGCCATCATGTCAGAAACATGACGTGATAATTGCGCAACAATACTTTTTGAAGAGTCGGAAAGGCGCTTTCCCGACACAATCTCTGTTGATCGCCGCCTCGGCATGGGCCATGTCGGAGGCGGGAGCACGGCGCGATGCGCGGCTTTCAGTATGGGGTGAAGCGGCAGGCCGCAGAGCCATGTCCGACCTGATTTGAACCTTTGACTGGAGATTCAAGAAAATGAACATCAAGAGCCTTCTGCTCGGCTCCGCCGCGGCACTGATCGCGGTTTCGGGCGCACGCGCCGCCGACGCGGTCGTCGTCGCCGAGCCGGAACCGGCCGAATACGTCAAGATCTGCGACGTCTACGGCTCGGGCTATTTCTACATCCCCGGCACCGAGACCTGCCTGCGCATCGGCGGCTACGTCCGTTACGACATCGGCGCCGGCGATGCCGGCTCATTCGATGGTGCCAACCATGTCCCTGACCATGAGGACGGTACGAATTCGAGTTTCTCCAAGAACGCCCGCTTCACGCTGAAGACCTGGACCGGCCAGGAAACCGAACTCGGCACCTTGAAGACCTACACCGAGACCCGCTTCAATTTCGGCAACAGCAATGGCGACTATCTTAATCAAGCCTCTTCCAATGCTAACGACTGGCAGGGCCGCAACAAGGCGCTGTCGCTGCGTTACGCCTACATTCAGCTCGGTGGCCTGCGCGTCGGTAAGGACGACACGGCTTTCGATACGTTCACCAACTATGCCGGCGCCGTCATCCAGGACACGCTGGTTCCGTATGGCGGACAGGAGAGCAACGTCGTTCAGTACTACTTCGACGCAGGCAATGGCTTCTCCGCCGTGGTCTCTCTCGAAGAAGGCGCGGGCGCGGTTGGCACCATCGACAGCTACGTTCCGCATGTCGTCGGCGGCCTGAAGTACAAGAGCGACTGGGGTTCGGTCACGGGCGTCGTCGCCTATGACAGCAACTACGAGGAAGTGGCAGGCAAGGTCCGCTTGGACGTCAATGTCAGCAAGGAGTTCACGCTCTTCGTCATGGGCGGCTACGGCACCGATGACAACCTCACCGACTACGCGGGCAACACTATCGATGCTCACGGTCGCGGCTTCTACAAGCAGTGGGGCGGCAACTGGGCAATCTGGGGTGGCGGCACCTACAAGTTCAACGACAAGACGTCGTTCAACGCTCAGGTCTCTTATGACGACTGGAAGAACCTCGGCGTCGCCGCTAACGTTGCCTATACCGTCGTGCCTGGCTTTACCGTCACGGCTGAAGTCGATTACCTCAATGCCGGAAAATTCGGCGACGCTGACTTCAACAACTGGACCAAGGCCAACAAGAAGAGCAGCCTTGGCGGCATCCTCCGCTTCCAGCGCTCGTTCTGATCTACCGACCCATCATAGGAAAAGGCCCGCAGCGCACGCTGTGGGCCTTTTTCATTCGAGCACCGGGCGTCGCTGTGTCGTCGCGATGAGCGCTTCGTTCAGGCGGACTGGCGAAGCTCGCCGGCTTCGAACCCCAAAGCGTCGGTGGTGACCAGCCGGTCGCGACCGTTTTTCTTGCCGATGTACATGAGCCGGTCGGCGAGCGCGACCAGCGCATCCGGATCGGCAGCCTCCGTCGGATAGATCGCAACGCCGACAGTGCAGCCGACATGGATGTCGCCACCCGGAGCGGGAACCTTGATGCGCAGCCGCTCCAGCACGCGCTCCGCCACGCGCACGGCCTTCTCCCTGGCCTGCTCCGCGTTCCCCGAAAACAGGAAGGCAAACTCATCACCCCCGAGCCGCGCGACGAAATCGGCGCTGCGCAGGATCGTGCGCAGCTTGTCCGACACGCGCTGCAGCAGCGCATCGCCAGCCTCGTGGCCGAGCGTGTCGTTGACCTGCTTGAACCGGTCGAGGTCGATGAACAGAAGACCGGCTGCATCGCCGGTGCCGGCGCAACGGTCGATCACCAATTTGAGTTCGTTGTGGAAGGCGCGCCGGTTGGGCAGGTCGGTCAACGCGTCGTGGTTGGCCGAATGGTCGCTCTGCTGCTTGGCCAGCTCGATCTCGCGCTTTTGCGCTGACAGCTCCTCATTGGCAGCCTTCAGCTCCAAAAGCAGTTCGGCGTTGAGATCCTCGACGACCTTGCGGTCGCTGATGTCGACGACGAAGCCTTCGAGGAATTCCAGTTCGCCGGCTTCATCCCAGACGCCGCCACCGATCTCGCGGACCCAGAGCGGCTCGCCGACCTGCGGTACGATGCGGTAGTCGACATTCCAGTTACACCGCGCCTCGATCGCGGTGTCGACGGCGGCATAGACGGCGGCGAGATCGTCCGGGTGGATGGCTGAGACATAGTCGCGCACCGCGTTGTGGATGAAATCGCTCGGCCGGTAGCCGCTGACGGTGAAGATGCCGTCGCTGATGTAGAGCATGGTGTAGGACGCATCGTTGCGGCAACGGTAGAGATAACCGTCCATGCGGCCGGTGATGCTGAGCAGCGCGTCTAGCCGCTCGTCGTGGTAGACCCCCTGGCCAACCGCGGATGCAGAAACCCCGTCATGCTTCATGGCCGCACCCCCGTTAGCGGTCTGAGCGCGCCATAAATGCCGTTACGGCAGGTCGGCGAGAGGGGTTCTATATCAGGTGAATGTTATCAATCTCTTATGGGGTGGCGCGAATAGGCCATCGGTGCAAGCGTTCGGCGACACGAGCCGCTGCAACGCCAGCGACTCCGCCCAAGCAGGAAAAAGACAGTCCGCGGCGCGGACCGCCCCTCAAGCACCCGCCGTATACGCCGCGATCGCAGCCATGTTGACGATGTCGGAATCCTTGGCGTTGAGCGAGACTATCTGGACCGGCTTGTTGAGGCCGACCAGCAGCGGGCCGATGACGGTGGAGCCGCCGAGTTCCTGCAGCATCTTGGTCGAGATCGAGGCCGAGTGGAACGCCGGCATGATCAGCACATTGGCCGGGCCGGTCAGGCGAATGAATGGATACTGGGCCATGGCGCGGGCATTGAGCGCCACGTCGGCGGCCATCTCGCCATCATATTCGAAATCGACGCGGCGCTTGTCGAGGATGCGTACCGCTTCCTGGACGCGTTCCGAGCGCTCGCCCTGCGGGTGGCCGAAAGTCGAATAGGCCAGCATGGCGAGCCTCGGCTCGTAGCCCATGCGGCGGGCAAATCCCGCCGCCTCTTCGGCGATGTCGGCGATCTGCTCGGCATTGGGCATGTCGTGCACGGCGGTATCGGCGACGAGGACTGTTTTGCCCCGCGCGAGCACGATGGAGACGCCGATGACGCGGTGTCCGGGCTTGGCGTCGATGACGCGGCGGATATCGTCGAGCGCCGTGGAATAGTTGCGGGTGACGCCGGTGACGATGCCGTCGGCATCGCCCAGCGCCACCATGCAGGCGGCGAAATGGTTGCGGTCGTTGTTGATCAGCCGCTGGCAGTCGCGGAACAGGAAGCCCTTGCGCTGCATGCGCTCGTAGAGATAATCGGTATAGATGCCGTTGCGGCGCGACAGCCTGGCATTGATGATCTCGATGCCTTGCTTGTTGAGGTCGATGCCGGCGTGCCTGGCGTTTTCCTTGATGACATCGTCGCGGCCGAGCAGGATCGCGGTGCCGAGCTTCTGGTTCACATAGGAGACGGCGGCGCGCATCACCTGTTCTTCCTCGCCCTCGGCAAAGACGATGCGCTTGGGCTGGCGGCGGACGCGATCGTAGATGCGCTGCAAGGTCGAGGCGATCGGGTCGCGGCGGGCCGACAGCTCCTGCGCGTAGCGGTCGAGGTCGAGGATAGGCTTGCGGGCGACGCCCGACTCCATCGCCGCCTTGGCCACCGCGAGCGGGATGGCCGAGATCAGGCGCGGATCGAACGGCACCGGAATGATGTAGTTCGGGCCGAATTTCGGCCGGTTGCCCTGATAGGCGGCGGCGACATCATCGGGCACGTCCTTGCGCGCCAGGTCGGCCAGCGCTCTCGCTGCGGCGATCTTCATGTCGTCATTGATGGTGGTGGCCCTGACATCCAGCGCACCGCGGAAGATGTAGGGGAAGCCCAGCACATTGTTGACCTGGTTGGGGTAGTCGGAACGCCCGGTGGCCATGATGGCATCGGTGCGGATTTCGGCCACTTCCTCCGGCGTGATCTCCGGGTCGGGATTGGCCATGGCGAAGATGATCGGGTTCTTGGCCATCGACTGCACCATCTTGGTGGTCAATGCGCCCTTGGCCGACAGGCCGAGGAAGACGTCGGCGCCGTCCAGCGCCTCGGCCAGGCTGCGCGTGTCGGTCTTGACCGCATGCGCCGACTTCCACTGGTTCATGCCTTCGGTGCGGCCCTGGTAGACGACGCCCTTGGTGTCGCACAGGATGATGTTCTCGGGGGCAAAGCCCATCGCCTTCATCAGTTCGATGCAGGCAATGCCGGCGGCGCCGGCGCCGTTGCAGACCATTTTCGTGGTCTTCATGTCGCGGCCGGTGATCTCCAGCGCGTTGATCAGCCCGGCGGCCGAGATGATGGCGGTGCCGTGCTGGTCGTCATGGAAGACCGGGATGTCCATCAGTTCGCGCAGCCGCTGCTCGATGATGAAGCATTCCGGCGCCTTGATGTCTTCCAGGTTGATGCCGCCGAAGGACGGGCCGAGAAAGCGCACGCAGTTGATGAATTCGTCGGCATCCTCGGTGTCGACCTCGAGGTCGATGGAATCGACATCGGCGAAGCGCTTGAACAGCACCGCCTTGCCTTCCATCACCGGCTTGGAGGCCAACGCGCCGAGATTGCCGAGGCCGAGAATGGCGGTGCCGTTGGAGATGACGGCGACCATGTTGCCGCGCGTCGTGTAGTCGAAAGCGCGGCTGGGGTCTTCGGCTATGGCCAGCACAGGAACCGCCACACCCGGCGAATAGGCGAGGCTCAGATCGCGCTGCGTCGCCATCGGCTTGGTGGCGACGATCTCCAGCTTGCCGGGGCGGCCCATGGCGTGGAATTCCAGCGCCTCCTCGGCACTGACGGAGGGGCCGCTGTTTTCGGTTTTCTTGGCCATGATGCTTTTGATTTCCTCGCCGGTGTCGCCCCCTTGAGACGGGTGCGTGTTTTTGAAACTTCTGGATCAAGGCTACACGCCACCGCTGTAAATCGCCAAGCGATCTTCACGCCCGCAGCGAAATCTCCCGAGGGTCGGATGACGTCACGTCGGCTCTGGCTCGCTGACGAAAGCAGCGATTTCGCGCACCGTTCCCCGTCGCATCATGCCGTCTGTGCCGGGGAAAGGCCACGTCTCGATGGGTGGCGCACGACTTCCCTTGCGCCGCAGCAATGCAGTCAGGAACGCCATGAGTTCGATGCGCTGGGCGTGAACCTTCTCCAGCGTGCGGCGGCGGATGTGCTGACGCGGTATGGCACGATCTCGCAGCGTCTCGACCGCGCGGCGAATGGCAGCCGGTTCCGGATCGGCGACGATGCAATAATCCGGATCGAAATAGACGTCGCGACCGCCAAGGCTCGGCGTACTGACGATCGGCAGGCCGGCCATCAGATATTCCATCGAGGAGTACATCGCTCCTTCCACGGCCGACAGGCACAGCCCGACGGCGGCCTGGTTGTAGACGTGGTTGACCTGTTGCGCCGTCAGCTTGCCCGGCCAGCCGTCGACGAGCGGATTGGCGATCTGGTGGAGCGGCGAACGCGCCTGCAGTCGCCGAACAAAGGCGCGGGCGGCAACCGGCGGCAATTCGCCGATCGAATAGGTGATGTGGGCCAGCCGCTCTATGTCGAAGGCCAGGTGATGGCGTTTGATCGGCGAGATGCGGCCATTGTAGACCGCGTCGAATTCGACCGGCACGTCCGGCAGCGGCCGGAATATATCCTCCGACACCATCAGATTGTGGTTGGAGAAGATGGCATTGCCGCCCGCAGCCGCGACGAGACGGCGCTCTTCCTCGGTGTTGCACAGGAAGATGATTTCGTGCAGCGGAAACCTGCCGGCATACCAGGCGAGATCGCGGCCTATCCGGGCGATGACAGCCGGCCGCTCCATGGTCCAGGTCTGCATCGTCAGGAAGGTGACGCGCCGTCCCGCCAGGCGCCGGCCAAGGGCCGCCAGCGGATAGAGCGGACGGGCTCCGCCAATCGGGACATAGAGCACCAGCGGGTCGCGGCTGAGCACATGCAGCGACATCTCGATGCCGCTATCGAGATCGGACAGCGGTCCCCGTGTCGGCAGGAGGAAGGGGACGCGCTTGCGCACTGTCCCCCTAAGCTTGCTTTTGGTGCGGTGGACGCGCCGCGCCGCCAACAGCAGCAGGCGCTCAAGCGCCGATCCAGCCGGACCGACCAGCTCTTCGAACGCCTCCTGTTTGTCCTGATCCATGCCGCTTATCCCCGCCATGGCGATCATAGGGTCTGGTTGTCGCCCGATGCAACCAACGGCTTCACCCGGCATAGAGGGAGCACAAGCCGCCGTCGAGGCCGGTCGTCCCCTGCTTTTCGAGCCGCCTGCATTAAACCCCGCACCTACATCTGCTAGCGTGCGGGCATGAACATGCACACTTCAGCAGAAACCGACGCCCCAGAGGTGACACCGTCTGCGCCCGTCGGCAGCGTCACGCCGATGATGGAGCAGTTTATCGAGATCAAGGCGGCGAATCCGGATTCTCTGCTGTTCTACCGCATGGGCGATTTCTACGAGCTGTTCTTCGACGACGCCGAAAAGGCGAGCAAGGCGCTGGGCATCGTCCTGACCAAGCGCGGCAAGCACCAGGGTAACGACATTCCGATGTGCGGCGTGCCGGTGCATGCGGCCGACGACTATCTGCAAAAGCTGATCGGCCAAGGTTTTCGCGTCGCCGTCTGCGAGCAGATCGAGGACCCGGCGGAAGCCAGGAAGCGCGGCGGCAAATCGGTCGTACGCCGTGACGTGGTGCGCCTGGTGACGCCAGGCACCATCACCGAGGATAAATTGCTGGCGCCGTCGGAATCGAGCTTCCTGATGGCGCTAGGGCGGGTGAAGGGCGGCAACAGCGGTGACGCCTTCGCCCTGGCCTGGATCGAGATCTCGACCGGCGTCTTCCGCGTCGCCGAAACCACGGCCGACCGCCTGCTGGCCGATGTCTTCCGCGTCGACCCGCGCGAGCTGATCGTCGCCGAGCCGGTGTTTTACGATCCCGAGCTGAAGCCGGTGTTCGACTTCATCGGCCGCGTCGCCAGCCCGCAGCCGCCGTCGCTTTTCGATTCGGCTTCGGCAGCGGGGCGGATCGCGCGCTTCTTCGAAGTGGCGACGCCGGACAGTTTCGGTGCCTTCTCGCGCGCCGAATTGTCGGCGATCTCGGGCGCCATCGCCTATGTCGAAAAGACGCAGAAGGCCGAGCGGCCGCCTTTGTCGCGTCCCGAACGCGAGGAGCAGGGCTCGACGCTGTTCATCGATCCTGCGACACGCGGCAATCTGGAACTGTTGCGCACGCTGTCGGGCAGCCGCGACGGCTCGCTGTTCAAGGCTATAGACCGCACGGTCACCGGCGGCGGCGCCAGGCTGCTCGCCGACCGGCTGATGGCGCCGCTAACCGATCCGGCGGCGATTGCTGCCCGGCTTGATTCGGTATCGTTCTTCCGCACCGAGACGCGGCTCTGCCAGGCTGTGCGGTCAAGCCTGAAGAGCGTCGCCGACATGCCGCGGGCGCTGTCGCGGTTGGCGCTCAACCGCGGCGGTCCGCGCGATCTCGGCGCGCTGCGTGCCGGCTTCGAAGCGGCGGCCACCATTGCCGAACTGTTCGGAACGACCGTCCTGCCCGCTGAGCTGACCGCGGCACTTGCCGCGATAAAGGCGCTGCCGCGCGCGCTGGCCAAGCATCTGACCCAGGCTCTTGGCGAGGAACTGCCGCTGCTGAGGCGCGACGGCGGCTTCGTGCGTGGCGGCTACCATGCCGAACTCGACGAAATGCGGGCGCTGCGCGACGAATCGCGCAAGGTGATCGCCGGACTGGAGCGCTCGCTGATCGAGGAGACCGGCATCCGCTCGCTGAAAATCCGGCACAACAATGTGCTGGGTTACTACATCGAGGTGACCGCCAACCACCATTCGATCATGACCGGAAGCGACGGCGCCAAGGCGCGCTTCATCCACCGCCAGACCATGGCCAACGCCATGCGTTTCACCACGACCGAACTTGCCGAACTCGAGACCAAAATCGCCAATGCCGCCGACCGGGCGCTGAGCATCGAGCTTGCCGCTTTCGACACGCTGACGACAGAGGCGGTCGCCGAGGCGCAGAAGATCCGCGCCGGCGCCGATGCGCTTGCCGTACTCGACGTGTCGGCGGCGCTCGCGCTGTTGTCGGAGAGTGAAGCCTGGTGCCGGCCGCTGGTCGATTCCAGCCTCGCCTTCGATATCTCGGGCGGACGCCATCCGGTGGTGGAACAGGCGCTGCGGCGCTCGGGCGAAGGGCCGTTCGTCGCCAATGATTGCGATCTGTCGCCGCAAGACGGGGCCAAGGCCGGCGCGATCTGGCTGCTCACCGGTCCGAATATGGGCGGTAAGTCGACCTTCCTGCGGCAAAACGCACTGATCGCCATCCTCGCCCAAACCGGTTCCTTCGTGCCGGCGACATCGGCCCATATCGGCGTCGTCGACCGGTTGTTCTCGCGGGTCGGCGCCTCGGACGATCTGGCGCGTGGCCGCTCCACCTTTATGGTCGAGATGGTCGAGACGGCGGCGATCCTCAACCAGGCCGGTGAGCGGGCGCTGGTGATCCTCGACGAAATCGGCCGCGGCACCGCCACTTTCGATGGCCTGTCGATCGCCTGGGCGGCGGTCGAGTACCTGCACGAGAAGAACCGCTGCCGGGCGATCTTTGCCACCCATTTCCACGAGATGACGGCGCTGTCCGGCAAACTGCCGCGCCTTTCCAACGTCACCATGCGGGTCAAGGAATGGGAAGGCGACGTCGTCTTCCTGCACGAGGTCGGCAAGGGTGCCGCCGATCGCTCCTATGGCGTTCAGGTCGCTCGCCTTGCCGGTCTGCCGGAAGCGGTGGTCGGCCGCGCCAAAGAGGTGCTGCATCAGCTCGAGGAAGGCGATGTCTCCGGCAAGGCCAACCGGCTGGTCGACGATCTGCCGCTGTTTTCGGTGGCAATGAAGCGGGAAGCGGCAAAGCCTGCGAAGAGCGACGCATTGGGCGCCGCGCTGGGTGAGATCAATCCAGACGAGATGACGCCGCGCGAGGCGCTGGAAGCGCTCTACCGGCTGAAGGGGCTGGCGGGGAAAACCTAGCCCGATTTCGGCCTTGACCAATTGTACCGATTGGTACAATGCTCGCCATCGCCTTTGCCGATGGGAGAATGACATGAGCCGTCCGCCGCTGCCGCCCTTCACCGCCGAGACCGCCGCGCAGAAGGCTCGGCTTGCCGAAGACGCCTGGAACAGCCGCGATCCCGAACGGGTTTCGCTCGCCTATACGCAGGACAGCACCTGGCGCAACCGCGCCGAGTTCGTCTCGGGCAGAAATGAGATCGTCTCCTTCCTCACGCGCAAATGGGCTCGCGAGCTCGACTACCGCCTGATCAAGGAGGTCTGGACCTGGAACGACAACCGCATCGCGGTGCGCTTTGCCTATGAATGGCGCGACGACACTTGCCACTGGTTCCGCTCCTACGGCAATGAGAATTGGGAATTCGACGCGGCCGGGCTGATGCGTAGGCGCGTCGCCAGCATCAACGACCTGCCGATCGCCGAGGGTGAGCGCAAATATCACTGGCCGCTCGGCCGCCGGCCGGACGACCATCCCGGCCTGTCCGAACTCGGACTTTAGAATATGATCCCTAGAGCTGTGTCGCGGTTTTCGGCAAAGATCATGCTCAAGCGGAAAAACTAGCGCATGCGCAGGATCGCGCCCGATCGCGCCGATTTGCTCTCCATCATCGGCGAGGTTTTCCGCGAACACGGCTATGAAGGGGCGAGCCTGGCGCGGATCGGTGCGGCGACCGGCCTAGGCAAAGGCAGCCTTTACCACTTCTTCCCCGGCGGCAAGGAAGAGATGGCGGCGGCTGTCATTGCCCATATAGATGGCTGGTTCGAGGAGAATGTCTTCGTGCCGTTGCAGGACAGGGCCGACCCTCGTACGGGCATCGATCGGATGTTCGAAGCGACGGAGAGCTATTTCCGGTCGGGGCGCCGGGTGTGCCTGATCGGCGCCTTCGCGCTGGACGAATCCCGCGATCTCTTCGCCAAGGCCATCAGAAGCTATTTCGGCCGCTGGGTGGCGCATCTTGCCGAAGCGCTGACGCGCGCCGGACACGACCCGGCCAAGGCGGATGAAATCGCCGCAGAGACGGTCGGCGCCATCCTGGGCGCGCTCACGCTGGCGCGCGCCTTCGACGACACCGCAGTGTTTTCCCGCGCCCTGCAACGAGCGCGGGCGGCGCTCGGCTAGAGTGCTATAAGGGCTCGAAGCGGAAAGCCGCCTCGCTTCGAAAAACCCGGCCGACGCCGGGCGAATCAAGATGCGCGCCGGCGACGTAGCAGTCGGTGTTGGCCGCAAGCGCCAGCATTTGCAACCGGCTTTCCCTCGCCTGCTGCTGGTCTGCGTCGAATTCCCACGTGATCTCGGGTCGATCGAATTGAAGCGACGGCACATGTACGATGTCGCCCCAGATCAACAGTGTTTCGCCTGCGCTCACAACGCGAAAGCAAGTGTGGCCGGCTTCATGACCAGCGGAGCCGATCGTATCGATGTCAGCGCTGACGCGCTGTCCAGCATCGAGAGGCTGGGCGCGATCGTGGAAGCGTTCCAGCCTCGCCACGTCGCGAAACATGCCGAGCTCAGCGCGCGGGACAAGCAGCCGAGAGAGCTGCGGGAAGCCGTCGCCACCATCGGCAAGGATGAGCCCGTGTATATGGTCGAGATGGGTGTGGGTGAAAGCAACAGTCCGAATCCGCTCGGTGGCGATCTTCGCCTCGCGCAGCGCCTCGGGCAGGTGCCCCATTGTCGGGTGCCAGGCGTTCGAAGCCCCTGTGTCGATCAGCGTGATGTCGTCGCCGTCATCGATGGCGAAGGCGTTGACCGACAGCCTGAGCGCACCGTCGACGAGCGGTACATGCGAGGGCAGGTTGTCACCGAATGTCAGGTCTCCGGGCTGGCGCAGCCGCCTGATTGGCATGTCGACGTAACCGTCGCGCAGCGACATGACCGTCATGGCTCCGACTCTATACGCCGTATGATGATACCCGGTCGAAACCCGTTCCAATCTAGATCATCTCCAGCCCGCGCTTGCGCGTCGGCGGTGGAAAGGCGCGGTCGAGTTCGGCGAGGTCTTCGGCCGTCAGCTCGATGTCGAGCGCGGCAAAATTCTGGCGGACATGCTCCTGGCTACTCGCCTTCGGGATGGCGATGACACCGGGCTGCGCCATCACCCAGGCAAGCGCGATCTGTGCTGCCGTGGCGTTGTGGCGGGCGGCGATGGTTTCCAGCCTGGAATTGCGCGCCAGCGCGCCCTGCTCGACCGGCGAATAGGCCATCAGCGGGATGCCGCGCTGCCGGCTCCACGGTGCGAGATCGAATTCGGGGCCGCGCCGCGACAGATTGTAGAGCACCTGGTTGGTCTGGACATGATCGCCAGACGACAGGCCGGTCAACTCCTCCATCTCGTCGGTGTCGAAATTGCTGACACCCCAGTGGCGTATCTTGCCGGCCTCCTTCAGCGCCTCGAACGCCTCGACGGTTTCAGATAGAGGCACACTGCCCGGCCAGTGCAGGAGATAGAGATCGATGCGGTCGGTGCGCAGGCGCTTCAAGCTGTTTTCGCAGGCCCGCGCCACGCCGGCGCGCGAGGCATTGGACGGCAATACCTTGGAGACAAGAAAGAGCTCGTCGCGGCGCCCGGCAATGGCTTCCGCCACCACCTCCTCGGCGCCGCCGCTGGCATACATTTCAGCGGTGTCGATCAACGTCATGCCAAGGTCCAGCCCGAGCTTCAGGGCATTGACCTCGCCGGCGCGGCGGCGGGAATCCTCGCCCATCTTCCATGTGCCCTGTCCCAGCACCTGGACGGCCTCGCCCGAAGGCAGTGTGGTGGCTCTTATCGTCGATGGCATGTGGGCTCCTGGCGCCGTGTAATCGATGCGAATGGCATCACAAGCACGGAGAGAAATCCAGAATGAATCTCTCCGGCATGGCCGTTGCTGCCTTACTTCGCCGGATGGGCGGCGAGCCAGGCCTGCATCTTGGCGATCTCGGCTTCCTGCGCGGCGATGACATCTTCGGCCAGCTTGCGGATTTCGGGATCCTTGCCATTGGCGAGTTCCACCTTGGCCATGTCGATCGCGCCCCGATGATGCGGGATCATGCCGCGCACGAAATCGACATCGGCATTGCCGGAATATTCGATCATCATGTCGGTGTGCATCTTGTCCATCGCCGCCTTGTAGCCGTCGGTCGAAGGACCTTGCGCGCCCATCGCGCCCATGTCGTGTTTCATCTCTTCGGATTGCGCCGGGACGCTTTCGAGGAAAACGGCAAGCAGCATTCCCGCCGCCATCATCAAAAGCACGATTTTCTTAGCCAAGGTCATCCATGATCTCCTGTTGATTGAAATTCGAATCTGGGGGCTTTGCTCAGAGTTTCAACGTCCGCAGCCGCAATGCGTTGGCGATGACCGAAACCGAAGACAGGCTCATGGCCGCCGCCGCCAGCATCGGCGACAAAAGCGTGCCGGTGAGCGGATAGAGCACGCCGGCAGCAACCGGCACGCCAAGCACATTGTAGAGGAAGGCGAAAAACAGATTCTGGCGGATGTTGCGGATAGTCCCCTGGGCGAGTGTTCGCGCCCTGACGATGCCGTTGAGATCGCCCTTGACCAGCGTAATGCCGGCGCTCTCGACAGCGACATCGGCGCCGGTGCCCATGGCGATGCCGACATCGGCGCTGGCCAAGGCCGGCGCATCGTTGACGCCGTCCCCGGCCATGGCGACGCCGGCACCTTTCGCACGCAACTCCTCGACAAGGGCGGCCTTTTGTTCCGGCAGAAGGCCGGCGCGCACCTCGTCAATGCCAAGGCTTTTGGCGATGGCGCGCGCCGTGCGTTCATTGTCGCCGGTCGCCATGATGATCCGCAAGCCTCTGTCGTGCAGCGCCCTGATCGCCTCGGCTGTCGTTGCCTTGACCGGATCGGCGACCGCGACAATGCCGGCCAGTTTTTTGTCCACCGCAACGAACATCGCCGTCTTGCCTTCTGCCTGCAGCGCCTCGGCCCTGGCCGACAGGGAAGCGGTGTCGATGCCGACATCGGCCATCATGGCGGCGTTGCCGAGCGAAACCTTCCTGCCAGACACCGTGCCGGATACGCCCTTGCCGGTGACGGCGTCGAAGCCGCCGGCCTCAACGAGCGTCAGGCCGCGTTCGCCGGCGCCGCCGACAATGGCCTCGGCCAGCGGATGCTCCGAGCCTTTTTCCAGGCCGGCGGCGAGCGCCAGCAACTCATTCTCGGACAGGCCGTCGGCAGCGACGACATCGGTCAAGCGAGGCTTGCCTTCGGTCAAGGTGCCGGTCTTGTCGACGATCAACGTGTCGACCGAAGCGAAGCGCTCGAGCGCGGCCGCGTCCTTGATCAGCACGCCCGCGTGCGCCCCGCGCCCGGTGGCGGTCATGATCGACATCGGCGTCGCCAGTCCGAGCGCGCAGGGGCAGGCGATGATCAGCACCGAGACCGCCGAGACGATGGCAAAGATCAAGCTGGGTTCGGGACCGAAGATCGCCCAGGCGGCAAAGGCCGCGAGCGCGACCAGCACGACGGCCGGCACGAAGTAGAAGGAGACGCGATCGGCCAGACCTTGAATCGGCGCGCGCGAACGCTGCGCCTTTGCGACCAGCTCGACGATGCGCGAAAGCGTCGTTTCGGAGCCGACCTTTTCGGCGCGCATGATCAGCGAACCGTTCTTGTTGAGCGTGCCGCCGGTCAAGGCATCGCCTTTCGTTTTTTCGACCGGCAGCGGCTCGCCCGAGATCATCGATTCGTCGATGGAGGAACGGCCTTCCGTTACGATGCCGTCGACCGGCACGGCGTCGCCCGGACGGAGGCGCAGGTGGTCGCCGGTCTTGACCGCATCGAGCGGCACGTCGGTGTCGGAGCCGTCCTCCCCGATCAGCCGTGCCGTCTTCGGCGCCAGGCCGAGCAGCGCACGGATGGCCGAGCCGGTCTTTTCGCGCGCCCGCAATTCGAGCACCTGACCGAGGAATACCAGCGCGACGATGACGGAAGCTGCCTCGAAATAGACCGGGACGGTGCCGCCATGGCCACGGAACTGATGCGGAAAGATGTCCGGAAACAGTGCGGCGACGACGCTGTAGAGGTAGGCCGCACCCACACCCAGCGAAATCAGCGTCCACATGTTGGGGCTGCGGTTGACCACCGATTCCCAGCCCCGATGGAAGAACGGGAAGGCTGCCCACAGCGCCACCGGGCTGGCCAGCGCCAATTCCAGCCAGACCATCGTTCGCCCGTCGACAAACGCCTGGAACGTCAGGCCGAGCATCGGCGCCATGGCAACGATCAGCAGCGGCACGGACAGCACCGCGCTGACCCAGAACCGTCTGGTGAAGTCCACCAGTTCGGGGTTCGGGCCCTCATCGCCAGTGGGAACGCCCATCGGCTCAAGCGCCATGCCACAGATCGGGCAGGAGCCGGGCTTGTCTCTTATCACTTCGGGGTGCATCGGGCAGGTGTATTGCGTGCCTTTCGGCACTGGCGACGGCGCCGGCCTATCGCCGAGATATTTTTGTGGCTCGGCCTCGAACTTCGCCTGGCAGCCGGCCGAGCAGAAATAGAAACCCTGGCCTTCGTGGCGGAAGAAATGCCTGGCGGTAGCGCGGTCGACACTCATGCCACAGACGGGGTCGGTGGCGGTCAGGTATTTTTCGGGCCCGGCGACGAATTTCGTACGGCAACCCTCGCTGCAGAAGTGAAAGAGACGGCCGCCATGCTCGGCCGTCGGCTTGCCCGCGGCCGGATCGACGCTCATGCCGCACACCGGATCGCGCACCACGGCTTCGGCGGCCGGCTCAGCAGCCTTTGCCGCACAACAGCTGCCATCGGCCGCGTGGTGGTGATGCTCGGAATGCGCCATCGAAAAATGCCTTATATCTGTCTGGGTGAGGAGGTAGTGCTTCCAGTAACTGGAAGGTCAAGGGGCGATTTCGACTTTTCGATCATGGCCGTCATCGCGCACATCAAAGGGAAAATCGCTTACGCGACTTTGTTCCCATGCTATGGACGCGCGTCCCACTGCATCGATCCCACCCAAATGAAATGCCTGATTATCAATCTCGATCGGTCCCGCGATCGCCTCGCCCATGTAACGGCGGAGTTCGCGCGCATCGGCATCGCCTTCGAGCGGGTCGCCGCCATCGATGCGCGAGATCGGCCGGATCTGGCCGAAATGCCGCAGGGCAAGAAGCATTTGCGTCTGGCCGACGCCGAGATTGCATGCCTGCTCAGCCACCAACAGTGTTGGTCGATGATCGCGACAGGTGAGGATGCTTACGCGGCGATTTTCGAGGACGATGTCGTTTTCCCGGACAAAGCCGGCGCTTTGCTTGCCGATGCGGGCTGGATTCCCGCCGATGCGGACATCGTCAAGTTGGAAACGTTCTTCAACCGGACCGTAATTTCACGCAAGCAAGTTGCCTGCGGCCACGGTTTTTCTGCGAGCAGACTGCACGGGCTCCATATCGGTACGGCGGGATACATCCTGTCCAGACAGGCCGCGCGGGACCTTCTTGCGGCAACGAATGAGATCAGCATTCCCGTCGATCACCTCATCTTCAATCCGCGTTTTGCTACCTCGTCCGACAAGGTCATTTACCAACTCGTCCCAGCATTGTGCCTGCAGGCACAATTCCTCGGCGACAGTCCGGTGAGATTGCCAAGCCTGCTCAAGCAGGAGCGAACAGAGGAATGGGTGGCAAGCGGGATAGGTAAACGGCGCCCCAGGCCAATCACCGCCAAGGTAAGGAACGAGACCAGGCGGTTGACGCGGCAGATCGCCGATCTCTTCCGGCTCCGGCGCGAGATGATCATCCCTTTCTGGTATCGCGGCCGACGCGTCCGTCCGCCCCATACACAGCGCCGTGAAAACGCGCTATAGACGCCGCGCAAAGGCGAGGCCCCCGGCAATCCATGGCAAAAATCTCCCTCAAGCTCGACGCGCTGATCGACAGCGAGGCTTTGCGCCGCGACATGACGGCGCTGATCTCGGCGGCCAGCGGCGCCGAGCCCGGCGCGCGCGTCGGTGCGCTCCGGCTGCTGAAGGATCGGCTGACCGAGGGCCGCAAGGTTGCCGAGCGCATGCTGATGGACGATGGCAGCGGCACGGCCTGCGCCGCCCGGCTGTCGCATCTGATGGACGAGATCATCCGCGCCCTCTACGAGTTCGCCGCGACCCACGTCTACCGGGTGAAAAGCCCCTCGACCGCAGAGCGCATGGCGGTCGTTGCCGTCGGCGGCTATGGCCGCGGCACGCTGGCGCCGGGCTCCGACATCGACCTGTTGTTCCTGCTGCCCTACAAGCAGACGCCGTGGGGCGAACAGATCGTCGAATATATGCTCTATATGCTGTGGGACCTCGGGTTGAAGGTTGGCCACGCCACCCGCAACATCGACGAGTGTCTCAGGCTGTCGCGCAGCGATATCACCATCCGCACCACGATCCTGGAAGCGCGGTTCCTGTGGGGCGAACAGAAGCTCTTCGACGAATTGCTCACCCGCTTCGACCATGAAGTGGTGCGCACCACCGGACCGGAATATGTGCAGGCCAAGCTCGCCGAACGCGACGATCGCCATGCCAAGGCCGGCGAAAGCCGCTATCTGGTCGAGCCCAACGTCAAGGACGGCAAGGGCGGCCTGCGCGATTTGCAGACGCTGTTCTGGATCGCCAAGTATTTTTATCGCGTGCGCACCGGCGAGGAATTGGTCGAGAAAGGTGTCTTCACCGAGGCCGAGTACCGCGAATTCCAGAAGGCCGAAGACTTCCTGTGGGCGGTGCGCTGCCACATGCATTTCCTCACCGGCAAGCCAGAGGAACGGCTGCATTTCGATATCCAGCGCGAGATCGCCGAACGGCTGGGCTACACCACCCATCCCGGTCTGTCGGCGGTCGAGCGCTTCATGAAGCATTACTTCCTCGTCGCCAAGGATGTCGGCGACCTCACCCGCATCTTCTGCGCCGCGCTCGAGGAAGAGCAGGCCAAGCATGTGCCCGGCTTCAACCGCATCTTCCTCACCTTCCAGCGCCGCAAGCGCAAGCTGGCAGGCACGTCGGACTTCATTGTCGACAATCACCGCATCAACGTCGCCGACGACAGCGTGTTCGAGCGCGACCCGGTCAATCTGCTCAGGCTGTTCTGGTTCGCCGACAAGCACGGGCTGGAGTTCCATCCCGATGCGCTGAAGCTGCTCACCCGCTCGCTCGGTCTGGTCAACAAGTCGCTGCGGCGCGACGAGGAGGCCAACCGGCTGTTCCTCGACATCCTGACCTCGGACCGCAATGCCGAGCTTAATTTGCGGCGCATGAACGAGGCCGGCCTGCTCGGCAGGCTGATCCCCGATTTCGGCAGAATAGTCGCCATGATGCAGTTCTCGATGTACCACCACTATACGGTGGACGAGCACCTGATCCGCTGCATCGGCGTCTTGGCCGAGATCGAGCGCGGCGACGGCGAAAAGGTGCATCCGCTCTCGCACACGCTGATGCCGGGGCTAGAGAAGAGCCGCGAGGCGCTCTATGTCGCGGTGCTGCTGCACGACATCGCCAAGGGCCGGCCGGAGGATCACTCAGAGGCCGGCGCCCGGATCGCACGCCGCATCTGCCCGCATATGGGGCTGTCGGCCGCCGACACCGAGACCGTCGCTTGGCTGGTCGAGAACCATCTGGTGATGTCGATGACGGCGCAGACGCGCGACCTCAACGACCGCAAGACGATCGAGGATTTCGCCTCGATCGTGCAATCGGTCGAGCGGCTGAAAATGCTGTTGATCCTGACCGTCTGCGACATCAGGGGTGTCGGGCCGGGCGTGTGGAACGGCTGGAAGGGCCAGCTCCTGCGCACGCTATACTACGAGACCGAACTGCTTTTGACCGGCGGCTTCTCGGAAGTGTCGCGCGCCAAGCGGACGGCGGCGGCGCGCGAGCGGCTGGCCGAGGCGCTGGCCGATTGGCCGGACAAGGCCCGCAAGCGCTATGTCGGCCTGCATTATGAGAACTATCTGCTGACGGTCGACCTCCCCGATCAGCTGCGCCATGCCGAATTCATCCGCGAAGCCGACGCGGCAGGCAAGAAGCTCGCCACCGTGGTCAGGACCCACCAATTCGAGGCGGTGACCGAGATCACCGTGTTGGCGCAGGATCATCCGCGCCTGCTTTCGGTTATTGCCGGCGCCTGCGCGGGAGCCGGCGGCAACATCGTCGACGCGCAGATATTCACCACGTCCGACGGCCGCGCGCTGGACATCATCCTGATCTCACGGGAATTCGACCGCGACGAGGATGAGCGCCGTCGCGCCGAGCGCGTCGGCCGGCTGATCGAGGACGTGCTGTCGGGCAAGAGCTGGTTGCCGGAGATGATCGAGAAGCGCACCCGGCCGCGGCGCGGCGCCAAGGTGTTCAAGATTCCGCCGCGCGCCGAAATCCGCAACACGCTGTCGAACCGGTTTTCGGTGATCGAGGTCGAGGGACTGGACCGGCCTGGGCTGTTGTCGGAAATCACCAGTGCGTTGTCCGATCTCTCGCTCGACATCGCCTCGGCTCACATCACCACCTTCGGCGAGAAGGTGATCGACACTTTCTATGTCACCGACCTTACGGGGCAGAAGATCGACAACCCGGCACGCACCGCCACCATCCACGCCAGGCTGATCGCGGCGCTTGAAGGCGTTGTCCCAGAGCGCGGCGGCAAGGCCAAGGCGGCGGCCGAGTGACCATCACTTTGTCCCAATCACCCCCTTTGTCCCAATCATCCAGGCAATCTCCCCGCGCATGAGCCTCGTCAAGAAATTCGCCACGGTTGCGTCCGGCACGCTGATGAGCCGCGCCCTTGGCTTTGGCCGCGAAATGCTGATGGCGGCCGCACTCGGCACCGGGCCGGTGGCGGACGCCTTCAACGCCGCCTTTCAGTTTCCCAACACGTTTCGCCGGCTGTTTGCCGAAGGCGCCTTCAACGCCGCTTTCGTGCCGCTGTTTGCCAAGGAGATCGAGACTCACGGCACCGACGGCGCCAAGCGCTTTTCGGAGGAAGTGTTCGGCGTCCTGTTCACCGCACTTCTGGCGCTGACCATCGTCATGGAATTGGCGATGCCGCTGATCGTGCGCTATCTCGTGGCGCCGGGCTTTGCCGACACGCCGGGCAAATTCGAGACGACCGTCCTGCTGGCGACGATCATGTTCCCGTATCTCATCTGCATGTCGCTCGCAGCCATGATGGCCGGCATGCTGAATTCGCTGCGCCGCTATTTCGCGGCTGCCGTGGCGCCCGCATTCCTCAACATCATCCTGATTAGCGTGCTCGGCTACGCCTGGTACCACGGCATGGATGCCCGTGAGGTTGGTTTCAGCCTGTCCTGGGGCGTGCTGGCGGCGGGGCTGGTACAGCTCGCCATTGTCTGGGTGGCTGTGCGCAATGCCGGCATCGCCATCGGTTTTCGCCGGCCGAAGATGACGCCCAACGTCAAGCGCCTGCTGATCCTGGCGCTGCCGGCGGCGATCACCGGCGGCATCACCCAGATCAACCAGCTGATCGGCACGGCGATCGCGTCGGCGCAGGACAGCGCCGTGTCGTCGCTTGCTTACGCCGACCGCATCTACCAGCTGCCGCTCGGCGTCGTCGGCGTCGCGGTGGCCATCGTGCTGTTGCCGGAGCTGTCGCGGGCGCTGAAATCGGGCAATCTGGTCGAGGCGGCCAATCTGCAGAACCGCTCGGTCGAGTTCACCCTGTTCATGACCTTGCCGGCGGCGGCGGCCCTTTGGGTAATGGCGGAGCCGATCGTGCGGCTGGTCTATGAGCGCGGCGCCTTCGCCGCCAACGGCTCGACGCCGACCGTGGCCGCGATCCTGGCGATTTTCGGCCTCGGCCTGCCGGCCTTCGTGCTGATCAAGGCCTTCACTCCCGGCTATTTCGCCCGCGAGGACACGCGCACGCCGATGATGTTCGCCGCCATCTCGGTCGGCGTGAACGTGATCACCGCGCTGACGCTGTTCCCCAAAATGGGCGCGCCCGGCATTGCGGTGGCCTCGGCCGTCGCCGGCTGGGTCAACGCGGTGATGCTGCTTGCGGTGCTGATCCGACGTGGCCATTGGGGCCGCGACGTGCCGCTGTTGAAGCGCATTCCGCGTCTTGTGCTGTCGGCGGCGGTGATGGCGGTGGCGCTCTATTTCGCCGAGCATTGGCTGGCCGTCAGGCTCGGCCCCGGCTCGCCACTGGTGATCAAGGCCGTGACGCTTCTCTCATTGGTGGCCGGCGGGGCGCTGCTCTACTTCGTCACGGCTTTCGCCACCGGCGGCGCCGATTTCGGAATGATCCGGCGCAATGTGAAACGCGGCTCGGGCAAGGCAGCGGCGCCAGCGCCAAACGCCGATCTGGACGAATAGTCCGGGCGAGCTAACAGCAACACCGGTCTTGATCCTCTCCGCCCCTTCGTCCATAAGCGCGCCGTCGCAAGACTTTCGCCGCGCGTGGTTTCCAGCCGCGTGATTGGCTCCGAAAAGTCTGCAACTTTTCGGAATCACGCTTATACGGCCCTCCACAAGCCATGAGGACATCATGACCGCCTTCAAACAGCTCGTCTTTTCCGGGGTACAGCCGACCGGCAATCTGCATCTCGGCAACTATCTCGGCGCCATCAAGAAATTCGTCGCCCTGCAGGACACGTCAGACTGCATCTATTGCGTCGTCGACCTGCATTCGCTGACGGCACAGCTCGTCCATGACGACCTCGCCGACCAGACCCGCTCGATCACCGCGGCCTTCCTTGCCTCCGGCATCGACCCGAAGAAGCACATCGTCTTCAACCAGTCGCGGGTGATGCAGCATGCCGAGCTTGCCTGGATCTTCAACTGCGTGGCGCGCATCGGCTGGATGAACAAGATGACGCAGTTCAAGGACAAGGCCGGCAAGGACCGCGAAAATGCCTCGCTGGGCCTGCTAGCCTATCCCTCACTGATGGCGGCCGACATCCTGCTCTACCGCGCCACCCATGTGCCGGTGGGCGAGGATCAAAAGCAACATCTGGAGCTGACCCGCGACATCGCGCAAAAGTTCAACAATGACTTTTCGAGCCGCATCGCCAGCCTTGGCGTCGGCGTCGAGATGCAGGTCGGCGAGGAGACGGTAAACGGGTTCTTCCCGATAACCGAACCGGTGATCGGCGGGCCGGCGGCGCGCATCATGAGCCTGCGCGACGGTTCGAAGAAAATGTCGAAGTCGGACCCGTCCGACCTGTCGCGTATCAATTTGACCGACGATGCCGACACCATCTCGAAGAAGATCCGCAAGGCCAAGACCGACCCGGAAGCGTTGCCAAGCGAAGTCGACGGCCTGGAAAGCCGCCCGGAAGCGGAAAACCTGGTCGGCATCTATGCCGGGCTGGCCGAGATGTCGAAGGCGGACGTGCTGAAGGAGTTCGGCGGCCAGCAGTTTTCCGTGTTCAAGCCGGCGCTTGCCGACCTTGCCGTGGAAAAACTGGCGCCGATCGCCGGCGAGATGCGCCGCATCGAAGGCGACCGCGCCCATGTCGACGCGGTGCTGAGAGACGGCGGCGAACGCGCCGGCGCGCTGGCTGAGACCACGATGAAGACGGTACGCGACATTATAGGCCTGTTGCAGGGCTGATCCTACCGTCAGTGCACCGCACCATTCTGGCCCAAGGCCGGCGGCTTGCCGCCGGTCTGTCGCGGTGGCAGATTGCGGCCGAAAACATCGAGTAGATAGACATGGTCTCCAAACGCCTCAGTCGCGAAGCCGGCCATCGCAGGAAATTCCTGACGATCATCGACGACACGCCGGAGTGCGAGCGCGCCGTCGCGTACGCCTCCAAGCGGGCGCAGAGCACCAGCGGCACGCTGGTGCTGCTCTACATCATCACACCGGACGACTTTCAGCACTGGCTGGGCGTCGAGAAGATCATGCGCGAGGAAGCCAACGCCACGGCGCGCGCGGCA
This sequence comes from Mesorhizobium sp. M0062, assembly GCF_040323125.1. NCBI lineage: Bacteria > Pseudomonadati > Pseudomonadota > Alphaproteobacteria > Hyphomicrobiales > Phyllobacteriaceae > Mesorhizobium > Mesorhizobium sp. M0062. The sequence continues at coordinate 198,661 of NZ_JAMYUO010000001.1, forward strand.
CTCGACGGCTACGCCAACAAGGTGCGCCAGAAGCTCGGCATCGAGCCCGAGATGGTGGTGCGCGAAGGCAAGCCGACCGAGGAGATCCACAAGCTGATCGAGGAAGACCAGGACATCGCCATCCTGGTGCTGGCGGCAGGTGCCGGCAAGGAAGGACCCGGGCCGCTGGTCGGGGCTGTTGCCGGCAAGGGCGCCGCCTTCCCTATTCCCGTCACAGTGGTGCCGCAGAACCTTTCCGACGAGGAGATCGACAGCCTCGCATAGAGAGTGATGCCGGAAAGTGTGAAGCGGTTCGGATAACATCACGATCCTGGATTTATAGCCCGCGCGGGATTCATCCCCAGCCAGTAAAAACATTCCGCCAGCCAGCCATTTTGAGCGATGCGTTTCGCTTGAATGTCCAGCAGATTGAGCCTATTTAGAACTATTCCAAACTAGCTGCCCGACTGGGGCACGGAGACGGCCATGTTCATCCAGACCGAATCGACGCCGAACCCGGCAACGCTGAAGTTCCTGCCCGGCAAGGAAGTGCTTGTCGAAGGCACCGCCGATTTCCGCGACGCCGACAGTGCAGCCAGCGCCTCGCCGCTGGCCGGCCGCCTGTTCGAGATCCCCGGCGTGACCGGCGTCTTCTTCGGCTATGACTTCATCACCGTGACCAAGGACGGCCCGGACTGGCAGCACCTGAAGCCGGCCATCCTCGGCGCCATCATGGAGCATTTCATGTCGGGCGCGCCCGTCATGGTCAACGCCGGCCCCGCTGCCGAGACCAGCCAGACCGGCGAATTCTACGACAAGGCCGATGAGCAACTGGTCATCACCATCAAGGAATTGCTCGACACCAGGGTGCGCCCGGCGGTTGCCCAGGATGGCGGCGACATCACCTTCCGCGGCTTCGAGAACGGCACCGTGTTCCTGCACATGAAGGGCGCCTGCGCCGGCTGCCCGTCCTCGACGGCGACGCTGAAGCACGGCATCCAGAACCTGCTCCGCCACTTCGTGCCGGAAGTACAGCAGGTCGAGCAGGTCTCCTAAGACCCCTTCACGCATTCGAGCGAGCAACAAAAAACCGGGCCAGATTGCCCGGTTTTCTGTTTTGGACGTCCGTTGTTGCCTAGACGGTCCGCGTACGAAGGGTAACGCCTATCTTGACCTTGATCTTCCCGAAAACCGGTTCCACTTTTCGCTTTCGTGGACCTCGGTTCCGGATCAAGGTCCTACATCACGATGACCTTGGCACCGACCGAAGTGCGGTCGTAGAGGTCGATGATGTCCTGGTTCATCAGCCGGATGCAGCCTGACGACATCGCTTTGCCGATCGAATTCCATTCCGGACTGCCGTGCAGGCGGTAGCCCATGTCGCCGCCCTTGTTGAACAGATACATGGCGCGCGCGCCGAGCGGGTTCTTCAAGCCCGGCTCCATGCCGCTCGCGAACTTCGCTAGCTCCGGCTGGCGCTGGATCATCTGCCGCGGCGGCGTCCAGGTCGGCCATTCGCGCTTCAGCGCGATATGGGCGGTGCCGTGCCATTCAAAGCCTTCGCGGCCGACGCCGATGCCGTAGCGGATCGCCCGGCCGTCGCCTTCGACGAAGTAGAGAAACTTGTTCTGGGTATCGACGACGATGGTGCCCGGCTTTTCCGAGGTGTCGTAGTTCACCTCTTGCCGGTGGTACTTCAGCGGCACCCTCTCGATCGGGATGCGCGGCAGTTGGTAGCCTGCATCGTTCACCGAACCGTAGTTGTTGGTGAACAGTTGCGAGCCGATCGTGCTGCAACCCGAGATCGCGGCCGACAACGCAAGTGCGGCGACGATTGCAAATGACTTCATGCGCATGAAATGGTCCGATGCCCCGCCAAGATGTCGCGACACGTTACGGCCGCTTTTCCTGAAATCATTCATGCTGGCATTTGCTTTGCTTGCCAAGCGCGCGATGCCTATATGCAGGAGCTTACGTGCCGGTAAGCCGTCAACTATGGCATTTCGGCAACAGGACTCACGGGATTGTGAAGGAAAAACAATGGGCGGCCCTGTCGGATAGCCTAGAAACAGGGAACCACATCGAGGAATCACAATGAATGTAGGCGATGCCGCGGCGCGGTCCGGCCTGCCGGCCAAGACCATCCGCTACTATGAAGAGATCGGCCTGATCGCGCCGGCGCGCGCCGGCAATGGCTATCGCGATTATTCCAGCGACGACATCCATCGGCTGGCCTTCCTGCGCCGTGCCCGCAACCTCGGCTTTTCAATCGACGATTGCCGCCAGCTGATGGCGCTCTACCGGGACCGCAGCCGCGCCAGCCACGATGTGCGCGAGATCGCCGCCGCCCATGTCAGCGCCATCGAGGAAAAAGTGCGCGAGCTGCAGTCGATGCGCACGACCTTGCAGACGCTGATCCAGGCCTGCCATGGTGACGACCGGCCGGATTGCCCGATTTTGGATGACATTGCGGGGGCTGCGCAGGCCGCAGACAGGCGGGCCACGGTTTGAAGCACGGGCGCCGGGATAGACTGGGCGCCGGACGCGCAAGAAAAACCTCCAAAGGTCTATATCTCATTTGGCTAAAATTACGGAACGTCCAATGGACAAGAACGGAACCAAAGCGGTTACATCAGACCTTCGCGCTCACGACGTAAGACTTTAGTCCGGCCGATTTATAGCTAAGAACGGAAGTCGATCGGCACGACATAGGGCCGCTGTGGATCAATACCAGACTGCACCCAGACGAATATGGTGCGATCGCGGAAGACGCTCGGACCAAGCCGTCACCCAGGTTTGGCAACCGAATAATCGTCTGATGAGGCGCGCGGATGCTGGGGTCAAAATCCGAAAGCGACCGCCACCTTCAGACCGAACGAGTAAGAAGCAGACCTAGCTTGAGGTAGGTTCAAACTCTTCTCTGACTTCCTTCCAGAGCAAAAACTTGAATGGCCACGCTCTGAGATAGGGGATCAGCTTCTCTCGCGGCAGAGCCGCAAAAAGAAGGGTGGTCAGAACTGAAAACATACAGGACAGAAACGCCACAAAAGCTATCGGCATCATCAATACCGCAGTGAAGCCACCGACAATATGCGGCCAAGTACCCTTCTCAGCTACGATTCCCGCGCTAGCAAGAAGGCCAATCCCCAGCAAGATTAGGCCTATCGTGCCCAACGATACGAGCAGCGCGGTGAGTGCGGTTCTACGCTTCATATGCTTTGCCTCCCGGTAGCTATCTCAAGCATAGCGGGGATCAATCCGCAGGGCGCGTTGTAAAGTATATAGTCGCCCTGCGAAAGGCGATTGTATGGTTGACAAACCCATTTGCTCACGACCTTGGCTCTGCTAGTCTCGCGCTTGGGTTTGGGGGTCAAGACATGAATGCCGTTGAGTTTATCGACAAGGTTCTAACGCCGCTCGGTGGCGGGCTTGGCGTCCTGCTGGCATGCCGGTTTTCACCGCAACTTCGTGCGCAGGTCAGGCCTGGTCTGGAATTAGTGATGGCAGTTATTGTCGTGCTGATCCTGTGAGCCATCAAATGGCTCTAGGAGCTACCCAGCCGTAGGGAAGTTACCCATTTCGGAACCAAATTCCGCCTAACGCTTACGAGTCGTCGTTTCGTATACGGCTTGGTCATTTACAAGGTTTCGTATGCATCCGCCCTGATAGCCGCCAGTCGGAACGCGCTATGCTGGTGCGGCGTGGCGTGCAACGGCTGTTGCGGGACATGGGCCCTCTGCAGAACTGGCCCACGCTTGCCGCGGCGATAACAGGCCCTGACTGCCTCGATTTTTGATGATATGGCGGGCTTAGGCCGGGCGAAGGCAAGGCCGCTTCGGGCAGTGACATAAGCGGCCGGACCTCGCTCATCCGAGACTTCAGGACCTTTTCGGCCATCCCGCTTCTCACAAACGCGGAGATGACACCGATTAGAGATTCGATCCAACGCAGTATTGTCCGCAGTACTTCCCGTAGCGCCTGGCCCATGACGTGACATGCCTCTCGGATCATCAATCGTAGCAGGATTATATTCCGCATATTATACTTGACGTACCCACGCAATCGGAATAGGTTGATTCCATAAGGAGTTAGACCGATGTCCGTGCTTTCCGACCGCCACTTTCACGACGAAGCCGCAGCCTACAAGTTCGTAGAAGCCAGGATTTGGCCGAACGGTCCTGTTTGCCCGCATTGCGGAGGCTTTGAGCGCATCTCCAAGATGGAAGGCAAGAGCACTCGCATTGGCACCTATAAGTGCTACCAGTGCCGCAAGCCCTTCACCGTCAAGATAGGCACCATCTTTGAAGCCAGCCACGTCAAGCTCAACCATTGGCTACAGGCGATCTTCCTTATCGCCTCGTCCAAGAAAGGCATTTCGAGCAATCAGCTTCACCGCACCCTTGGCGTGACCCTGAAAACCGCTTGGTTCATCTCGCATCGCATCCGTGAAGCCATGCGCGACGGCAAGCTTGGTCCGCTCGGTGGCGAGGGGCAGATTGTGGAGGCGGACGAGACCTATTACGGCCCGACCAAAGAGAAGCGCACTATGACCACCAGCGGTCGCCCATTCACCAAGAGCGGCAAGACTGGCCCGTCGAACAAGCGCGCTATCCTTGGCCTAGTCGAGCGCGGCGGCAACGTTCGCACCTTCCACGTTGTGCAGGCGACCAAGGTCAATGTCGCGGCGCTGGTGACTGAGAACGTCCACCACGAAAGCACCCTCTACACCGACGAAAGCAAGCTCTATCACGGCATGGACGATCACTTCGCCAGCCATGAGACTACCAAGCACACTGGCGGCGAATACGTTCGCTACGTTGGCGATGCCGTCATCCACTCGAATACCATCGAAAGCTATTTCAGCGTTTTCAAGCGTGGCATGCGCGGCACCTACCAGCATTGTGCCGAGAAGCACTTGCACCGCTACCTCGCCGAATTTGACTTCCGCCATAATTCGCGCGTAGCCCTTGGCGTGAATGACGTAGCGCGCGCCGGTCGCATCCTTGATGGTGTCGTCGGCAAGCGCCTGACCTATCAAACGACTAGTGCAAGGTGAGGCACCCTATGGCGTCTGGCGACCGTCCAAATACCGCCCGAAAGCCCCCCGGAAAAAAGGCGACAAAGCTTAGTCAGAAAGAGCAATCCGAGCGGTTTAAGGAAGCCGCTCGGGAGCTTGAGGCAGACGAGAGCGGGGCGGCATTCGACCAAGCCGTCAAGGCTGTGCTTGCCCCGTCGAGATCACAGCAATCTCGGGTGCGTCGAGATTAGCCGCTATGTGGCGCATGAAGCTTTCGGTCGCTGCCCAAATGACCGCAGCCTGCCCAACGTCATAGCTTTTTACGATATGCATGGTCGGATTCCGCCAAGCGGTTTTGATGGCGACCACATCTCCAAGCGCGTCTTGGTAGAAGGGCCTCTTAGCTTTCTGGCCGTGAGTGAGGTTCGCATGGTTAGCGCTATCAAGCAGCTTTTCGAGCTTCTTTTTGTAGGATTCCCAACTGGGGGCGTAATCAATGCTTAGATCGGCAGCCAAGGCGCGCAGACCCGCTTCTACAACCCGCATTAGGTGAAACACGGTCGCGGTCCCTTGTCCCACTGCCAAGCATTTCCCGGCTTCCGCAATGTCATCCAGAGCTATCGGGAATTTCTGTTCGACATCCTCTCCAAATAGCGGCCCAACTGGCTCGTAAAGCGCTCGATGATCAGGCGACATTTGGAGGTAGATACGCGCTCTGCAATCATCCCGTATGCGGCTGACGATTTCGGAAAGGTGCGCAAACACAGTGCCGCAATTTTCTGCCGTCATGCGAACGCCTTCGACCTTCGGGTCGTCCACCGGAACTTGGCTCAGAAACTGCCTGGTCCGTTCTGAAGCTTGATAAGTAGAAACCAAAGAGTTCTCGCGGGCGATTTGTTCAATCTCCGCGACGGCCTCTAGCAGGGTTTTTACGAAAGATTTCTCATAGAGTACGGTTGCGGTTCCGGGACCCACCCCCGCTCCCGCCGAGATCATCTCGTGCTCAGTGCGTTCGAACCAGCCCTTCTCCACATTTAGTCGCTCCAGCAGTTCTATGAGCCTGCCGACCTTCAATTGCAGCATATCCCACAAGCTCCACAGCTTGCCGGGCACGAATCCCTCCCGGTCAGCGTGCTTCATAGCACACCTCTCCGAGCTTGGGTACGCGAAGTATAATATGCTGATTATATTCCTATCTGGCCGAATTTGTCAATCGGATTTTGCCCAAGCATGGGTTCAAACCGTGAACAAAATCTGGCATGGTGGCTGCCATGCCGATCATCTCCCCGATTCTCCTCAATCCCCTGATCGATGGCCGCCAGTCGGAACGCGCCATGCTGGTGCGGCGTGGCGTGCAGCGGCTGCTTATGCAAATGGGCATGCATGTGCTGCCCGAACTGTCGCTGGCCACCGGGCGGCGCGCCGACCTTGTGGCGCTGACCAGGCAGGGCGACATCTGGATCATCGAGATCAAATCCTCGATCGAGGATTTTCGCGTCGACCGCAAATGGCCTGATTACCGGCTGCACTCCGACCGCTTCTTCTTCGCCACGCATCCGGGCGTGCCCTCGGATATTTTTCCGGAGGAATGCGGCTTCATCCTGTCCGACGGCTACGGCGCCGAGATTCTGCGCGATGCGCCCGAGCACCGGATGGCGGCGGCAACGCGCAAGGCGCTGATGCTGCGCATCGCACGGGCGGGTGCGGCGCGGCTGCTGGCGGCGGAACTGGTGGGTGTGGCGGTGCCGGCGCTGGCGGGAGAGAGCGAGTAGACGAAGCTCAAGTTCCTCGCCCCGCTTTGCGGGGGCGAGGAACCCAAGAACACCTACTCCACCACCTCCTCCACCCCTGCCGCCGGCGCCATCAGGAGCACGGCGGCACCCAGCAGCGCTGCAACGAAGGACCCCGCCAGGATGCCGACCTTGACGGCGTCCTGCAGCGCCATGTCGTTGGCGAAGGCGAGCAGGCCGATGAACAGGCTCATGGTGAAGCCGATGCCGCAGAGCAGCGAAATGCCGATCATGTGCAGCCAGCCGGCATTGACCGGCAGGTCGGCGAAGCCGAGCCGGATGGCAAGCGCGGACGAGCCGAAGACGCCGACCAGCTTGCCCAGCACCAGGCCAGCGGCAACGCCGAGCGTCAGCGGCTCGACCAGGGCAGAGGCGCTGAGGCCGGCCAGCGACACGCCGGCATTGGCAAAGCCGAAGATCGGGATGACGAAGAAGGGCACGATCTTGTGCAGGCCGTGTTCAAGCCGGTGCAACGGCGAATGGTCGAGATCGTGGCCGCTGCCGTCAGAGATTTTCAGCGGAATGGTGAGCGCCAGCGCGACGCCGGCAAGCGTGGCATGCACGCCCGATTTCAGCACCAGCACCCACAGCACGGCGCCCAGAACGAGATAGGGCGTCAGCGCCGTCACCCGCATGCGGTTGAGCACGATGAGCACCGCGATGACGGCGAAGGCCGCACCGAGATAGGCCAACGACAGGGCGCTTGTGTAGAAGATGGCGATGATGATGACGGCGCCGAGATCGTCGATGATGGCGAGCGCGGTAAGGAAGATTTTCAGCGAGGCCGGCACGCGGCTGCCGAGCAGCGACAGCACGCCGAGCGCAAAGGCGATGTCGGTGGCGGTCGGGATCGCCCAGCCGGAGAGCGCGGCGGCGTTGTTGCGGTTGATGGCAACATAGACCAGTGCGGGAACCAGCATGCCGCCGGCGGCGGCGACGCCTGGCAGCACGCGGCGCGGCCAGGTCGAGAGCTGGCCGTCGAGCATCTCGCGCTTGATCTCGAGGCCGACCAGCAGGAAGAACACCGCCATCAGCCCATCGTTGATCCAGTGCGACACGCTGAGCGGGCCGAGATAGGCGTGGAGAGCGGCGAAATAGGTTTCGGCCAATGGTGAATTGGCGACGATCAGCGCAAGGGCTGCCGCAATCATCAGGATGATGCCCCCCGCCGCCTCGCCGTCGAGGAATTCGCGAAGGATGGATTTCGGCTGCTTGTCGCGCATCTGTGCTCCGTTGCCGGGTTTTCCGGCGGCGTTATTGCCGATGATGGGCAAAGGTCGATGGCACGGCAAGCGCAACTGTTTCCAGCGTTGGCGCCGCCCCAACCAATCCGCTTGGCGCTGCGGCGGACGCATAGGGGGAGAGAAGTGTCACCTATGTATCCGGTTCAAAGTGTTACCCATCTATCGGCTGGACAGCAGCTTCAGCCTCGCCGTCGTCTCCTGCAACGCCGGCGATTGGCGAAGCCGGCGATGAGAGCGCCCCTCTCCCCCGTCTCTATACGGGGAGAGGACGCCGGCAGGCAGGTGAGGGGCAGCGCTGAGGTCGGCAATTGGCGGCCGGCGCCGCCGGCGCGTGAACCTCAGCGTGGTGCGCGCTTGGCGAGTATCCGCTGCAGCGTGCGGCGATGCATGTTGAGCCGGCGCGCGGTTTCCGACACGTTGCGGTCGCACATTTCGTAGACGCGCTGGATGTGTTCCCAGCGCACCCGGTCAGCCGACATCGGGTTTTCCGGGGGGGCGGCGCGTTCGCCGGCGGTGCGGGTGAGCGCTGCAAACACGTCGTCGGCGTCAGCCGGCTTCGACAGATAGTCGATGGCGCCGAGCTTCACCGCGGTCACCGCGGTGGCGATGTTGCCGTAGCCGGTGAGGATGACGGTGCGGGCATCGTCGCGCTTCTCGCGGATGGCGGCGACGACGTCGAGGCCGTTGCCGTCGCCGAGCCGCATGTCGACCACCGCATAGGCCGGCGGATGGGCGCGCGCCTTGGCCACCGCCTCCTCGACGCTCTCGGCCGTCTCGACCACGAAACCCCTGGTTTCCATGGCGCGGGCCAGCCGCGTCAGGAACGGCTTGTCGTCGTCGACGATGAGCAGCGAGGTGTCCTCGCCTTCAACCATTGCGCCAATTGCTTCTTCGCCAGTCATTATCTTAAAAAATCCTGCTGCCTTAATTTTACGCAGATATAGTTCCTGAACGCCATTGTCCAATTTTGCCGCCTCCGCCAGGCTTTTACGCGGTGTCGAACATCGAGATCCCCACCGATTCCGGGTTGAGGAAGACGGTGCGGGGCCACGATATCTGCACGATGGCGCCCTCGCCCAGCCCGCTCGAATTGCGGAAATCGAGCGTGGCGCCGGAGCGTTCGAGCAAGGTCTTGGCAATGAAGAGCCCGAGTCCAAGGCCACCGCCGGCCTCGTTGCCCTGGCGTGTCGACATATAGGGCTCGCCGATGCGATCGATGATTTCGGGGGGAAAGCCCGGCCCGTCATCGATGATCGAGAAGGTGACGTCGAGTTCGTCCCAGCTCCATCGCACCGTCACACTGTTGCGGGCGAAGTCGACGGCGTTCTCGACCAGATTGCCGAGGCCGTAGATGACCCCGGGGTTGCGTCGTCCCACCGGTTCGGGGCCGACGCGCTCGCCCGGCCGAAGCTTGATCGAGATGCCGAAATCGCGGTGCGGCGCCGTCACCTCCTCGACCAGCGAGGTCAGCGGCAGACGGGACAGATGCGCCTCGCCCTCGGAGGACAGGCTGGTCAGCCGCTTAAGGATCTCGCGGCAGCGCTCGCTCTGCGACCGCAACAGCTTCACATCCTCACCATATTTCGGATCGTTACCCAGCGCCTTCTCCATTTCCTTGGAGACAAGGGCGATGGTGGCGAGCGGCGTGCCGAGTTCGTGCGCGGCGGCGGCGGCGAGGCCATCGAGCGCCGACAGATGCTGCTCGCGCTGCAACACCAGTTCGGTGGCGGCAAGCGCATTGGCGAGCAGGCGGGCTTCCTCGGCGACGCGGAAGGCATAGATGGCGGTGAAGGCGATCGAGGAAAACACCGCCATCCATATGCCGGCGACATAGATGAACGGCATGGGCAGCGGCGCGCCCTCATACCATGGCAGCGGCTGGTGGAAGAAGACCAGCAACGTGGCCGCCGCCATGACCAGCGCGCCGAGCACCGCAGTCAGCCGCAGCGGCAGCGACGCCGCCGAGATGACGACGGGCACGGTCATCAGCACCGAGAACGGGTTGGTGAGGCCGCCAGTCAAATAGAGCAGGCCGGCAAGCTGCAGGCTGTCGAAGGTCAGGATGAAAAAGGCTGAGAACGGGGTCAGCCGGTGCGCTGCCGGATAGCGGAAGGTCAGCACCAGGTTGAGCCAGGCCGAGCAGGCGACCAGCGCGAAGCAGAGGCTGACCGGCAGCGGGAATTTGAGCCCATAGGCGACGACCAGCACCGCCAGGCTCTGGCCCACGATGGCCAGCCAGCGCAGCCGGATCAGCGTGTTGAGGCGCAGCCGCTGGCTTTGCTGGAAGTCTGGCGCGTGCACGATGTTGATCATGGCCAAGGATTATAGCCGGGAAAGGACGAGCGCTAGGTCCCTCGCGGTTTGGCGCGGGCGGTGGCTGCAGCGAGCAGCGGATTTTCGGGCCAGACATGGCGGGGATAGCGGCCGCGCATGTCGGTGCGCACATCGGCCCAGGAGCCGCGCCAGAAGCCGGGCAGGTCGCGCGTCGTCTGGATCAGCCGGTGCGCCGGCGACAACAGCTCGAGCGTCAGCGGCACGGTGCCGTTGGCGATTGCCGGATGGCGGTCAAGGCCGAACAGTTCCTGCACGCGGATCGCCAGCACCGGCCATTCGCCGTCATAGCGGATCGGCACATGGCTGCCGGACGGCGCGTCGAAATGGGTCGGCGCCAGTGTGCCGATCTTGCGCTGCAAATCATGCGGCACCAGCGCCATCAGGCCCGACGACAGCGTGCCGGGGTCGATGGCGGCGAAGGACGCCTTGCCCGACAGGAACGGCAGCAGCCAGTCGTCGAGGCGTTCGAGCAGGGCGGCTTCCGAAACATCGGGCCAGGGCGCGCCGAGGCCGCGATGCAGCCAGCCTAGGCGCTGGCGCAGCGTCTCGCCGTCCTTGCCCCATTCCAGCAGCGACAGGCCGTGCTCGCGCAAGGCATCCAGGATGGCGCGGTCGGCGTCTGTTCCAGTTGGTGCGGGCAGCATGCGCTCCGACAAAGTGATGGCGCCGAGCCTGGCGGTCTCGCGCACGCGCACCGCGCGCCGCTCGCGGTCGAAGCTTGTCTCGCGGCGCGTCTCGATCCTGTCGGAGAGTGCGGCGCGGATGTCGGCCTCGTCAACGGCTGCCGCCGCCGTGATGCGGGCATTTTGCGCCTTACCATGCAGATCGGCGACGACCAGCCAGGTCTCACCGGCCAGCGGATCGGCGGCGTCGAGCATGGCGCCGGAGCCGTTGGCGAGCACGAAACGCCCGCGCTCGCCCCGCGCTCTGGCGACACGGTCCGGCCAGGCGTGGATGAGGAGAAGACCGGCAGAAGCGGCTTCGCTGCTCTTGGAGCCGCCCGCCTGCTTCCCCAATCGCCCGGCAAGCTGCCTTGCCGCAACGGCGCGCGGCGACTTTTCGGTGCGGAAGCGCATCAGGCGCCATTCGAGGTCGGCGCCGTCGCCGCCGAGACCACGCTCGGTGAGCAGGACGGCTAGCATCGCAGCTTCGAGCGCGTGGCCGCCGCCAGCGGCTTCAGCGACCATGTGTGCGAGGCGCACGGGCAGCGCCAGCTTGCGCATCGCGCCGCCCGCCTCCGTCAGCCGGCCGGCCGCGTCGATGGCGTGCAGCGCCAGGAGCAGGGCCTGCGCCTCGTTGAGCGCGGGAATGGGCGGCGGATCGAGGAAGGACAGGCTTGCGGGATCGGCGACGCCGAAGGCGGCGCAATCGAGCAGCAGGGCGGACAGGTCGGCTTCGAGAATCTCGGGTGGGGTGAAGGCGGGAAGGGCCGCCGTCTGCTCGGCCCGCCAGAGGCGGATGGCGACGCCTGGCTGTGTACGCCCGGCGCGGCCGGCGCGCTGATCGGCGGACGCCCTGGAAACGCGCACCGTCTCCAGCCGGGTCAGACCGCTTGCCGGCTCGTAGCGCGGCAGCCTCGACAGGCCGGAATCGATGACGACGCGCACGCCGTCGATGGTGATCGAGGTCTCGGCGATCGACGTCGCCAGCACCACCTTGCGGCGGCCCGGCAGCGCCGGTTTGATGGCGGCATCCTGCGCCCTGTTGTCGAGCTGGCCGTAGAGCGGCACGATGTCGGTGTCGGCGCCGAGCCGGCCCTGCAGCCGCTCGGCGGTGCGCTCGATCTCGCGCTGTCCCGGCAGGAAGGCGAGCACGCTGCCGCTCTCGCCGGCAAGAGCGGAGCGGATCGCCTTGGCCATGGCGTCTTCGATGGGAACGCCGGCTGGCCGCTCGTCGTATCTGACATCTACTGGGAACGCACGGCCTTGGCTTTCGATCACCGGGGCGCCGGACAGGAGTTTCGCGACGCGCGCGCCATCGAGCGTTGCCGACATCACCAGCAAGCGCAAATCGGGCCGCAGCGCGCCCTGCACATCGAGCGCCAAAGCGAGGCCAAAATCGCCGTCGAGCGAGCGCTCGTGGAATTCGTCGAAAATCACCGCCGAGACGCCGGGCAGCTCGGGATCGTCGAGGATCATGCGCGCCAGGACGCCTTCGGTGACGACCAGGATTTTTGTCCGGGCCGATGTGCGGTTTTCCATGCGCATGGCATAGCCGACGGTGGCGCCGGGCTCTTCATCAAGCAATTCGGCCATGCGGCGGGCGGCGGCGCGGGCGGCCAGCCGGCGCGGTTCGAGCAGGACGATTTTGCCGGCGACCAGCCAGGGCGCATCGAGCAGCGCCAGCGGGACCAGCGTCGTCTTGCCGGCGCCAGGCGGCGCCACCAGGACGGCGCTGTTGCCGGAGCCGAGCGCCTCGCTCAGGGCCGGCAGCACGGCGGATACCGGAAGCTCCGGCAAGGATCTCGTCGTCATTGCGTCCGCATATCAGCGGTCACTATGGCCATGCAACCGGATCAAAGCCTCGTGCGCGCAAACGGGTTCCAGCGCACCGTGCCCAGCCGCACCTCCTCGCGCACCATGGTGAGCAGGCCGGACGCGCCAACGACGGCCAAGCCGACCAGCGATATCCAGTCCGGATACTCCTGGAAGAACAACGCACCGAGGATCACCGCCCAGACGATCTGCGAATAATGCGTCGGCGCGATGCGGTTGGCCGGTGCGTATTTGGCGGCCAGCAACTGCAGCAATTGGCCGCCGGCGGTAAAGGCGCCGCCCAGCACCAGCCACAGCAGCTGCATGGCGTTGGGGAGGGTGAACGATGTGGCGATGGTGCCGGCCCCGTTGAACAGCAGCCCGTAACCGATGAGCACGCCGAGCATGGTGGTGCGCTTTTCCTGCTGGGCGAGCGACCGCATCAGGATGACGCTGGCCGCGGCAAGGAAGGCCACCGTGAAGGCGGCAAGGTGTCCGAGATGCAACTCGCGAAAACCTGGCCGCACCACCAGCATGACACCTGCAAAGCCGGCAACCACCGCCAGCCAGCGCCATGGACCGACCTTTTCTTTCAGGATGACGGTCGAGAGAATGGTAACGCAAAGCGGCGCCAGGAAGATCAGTGCATAGGTCTCGGCCAGCGGAATGGTGGTGAAGGCGTAGACGCTGAGCACGCCCGAGGCGATGCCGGCCCAGGCGCGGGCCTGCACCGCCCATGGCCGCCCGGTGCGCCAGAAGTCGCGCCAGCGCTCATCGACTGGGCGGCTGAAAAACAGGAAGCAGCCGGCAAACAGCGTGATGAAGAAGCCGATCTCGAAGACGGTGAACTGTCCGCCAAGGCTCTTGATAACGGCATCGCTGCACGAATAGCTTGCATAGGCGATGAGGGCGAGCAGGATTCCGTTCGTCACGTTTTTCCATTTCCGGGGAGAGTGCAGTGAAGGTATTGGCGCTCGGCGCGCATCCCGACGACATCGAGATATTCATGTTCGGTACGCTGGCTGCCTATGCCACGCAAGGCGCAGAACTGACTTTTGCCGTGGCCACGGATGGCGCCAGGGGCGGCATGGGCGACCCGAGCGTTTTGGCTCGTGTCCGCCGCGACGAGGCGGCGGCCGCTGCGGCGCTGCTCGGCGCAACCCTTCGCTTTCTCGACTTTCCCGACGGCGAACTGGTGGCTGATGCGGCACTGATCGCTTCGCTGAAAGCGCTGATACGCGAGACCGCGGCGGATCTGGTTATCACGCATGCCCCCAACGACTATCACGCCGACCATCGTGCTTTGTCGGACGGCGTGCGCATCGCGGCCTCGTTCGGCGTCCCCGTGCTGCATGCCGACACGATGGGCGGCACCGGCTTTGCGCCGACGCATTACGTCGACATGTCCGCCTACGGCGATATCAAGACGCAGGCGATCCGAGCGCACCAATCGCAGTGGCCGGAGCAATATGTCGACAGAGCGCGCGTTCAGAATGAGTTTCGCGCCGGGCAATGCAACAGCGTTCCCGGCTCCCTGGCCGAGGCCTTCCGATTCGAGCCGACATTTCCCTTCGCCGACATCCGCGCGCTGCTGCCGCCCGCGCCCCCTGTCCGGCCGGTGACGCCGCAGACGAAAATTATAGGCGACCCCGGCTAAGCAACTTCCGGGCGAGCCGTCCGGCAAATCATTTCCCAACGATTTCAATCGCCGTTTGGCCATGTTGCGGCGCAGCGACGAATTCGCTTGCCTTGTTTAGTAAAAATTGCATCACTAAACAAATTACTAAACATCTGCGGCGCACCGCGCCGCCCTGGCGACGCATAGCGCGCCGTGTTTAGCCCCTCGGAGGAGCGAGGGTTGAGGGGTTCTTGAAACGGCCATCCGGGCGCGTTTCGCAAATGGGAGGAAGGCATGAAATCGAGCTTGAAACTGGCGTTGGGGCTGGCCTCGGCGATTACCGCGTCGACAGCCGTCTCGAACGCCGCGCACGCTGAAGACCTGACGCTTTGCTGGGCCGCCTGGGATCCGGCAAACGCGCTGGTCGAACTGTCCAAGGATTTTACCAAGGAAACCGGCATCGGCATGAAATTCGAATTCGTGCCGTGGACCAACTATGCCGACCGCTTCCTCAACGAGCTCAACTCGCACGGCAAACTGTGCGACCTGATCATCGGCGACAGCCAGTGGATCGGCGGCTCGGCCGAGAACGGCCACTATGTCAAGCTGAACGACTTCTTCGACAAGGAGAAGATCAGCATGGACGACTTCGTGCCGGCAACAGTCGTCGGCTATTCCGAATGGCCGAAGAACACGCCGAACTACTGGGCGCTGCCGGCCATGGGCGACGTCGTCGGCTGGACCTACCGTAAGGATTGGTTCTCCAAGCCGGAGCTGCAGAAGGAATTCAAGGAAAAATATGGCTGGGATCTCGGCCCGCCGACCACCTTCGACCAACTGAAGCAGGTCGCCGAGTTCTTCCAGAAGCGCGAGATCGACGGCAAGACCGTCTATGGCGCTTCGATCTACACCGAGCGTGGCTCGGAAGGCATCACCATGGGCGCCATGGACGTGCTCTACAGCTACGGCTTCCAGTATGAAAACCCCAAGAAGCCCTACGAGATGGAAGGCTTCGTCAATTCGCCAGACGCGGTCAAAGGCCTGGAGTTCTACAAGTCGCTCTACGATTGCTGCACGCCTCCGGGTGCCTCGAACAGCTATATGGGCGAAGGCGTCGACGCCTTCAAATCCGGTCAGGTGGCCATGCACATGAACTTCGCCTTCACCTGGCCCGGCCTGCAGAAGGACGAGAATGTCGGCGGCGACAAGATCGGCTACTTCGTCAATCCGAAGGGTCCCGGCGGCGCCCAGTTTGCGCAGCTTGGCGGCCAGGGCATTTCGGTGGTGTCCTATTCAGACAAGCAGGAATCGGCGCTGAAATACATCAAGTGGTTCGCCAACAAGGATGTGCAGGCCAAATGGTGGTCGCTCGGCGGCTATTCCTGCCTGAACGCGGTGGTCAAGGACCCGGCCTTCCCGTCCAGCCAGCCTTATGCGCAGACCTTCCTCGACTCGATGGCGATCGTGAAGGACTTCTGGGCCGAGCCGAGCTACGCACCGCTGCTGCAGGCGTCGCAGAAGCGCTTCCACGACTATGTCGTTGCCGGCCAGGGCTCGGCCAAGGACGCACTTGACGGCCTGGTCAAGGACTGGACGCAAGTGTTCCAGGACGACGGCAAGATGTAACCGGACCAACGGCTCCTCCCGAGCCTGACCCCAGAGGCGGATGATTTTCGGGCCGAATCGACCAGAAATCATCCGCCTCGGGCCAAAAAAGAGAGAGAGCATGATGTCGTCCGAAAACCGCTTCACACTTTTCGGCTTCATGCTCTTGGTCCCGTGCCGCCCTTGGCACGGGACGCAGTTCAGATAAATTCCAGTGTCGAGACTTGACGTGACCGAAGCAGGACTCACCATGCTCAATCGGACTGCGGAGAACGTTGCCCGGGCGACCCCGGAGCCGTTGGCCCGCCAGGTCCGGGGGATCAGCGACAAGGGCCTCGCCTGGCTGTTCATCTCGCCGACGATCCTGTTGCTCTTGGCCATCAACATCTTCCCGCTGTTCTGGGCGATCTACCTGTCCTTCACCAACTTCCGCGCGAACCGCCCGAACGAGGTGGTGAAAAACCTCGGCTTCGCCAACTACCAGCGCATCCTCGGCGACCAGGACATCTGGATCGCCATGCAGACGACGGCGCATTTCGTGTTCTGGACGATCCTGCTGCAGACGCTGATCGGTTTCACGCTGGCATGGCTGATCGACAGGAAGTTTCGCGGCCACGCCTTCTGGACGACCATCATCCTGGTGCCGATGATGCTGTCGCCGGCGGTGGTCGGCAATTTCTGGCGTTTCCTCTACGAGCCGCAGATCGGCCTGTTCGCCTACGCCATCTCGTTCGTCACCCGGATACCACCGACCGACATCCAGATGCTGTCCAACGTGTCGCTGGCGCCGTGGTCGATCATCATCGTCGACACCTGGATGTGGACGCCCTATGTCATGCTGATCTGTCTCGCCGGCCTGCGCTCCATCCCCGAATACATCTATGAAGCCGCCGAGGTCGACCGCGCGTCCAACTGGCGGCAGTTCTGGTCGATCACGCTGCCCATGGCGCTGCCCTTCATCATGCTGGCGGTGCTGTTTCGCGGCATCGAGAACTTCAAGATGTTCGACATGGTCAACCTGCTGACCGGTGGCGGGCCGGGCTCGACCACCGAGGTCGCCTCGATCACGCTGAAGCGGCAGGCCTTCGAGAGCTGGCGCACCGGATATTCCTCGGCCTTCGCCATCATCCTGTTCGTCGCGGTGTTTGGGCTGGCCAACATCTACGTCAAGGCGCTGAACAAGGTGAAGCAGAGATGAGCCTGACCACCGCCCACTCCGTCGTCGCCCCCTCGGCCAATTCGAAGCGGATCGCCGGCACGATCATCGTGCTCTACGCGCTGATCTCGATCGTGCCGCTGCTGTGGATCTTCGCCACCAGCTTCAAGACGCCGCCGGATTCGATCGCCTATCCGCCCAAGATTCTGTTCCAGCCGAGCATCGAGGGCTATTGCAACCTGTTCACGACGCGCACCAGGCAAACGCCCGACTACATCAACTCGCTCGGACCCGCGACCGGTTTCTGCGACGAGACCTCGCGCAAGCGCAACATGGTGATTGCCGGCCCGTCCAATTTCCTGCCGCGCTTCGTCAATTCGCTGATAATCGCCTTCGGCTCGACCTTCTGCGCGGTCTTCCTCGGCACGCTGTCTGCCTATGGTTTCTCGCGCTTCAAGGTGCCGCTGGCCGACGACCTTCTGTTCTTCATCCTGTCGACGCGCTTCATGCCGCCGATCGCGGTCGCGATTCCCATCTACCTGATGTACCGCGAGCTCGGCCTGTCCGACACCGCGCTGGGCATGATCCTGCTCTACACCGCGGTCAACGTGTCACTCGCGGTGTGGCTGCTGAAAGGCTTCATCGACGAGATCCCGCGCGAGTATGAGGAAGCGGCGATGATCGACGGCTATACCAGGCTGCAGGCCTTCTGGCGCACCGTGCTGCCGCAGGCGACCACCGGCATCGCCGCGACCGCCATCTTCTGCCTGATCTTTGCCTGGAACGAATATGCATTCGCGGCCCTGCTGACCTCCGGCACGGCGCAGACCGCACCGCCCTTCATCCCGACCATTATCGGTGAAGGCGGCCAGGACTGGCCGGCGGTGGCGGCGGGCACGACGATCTTCCTGGTGCCGATCCTGGTCTTCACCATCCTGCTACGCAAGCAGTTGCTGCGCGGCATCACTTTCGGCGCGGTTCGCAAATGAGTGGTGTGTCAAGTCGACCCCCACTCCGTCGAGCTTCGCTCGACACCTCTCCCCCGATCGACGGGGTAGAGGAAGGACGCGAACTTCATTCAGGCAGGCTGCCTTCCTCTCCCTCCGGAGGGGGGAGAGGTGGCGCTGCGAAGCAGCGACGGAGTGGGGGAACCACCTGGCAACCGTCTCGCCCCGTTGCCGGGCAGAAGGAAGGCAGCTACGCATGACGCGCCCAGCCATCTCCAAAAAGTCATCCTGGCCTCGCTGGGCTCGCCGCGGCCTGATGGAAAACATCGCCACGACGCTGATCGCCATTGGATTCCTGATGCTGTTCCAGGCCTTCGCGCTGGCGCTCTACACCTACTCCTTCATCACCATGCTCGCCGGCACAGTGATGTTCATCATCGTCTCGAAATTCCCGGAATAATCATGGCCGAAATCCGCGTCCAACATTTGAGAAAGGCCTTCGGCGATTTCGTCGCCGTGCAGGATTCCAGCTTCGTCGTCGAGGATGGCGAGTTCTTCGTCATGCTTGGCCCGTCGGGCTGCGGCAAGACGACGACGCTGCGCATGATCGCCGGGCTGGAACTGCCGACGGGCGGCCAGATCCTGCTCGGCGGCGAGGATGTCACCATGCGCCGGGCGCGCGAACGCGACATCGCCTTCGTCTTCCAGCTTTTCGCGCTCTATCCGCATATGAATGTGCGCAAGAACATCGGCTTCCCGCTTCTCGCGCAAGGAATGCCGTCGGCCGAAATCCGCCAACGGGTCGACGAGACGGCCAAGCTTTTGCGCATCGACCACCTGCTCAACAAATCGGTCTCAGGGCTTGCCGGCGGCGACCGCCAGCGGGTCGCGCTCGGCCGTGCCATCGTGCGGCGGCCAAAGTGTTTTCTGATGGACGAGCCGCTCGGCACGCTCGACACCGAATTCCGCGATCTGATGGTGCATGAGCTGCGCGAGCTGCACAACCGCATCCACGCCACCACCGTCTATGTCACGCACGACCAGATGGAAGCGATGTCGATGGCCGACAAGATCGCCGTCATGAACCATGGCGTCATCGAACAGTTCGGCAGCCCGCGCGAAATCTACGACCGCCCGGCAACCATGTTCGTCGCCGACTTCATCGGCTCGCCGCCGATGAATTTCCTGGGCTTCGGTGGCGGGCTGGCGAAGGGGGCGAAGGAAATCGTCGTCCAGGGCGCCAAGGTGGCGGTGCCGGAAGTGCGCGAGGAAATTGCGCCCGCCGACATGGCGCTCGGCATCCGTCCCGAGCACATCCGTTTCGACGATGCGTCGAAACTGCGCGGCACCATCTACGGCACCGAATATCTCGGCACGACGCAGATCGTGGCGGTGGAGACGGCGGACGGCATCATCAAGGCGCGGGTGCCGGCCGAAATCCGGCTCGCTGCCGGCGATCATGTCGGGCTGACGTTGAACAGCGCGCGGCTGTCGCTGTTCGACAAGGGCTCGGGTCGGGCGGTGCGCACCGCGATCCACGATACCGCCTCTCAAGGGAGAGCGCAGCATGGCTGACGTGCACATCAAGGGCGTGACCAAAAGCTTCGGCGACCATGTCGCCGTCGATGGCCTCGACCTTAACATCGCCGATGGCGAATTCGTCGTGCTGCTCGGCCCGACCGGCGCCGGCAAGACGACGACGCTGAGATTGATCGCCGGACTGGAGCGGCCGGATGGCGGCACGATCCATATTGGCGGCCACGATGCGACGACGCTGTCGCCGGCCGAGCGCGACACCGCCTTCGTGTTCCAGCAATATTCGCTCTACCCGCATCTGTCGGTCTACGACAACCTCGCCTTCCCGCTGCGTTCGCCAGCGCGGAAAGTACCGGAGGACCAGATTCGCCGCCGCGTCGAAGAGGTGGCGAAGATGGTGCGCATCCACCACAAGCTGAACAACCGCTCGACCAAGCTTTCGGGTGGCGAAATGCAGCGCGTCGCCATTGGGCGCGCGCTGGTGCGCAAGCCGTCGATCTATTTGATGGACGAGCCGCTGTCGTCGCTCGACGCCAAATTGCGCGCCGATCTCAGGCTCGAACTCAAGCGCATCCAAGCCGAGCTCGGCGCCACCATGCTCTATGTCACGCACGACCAGATCGAGGCGATGACCATGGCGGACCGCATCGGCATCCTCAACAATGGCGTGCTGGTGCAGATCGGCACGCCGCGCACCATCTATTCCGAGCCGGCAAACCTTCATGTCGCCGCACGGCTCGGCCAGCCGGCGATCAATCTGCTGCCAGCGGGACTGCTGCCTGATGGTGGGGCGCCGACCGGAACCAAGACCATCGGCGCGCGCACCGAGCATCTGTCGATCGAGAAGACCGCAAACGGCCATGCCGACGGCGTCGTCGACTGGGTCGAACATCTCGGGGACCAGAACCATCTGCATGTTACGGTCGGCCCGAAGAAACTGGTGACGCTCACCGACCCCGATACGGATCTGGCCGAGGGCGACAAAGTGGTGATCCGCTACCGCTCGCCACTTTATTTCGGCGCCGACGGACAAAGACTGATGTGAGGTTTTCGGTGTCTCGCCAAGGGCACGGCACCGGCTTCTGATTGACGAATACAGGACGAATTCGATGAAGCACTTTTTCAACCGCAGGGAAACGATCGTCACCGAGGCGCTGGACGGGCTGTTGCGGACTATCGGTTCCGGCGATCTCGCGCGCCTCGACGGTTACCCCGAGATCAAGGTCGTGCTGCGCGCCGACTGGGACAAGGCGAAAGTTGCCGTCGTCTCCGGTGGCGGCGCCGGACACGAACCGTCTCATGCCGGCTTTGTCGGCAAGGGCATGCTGACGGCGGCGGTTTCGGGCGAGATCTTTGCCTCGCCCAGCGTCGAGGCGGTGCTGGCGGCCATCCGCGCGGTGACCGGCCCCGCCGGCTGCCTGCTGATCGTCAAGAACTACACCGGCGACCGGCTCAATTTCGGCCTGGCGGCCGAGAAGGCGCGCGCCGAGGGGTTTCGCGTCGAGATGGCGATCGTTGCCGACGACATCGCCCTGCCGGGTATCAACCAGCCGCGCGGCGTCGCCGGCACCTTGTTCGTGCACAAGATCGCCGGCCATTTGGCGGAGACCGGTCAGGACTTGGCAGCCGTTGCTACAGCCGCTCGCGCGGCGGCGAAGGACATCGTCTCGCTCGGCATGTCGCTGTCGTCCTGCTCGATCCCCGGCCAGCCACATGAAGAGCGGTTCGGCGAAAATGACGGCGAACTCGGCCTCGGCATCCATGGCGAGCCGGGCGTCGAGCGCATCGCGGTGCAAAGCGCCGACAAGCTGGTGGCGATCATGGCGGAGCGGCTGGCCGCGCGGCTCGACCCGAACGCCAGCCACGCGTTGCTCATCAACAATCTCGGCTCGGTGCCGCCGCTTGAGATGTCGCTGGTCGCCAATGCCGTGCTGGCCTCGCCGCTGGCCAAGACCGTGAAGCTTGCGATCGGCCCCGGACCGCTGATGACGGCGCTCAACATGAACGGTTTTTCGCTGTCGCTGATCAAGCTCGATGCGGCGCGCGAGGCAGCCTTGCTGGCGCCTGTCGGCCCACATGCCTGGATGCCGGCCAAAACCGTCGTCGCGCCGGCTATCGTGCCTATGGCGAAAGCGGCTGGAAACAGCGCAGCCCAAAGGGCCAGCCAGGATTCCGGCACCAGGCGTTTGATCATCACGGTCTGCGAACGGCTGATCGCGCTCGAAGAGACACTGAACGGGCTCGACGCCAAGGCGGGCGATGGCGATACCGGTTCGACGGTTGCGACCGGCGCGCGCAGCGTGCTGGAACGGCTCGATGCGCTGCCGCTGGCCGACCCTGCCGCCACGCTTGCGGCTATAGGCGATAGTCTGGGCGTCGCAATGGGCGGCTCCTCAGGCGTCTTGCTGTCGATCTTCTTCACGGCGGCGGCTCAGGCTTCGAACGGCGGAGCAACCCTGTCCAAGGCGCTGCTTGCCGGGCTTGACCGGATGACCTTCTATGGCGGCGCCAGGGTCGGCGACCGCACCATGGTCGATGCCTTGGAGCCGGGGCTGAAGGCGCTCGATGCCAAGGGGCTGGATGCCGCGGCTACAGCGGCACGGCACGGCGCCGAGGCGACCGCGGCCATGGAGAAGGCGAAGGCCGGGCGCTCCGCCTATGTCGGCACCAAATTGCAGGGCGTAGTCGACCCTGGCGCCCATGCCGTGGCCGAAGTGTTCGCGGCCGCCGCGCTGCATGCAACGGCCTGACGGCATGCTTAGATTGTCGAATGAAAACTCTTGCGATACCGCCGGCAGGATCGAAACCGGGAATCTGGACATGGCAGCGTTCGACCTTGCCAGGCTGATCACCGCCGCCGCGGACACGATCGCCGCTCACTCGGAAGAGTTGACCGCGCTCGACCAGGCGATCGGCGACGGTGACCATGGGCTGAACATGAAGCGCGGGTTTGAGGCCTTGCGTGCCGATGCCGAGGCGTTTTCGGCCAAGCCGCTGCCCGAGGCGCTGAAGGCGATCGGCACCAAGCTGGTGATGACGGTTGGCGGTGCATCCGGGCCGCTCTTCGGTACATTGTTCCTGGCGCTGGGCAAGGAGATTTCGGGAGAGCCGGATCGTGCCAATCTGGCGGCTGCTTTCGGCAAGGCAATCGAAGCTGTGGCCGCCAGAGGCAAATCCCAGGTCGGTCAAAAGACCATGCTCGATGTGCTGCAACCTGTGCAGGACGCGTTGGTCGAAGGAAAGACGGCCATGGAAATTGCAGATATCGCCGACATGGCTGCCGAGGCGACCGTGCCGATGAAGGCAACACGCGGTCGCGCCTCATTCCTCGGCGACCGCTCAATCGGTCATATGGATGCCGGCGGACGCTCTGTGGCGCTGCTGGTGCGGACCGTCGCCGAAACCGTCGAGGGCCAAGCATGAGCAATGTCGGCATCGTCATCGTCTCGCATTCCCCGCTGGTTGCCGAAGGCACGGCCGACATGGTGCGGCAGATGGTGGGCGACGAAGTGCCGCTTGCATGGTGCGGCGGAAACGGCCATGGCGGGCTCGGCACCAGCGTCGAAGCGATCATAGGCGCCATCGACAAGGCGTGGTCGGAGGCGGGCGTCGCCATACTGGTCGATCTCGGCGGCGCCGAGACCAATTCGGAAATGGCGGTGGAAATGATCGGCGAGCCGCGGGCGCAGAAGATCATCGTCTGCAACGCGCCGATCGTCGAAGGCGCGGTGATGGCGGCGACCGAGTCCTCCGGCGGCGCCTCGCTGAAGGAAGTGGTGGCGACGGCGCATGAATTGTCGCCGTCGTGAGTGAACGGGAATTTTGACCTGATGTCCGCCTTTGCCGAAGCGACCGTCCTGATCACCCACGAGGTGGGTCTGCATGCGCGCCCTTCGGTGAAGTTCACCAAGCTTGCCAAGAGCTTTGCGGCCGAGGTGGAGATTGCGCTTTCTGCCAACGGCCCATGGTTCGACGCCAAGAGCATCGTCAAGGTGATGGCGGCCAGGGCGCCGAAAGGCACCATGCTGCACATCCGGGCCACAGGCGACGGCGCCGATGATGCCGTGAGAGCGCTGGTCGAGCTGGTGCGGCGCGATTTCGACGAAGGCGCGGGCCATGCCCGAACCGCTTAGGCTGCAAGGCATTTCGGCCTCCGCCGGCTACGCCGAGGGGCCGCTGTTCAATCTCGACAACGGCACCGCGCACTACTCACGGAAGGCGACAGCCGGCGAGGAAAAGGCTGCATTGGAAGCAGCTATCGCCAGTTCGGCTGACCGGCTCGCGACCCTGATTGAAACCGCCGATGAGGAGGCCGCCGGCATTCTCGAATTCCAGCTCGCCATGCTTGAGGACGATGCCCTGACCGGCCCGGCTTTTGCCGCGATCGCGTCCGGCATGCCGGCTGACATGGCCTGGCGACAGGCGCTGGACGCCGAGATCTCCGGCTACGAAACGTCAGACCAGGACTATTTCCGGGCTCGCGCCGCCGATATCAGCGATATCCGCGACCGCGTGCTGCGCGCCCTTACCGAGGAGCAGGAGAGCGCTCCACCAGCGGGCGCCATTCTCTATGGCGAGGACATCGCGCCGACGCGCTTTCTCGAGACCGACTGGAGCACCGGCGGCGGCATCGCGCTGAGGGCCGGCAGCGCCGCCAGCCACGTCGCCATGCTGGCGCGCTCGCGCGGCGTGCCGATGGTGGTGGGGCTTGGCGCTTCGCCGGCTAATCCCGTCGGTCTGGCTCTGCTCGATGCGGAGCATGGCGGTATCGTGCTTTCGCCGACCACGACCGAGATCGAAGCGTTCCACCGGTCCTCGTCCTCGTTTGTGGCACATCGAGACAAGGCCGGAGTCTATCTCGCGAAACCGGCGGTAACCCGGGCCGGGACGACAGTGCGCGTGCAGGTCAACATCGCCGATCCGTCCGAGGTCGACGGCATCGACATTTCGACCTGCGACGGGGTCGGGCTGATGCGCACCGAATTCCTGTTCGGCAAGGCGCCGCCGGACGAGGAGACGCAATACCAGGCCTATCGCAAGGTGCTGGAATGGGCAGGCGACAAGCCGGTGACCATCCGTACCGTCGACGCCGGCGGCGACAAGCCGGTGCCGGGCTTCACCGTCGAGGAGAGCAACCCGTTCCTCGGGCTGCGTGGCATCAGGCTGTCGCTGGCAAGGCCGGAGGTGTTTCGCGTACAGATCCGGGCGCTGCTGCGCGCGGCGGTGCACGGCAATCTGAAGGTGATGTTTCCGATGATCGCCGTCGCGGAGGAATACCAACGCGCCGCCGCTCTGTTCGTGGAGGAGCAGGCCGGGCTTGCCGCGCGCGGCATCGCGCAAAAAATGCCGCCGCTCGGCATCATGGTCGAGGTGCCTTCGGTGGCGATCGCGCCGGAGGCGTTCGCCGATGTCGCCTTCTTCTCGATCGGTTCGAACGATCTGACCCAATATGTAATGGCGGCTGCCCGCGATAACGCAGCCGTGGCGCATCTTAATTCTGTCCGCCATCCCGCCGTGTTGCGGCTGATCGGCTCGGTTGCCGCTTTTGGCCTGCGCGCGAAAATCCCAGTCAGCCTGTGCGGCGATGCCGGCGGCGATCCGGCATCGATCCCGGCACTGCTCGAGGCCGGCCTGCGGGATCTCTCGGTGGCTCCCGCCCAACTCGCCATGGCCAAGGCGGCCATCTCGGATGCATCGGTCTAGGATGACTGAGATGGCCGACAAGACACCAGAAGCCGGCTCCGAAGAGGCGATCCGCGCCTACAAGACGATCCTGTCGCAGGTCATCGACCAGCGACCGTCGGGTATGCGACAACGCCTTGCCGACGCGCTTGGCAAGCACCGCAGCTTCGTCACCCAGATTTCCAGCGCGGCCTATTCGACCCCGATCCCGTCAAAACATCTGCCGGCTATTTTTTCGGTCTGCCATTTCAGTCCGGCCGAGCGCGATCAGTTTCTGGCTGCCTATCATCTGGCGCATCCCGGCAAGATGTCGGTTGCGGCAGGCATGCGCAAGACCCGGCATGTCTCGCTGATCGTGCCCGATTTCGGCGACGACAAGCAGAATGCAGCGCTCGACAAGGCGATCAACGAATTCATCCAGAAGATCACCAGCATCACCGGCAGGAGTGGTGGCTGATCGTGTTGTGTCGGGAGGACACATGAAGAAGTTTATGAATTCCGTCGACACGGTGCTGACCGAAAGCCTCAACGGCTTCGTTGCAGCTCATGCCGACATCCTGGTGCTGGGCGAGGAGCACAAATTCATTCGCCGCAAGGTGATGAAGCCGGGGAAGGTGGCGCTGATCTCGGGCGGCGGTTCCGGCCACGAGCCGTTGCATGCCGGCTTTGTCGGTCACGGCATGCTGGACGCCGCCTGCCCCGGCCAGGTCTTCACCTCGCCAACGCCGGACCAGATACTGGCGGCGGCCGCCGCCGTCGATACCGGCGCCGGCTGCCTGTTCATCGTCAAGAACTATGAAGGCGACGTGATGAATTTCGACATGGCCGGCGAAATGGCCGACGGCGTCCTGCAGGTGGTGATCAATGATGACGTCGCCGTCGAGAATTCGTCCTTTACGACCGGCCGGCGCGGCGTCGCCGGCACGCTGGTGGTGGAGAAGATCGTCGGCGCCGCCGCCGAGCAAGGCATGGCGCTGGCGGATCTCAAGGCGCTCGGCGGTCGCATCAACAGCGCGACGCGTTCGATGGGCGTGGCGCTGACCAGTTGCACGGTGCCGGCGGCCGGCAGGCCGACCTTCGAGATTGGTTATGGCGAGATGGAATTCGGCGTCGGCATTCATGGCGAGCCCGGCCGGCGTCGCGACACGTTGAAAAGCGCCGATGCGATCGCCGAAGAGATTTGCGCCGCGATCCTGGGCGATCTCGGCGACAGGGCGAAAGGCCCGGCACTGTTGTTCATCAACGGCTTTGGCGGCACGCCGCTGATGGAGCTCTATCTGATGTACAACAGCGCCCGAAACATCTTCGAAAAACAGGGCGTGACGGTGACCCGCTCGCTGGTCGGGTCCTACGTGACATCGCTCGACATGGCCGGCTGCTCGATCACGCTGACCATGCTGGATGACGAGGTAACGTCAATGTGGGACGCGCCGGTGCACACAGCCGCGCTGCGCTGGGGACTGTAACGGAGGGGCCTTGCCCATATCCCGAACAGGCGGCTTATGAACTTGCCTTAGCCTGCGGGACCGGACGGACCGTTACCCGCAGTCACGCCGACAGATTGCCCGCCTGCAGCGCGGCTTGCCTTGCGGCCGACCGCTCCGGCTTCATCCAAACCGAAGCCGTAGAAGTCTTATCGCGGTATCGGCAGCGACGGCCCGGCCACCACGCTGGACAACTTTCCTGCCTTGCGCAGCACGGGCGCTTCATACTTTTTCTTGGCCATTCCAAACACCCTTTTCAGTCAAGTGCAAAAGAATGGACCGAAACCGTGGAAAGTCAATTCATGAGCTGGTTCTGCCACCACACGCTGGCTTCATGCATGCTTTTCTGCAACATACGCTCCTCTGAGTTGGTTGTTTGACGCAATTCCGGACGGGAATTGCTGATGTGGGCGAACGCAATCCGGGTTTGATGCTGCCATCTCTTGCGCCTGCCGATGAAAAACTGCTGCTGACCTTCGCCGACCCGGAGGCGACGGTTGCCATTGGCCGTGACGTTGCTGCCGAAAGCTTGCTGGCACTGCTCGCCAATGCCGAGTTCCACGGCGTGCTGCCGATCATGCTGCGCAAGCTCAGCGAGATCGGCGACGCCCAACTGCCTGCGGACGCAGCCTTGCGGCAAAAGCTGTCGGAACTGCGTGATCGCTCGACGCTGGCGACCGGCCAATCGATGCTGCTGCAATATCATGGCGACCGCATCATGAAGGCATTGGCGGCGAAAAATGTTCCGGCCCGCATCGTCAAGGGTCCGGTCTTCGCACGCAAACTTTACCGCCACGCCGCTGACCGGCCGTTCACCGACATCGACATTCTGGTCGAGCCGGCCAGCATCATTGAAGCCAACACGGTGATTGCCGGATGCGGCTTCGAGCTCTGGAGCGGCGAGGCGCAGTCGCAGGATCTGCAGGAGTTCAAGTGGCTGGAGAAGGAGAATACCAGCCTGCTGATCGAACTGCACGGCAACCTGGTGCATGATTCCGGCATGCGGCGGCGGCTGTCGCTGGGCTTTCGCGAATTGCAGATCATCGACGGCAGCGAGGCCGACACGCCGGCCGCGCTGCTGACCATCGCCATTGTCCACGCCGCCGGCGGGCACAAGTTCCACCGGCTGCAGCTTTGCGTCGATGTGCTGCAGGGCGTGCGCGCGCTGCGGTCGCCCGCGGATGAAGACCGGCTTTTCGAGGCGGCGCGCATCAGCGGCATCGAGCTCGAACTGGCGACGGTTCTCAATGTGACGGGGCGGCTGTTTGATGCACCGCGCGCGATCGAACTGGCCGACCGCATCAAGCCCGACCTCTCGATATTTTTGGCCAAATGGCTGATCACCGGCGATACGCTGCTCGGCGTCAATTCCAGGGACAAGATGCATTCGCGCCTGCGCCGCGACGCCTTCCGCTGGATCCAGCGCCTCGCCAGGCCAAAGCCGCATTCTGCCTGAAGTGTGCTTTAGTCCCGCGCCGCCAGCGCCGAGCGGATCAGCGGGGCCGCCTCGGCCGGGTTCGCGCCGACTTCCAGGGTAAATGTCGGGACGGCTTTGACCAGCGTTGCGATGGTTGCCATGCGGCGCTTCTGCGCCGGCAAAAGGCCGGTCATGCCGGTCCTGACATTGTCGGTGGCAAGCGCCACCATGGCGTCTGTCCTGGTCATGGGCACGAGCCGGGTTTGCGCGTCCGCCGAGCGGGCGAGATGAAACAGTGCCGCAACCGGTCTGCCGACAGTTTCCTCGATGCGGATGATCTCGGCGAGACGTTCCAGCGAGACGGCCTGCTCGCCATTGGCGTCCCATTTGTCGCCAAGGCAAGGCGCCACGAAGGGCAGCATTGCCGCGGTGTGGCGGTGGACCTTCACCTTGCGCGGCAAGCCCCAGGCCGTGATGCCGCCACCGGCCAAAACCTTGAGGATCATGGCGTCATCCGAGCACAGGCCGAAACCTTGCGACGCCAGCGCCAGCGACGTCGTCGACTTGCCGGTGCCGCTCGGCGCATGGATCAGCACGAGCGCCTCGCGGCCGGGCAATGTCAGGCCGGCGGTGTGCAGCATGTGCTGGTCGCCGGCATCAAGTGCTGCATCCAGCACCATCATCAGCACCGTCCATTTGACCTTGGCATCGGGATGGACTCGTATCTCGGCCCAGCCTCCATCGGCATTGATCGAGACGGTCTGCAGGCCGGGAAAGACCAGATGAACGGTGCCGCCACCGTCGATCAGCCGGCAATGGCCGTCCTCCGGCACCTCGCCGTCGAAAGCGAGTTTTCCGGCAGGCGATTCCGGTAACTCCCGCGTCTCGATGATGTCGACGCGGAAATCGGGCTCGACCGGCCCGCTCACGCGCAACGTGCCGAGCAAGAGGTCGAAGCTCGGCCAGAGATCGGCCCGCGAGGCCGATATGCTGATGACCTGGCCCTGGAGATCATAGCAGAAGGTGGTCGCCGGACCGGTCAAGCAGCGTGCGCCTTTCCGGCATCGGCGTGATGGCGATAGATCTGCACCATGCCGGGGAGGCTGTCCGAGACCACCGGGCGGCCATCGAGACAGACCCAGCAATGGGCAGACATACGCGGCGCCTGCATCGACTTCGGATCGACGCCGAAGCGCAGATCCGGATCGAAGCCGGCAAAGCGCAGGAAGCGGTGGGCGAGCAGGCCCTCGCGCAGGCATCTGCGGTCGCGCATCAGCCAGGGGTGCCGGACGGTCCGGTTGACGGCAGCGACGATGTAGGCTGACGACAGGCCGCGATAAGGGGTGTGTGCGCTGAGCGGCGCCCATTTCAGCACCGATTCGAAGCTGCGGCGGCCGATCAGGGTCGGCATCAGCCGCGCGCTTGCCCATAAATGGACACGAAACAAAGCGCGCAGGAGAACGCCGTCCACCATCAGGGAGCCGGGTCGGCGAGAATGCCTTCGCTCACCAGTTCGGCGGCCAGCGCCGCCATGTCCTGGTCGAGCGTGCCCTTGTCGACCTCGAACTCGTCAGACAACAGGACGACGATCTGGTCAAGGCTGCGGGCGCCGTCCACCTTGTCGAGAAAGGCTTCGGTGGTGCCGTTGCAGGTGTAAAGCTGGCCGCTGCGCGCCAAGAGCACGACGGCGCCATCGCCGACATGCTGGACCGAGGCGTCGTCCGCCAGCCGCAGAACCATTTCAGAACCGATTTGGGCCATGGAGCCCCTCCACCATTTTCCTGGAGAGCAGATAGCGCGGCGATGCGGGTCTGTCCATTGCGCGGACGAGAGGGAGAACAGGCCGGCCTGACCGTTCTGTGGCAATCCGGCAACGCCACCATCCTCACGACACAGGCAACCGAAGCCTAATGGAGACATCCAATTTCAGATTGTGGTAACTTCCACATGATTCAGAGCCTGAGAACAGGGAAGCACCCAGAAATAGTCGGTGATTGCAGCTGGGAATCACCGCCGCAAACGGTCAAGCCAGCTATCTCGCAGGGTCAAGGTCTTGCTTTTCTTACCTAAAGTAAGCTATGGAGTCGCGGGGTTTTGGGAGAGCATTGGGTATGCGTTACAACTGGGAGCGGGCTCCGACCGCGTTCGAACGTCATCGAAAAGCATTGGCAGCCGCCATATTGATCGCGGGTGGCGTCGGGCTGATGCTGGCGGCCTTGCCGCTTTAAGACCTGATATCCGACACGAACGCCCTGCTTTCTCCGGGCGCATGAGCTTTTTCTGCCTGCCACAAGACGGGCCGCGGCTTAGCGTGCATGGCCGGTTACGGCGATGAAGCGGCGGTCGCGTCCTTCGAAGCCCTGGCTGAAGCGCTGCACCAGCACCGCCACTACCGCCGGCCTGCCGGGCGGGGTGTATTCGTAGGATTCCGACAGGCTGTAGGAAGTCGGGCAGTTGCGCGAGCCCGGCACGGCCTTGTCCTCGTGCAGCACCTTGAACGGCTTGCCGTCCTGCCCCTGCAGCGACAGGCGGAAGCCACGCGCCTTGCCCGTCTTGGCGCCTTGAAGTTTCTTTTCGCCCTGAAGTGTCTTGTCGCTCGGAAGAGCCTGGTCGCTTGGCTTGGCGTCATCGAAGCTTGCCGAGCAGTCCGTCTTGCTGTCGGCCAAAATCTCATCGAGCTGGATGGTCGAAATCTGTGTTTCGCCATAGAACGGCGACAGCCATTTCTGCGCGGCCTGCTCGAGGCGGGGGATGTCGTTGTACTCGACCGTGTCGTCCGGGAAGGTGAACCTGTCGGAGGCCGTGCGCGTGCCGCGCTCGGCGATGCCGTATTTGGCCAGGATTGGCGCGGCCTGCTTTGCGGCCTGCGCCCGTGCCTGCTCCACCGTTGTGGTCGCCTCTTCCGATTCATCGAGGACAAGGATCGGCTTGCCGCCGACGAACTCGTCTGTGCTTGTGTCGATGATGTCGATCTGCGACCAGCCGGAAACGGCAGCGTCGAGCTCGCCATATTGCTCGAAGGCGAAATATTTGCCGTCGGGGGAAAAGCCGATGATGCGCCGCGCGGCGGCATCGCCGGCCTGGGCGGCGGAAACGATCGTCAACAGCAGCGCTGCTCCAACGGCAGATCCAACCCCGTATCGTACCGTCATTGCGCGCCCTGCCCCGATTTCAAACCCGGCCATGGTGCCTGCAATTTATGGCCAAGGCGAGATCGGCCAAGCCCCAAATTTCGGGAAAGACATGGCATTTGGGGAAAGACGTGGCCGGGAAAACCCGCATAGGCTATTGCAAGATAGAGAGTTTTCCCGAGGAGGGATGAATGGCGTCACGCTACCACGAGGTCTATGACGGCTGGAAACGCGACCCGGAACAATTCTGGGCCGATGCGGCCGAGGCGATCGACTGGTATTCGCCGTGGACCAGCGTCTTCGATGCCAAGGCCGGCGTTTACGGGCGCTGGTTCAACGGCGCCAGCTGCAACACCTGCTTCAACGCTCTCGATCGCCATGTCGCAAGCGGCCGCGCCGACCAGATCGCACTTATCTACGACAGCGCGATCACCGGCACGGTCAAGAAATTCACCTATGCCGAATTGAAGCGCGAAGTGGTAGCGCTGACTTCGGTGCTCAAGAACCGCGGCATTCACAAAGGCGACCGCGTCATCATCTACATGCCGATGGTGGCCGAAGCGGCGGTCGCGATGCTTGCCTGTGCCCGCATCGGCGCGGTGCATTCGGTGGTGTTCGGCGGCTTTGCCTCGCACGAGCTCGCCACCCGCATCGACGACGCCAAGCCAAAGCTGGTCATCTCCGCGTCCTGCGGCCTGGAGCCTGGACGTGTCGTGGCCTACAAGCCGCTGCTCGACAAGGCGATCGAAATGTCCCGCCACAAGCCGGACGCCTGCCTGATCCTGCAGCGCGACCAGCTGCGCTGCGATCTGAGGGAGCATTACGATATCGATTTTGCCGACGCCGTTGCCCGCGAGCGCGCCGCGGGCGCCAACGTCGATTGCGTTCCGGTGCTCGCCACCGACCCGCTCTACATCATCTACACCTCCGGCACGACCGGCCAGCCTAAGGGCATCGTGCGCGACAATGGCGGCCACATGGTCGCGCTCAAATGGACGATGGAAAACGAGTTCGGCGTCAGACCGGGCGAAGTATTCTGGGCGGCCTCCGATGTCGGCTGGGTGGTCGGCCATTCCTACATCGTTTACGGACCGCTGCTGCATGGTGCGACAAGCGTGCTGTTCGAGGGCAAGCCGATCGGCACACCCGACGCCGGCACCTATTGGCGGGTGATCGCAGAACACGGCGTGGTCGCGCTGTTCACCGCGCCGACGGCCTTCCGCGCCATCAAGGGGCAGGACCCCAAGGGCGAATTCGTGCCGAAATACGATCTGTCGAAATTCCGCACTCTGTTCCTGGCCGGCGAACGCGCAGACCCGGAAACCATCAAATGGGCGGAGCAGAAACTCAACGTGCCGGTGGTCGATCATTGGTGGCAGACCGAGACCGGCTCGCCGATGACCATCAACCCGGCGGGCCTCGGCCTGCTGCCGGTGAAATACGGCTCGCCCGGCGTGCCGATGCCGGGCTACGACATTCGCGTGCTCGACGATGCCGGCCATGAAGTGCCGCGCGGCACACTTGGCAATGTGGTGGTGAAACTGCCGCTGCCGGCCGGCTGCCTGCCGACGCTGTGGAATGCCGACGAGCGTTTCCGGCAAGCCTATCTCGAGGAATTTCCCGGCTTCTACAAGACGGCCGATGCCGGCATGATCGACGAGGACGGCTACCTCTATGTCATGGCGCGCACAGACGACATCATCAATGTCGCCGGACACCGGCTGTCGACCGGGGCCATGGAGGAGGTGCTTTCAGCGCATCCCGATGTTGCCGAATGCGCCGTCATCGGCGTCGCCGATGTGATGAAGGGCCAAGTTCCGCTCGGCTTCGTCGTGCTCAATGCCGGTGTGTCGCGCGATACTGCTGCTATCGAAGGCGAAGTGGTGGGGCTGGTGCGCGAACGGATCGGCCCGGTCGCCGCCTTCAAGACGGTGGTGACGATCAAGCGCCTGCCCAAGACGCGCTCCGGCAAGATCCTGCGCGGCACCATGCAGAAGATCGCCGACAAGGAAGAATGGACGATGCCGGCGACCATCGACGATCCCGCCATTCTTGACGAGATCACCGCGGCGCTCAAAGCCCGCGGCATCGGGGTCTGACGGCCCCAGTGGCGTTGTTTCAGCGGTCCAGACCTCCCCGGCCGGCGCCGCGCGAGCGCCTGGAAATGGATATGGACGACACCGTCGTCTACGCGATCGGCGACGTGCATGGCTGCTACAAGGAATTGCTGTCGCTGGAGCAGAAGATCCAGCTCGACGCGCTGCAATTTCGCGGCCGCAAGATTATCGTCATGCTCGGCGACTATATCGATCGCGGGCCGCAATCGGCTCGCGTGCTAGACCATGTCTTGGCGCTACCGCCAACAGGGTTCCTGCGCGTCTGCCTGGCGGGAAACCACGAAGTGGCGATGCTGAACTATCTCGACGGATATCTGTCGCGGGACCGCTGGCTGGCGGTCGGCGGCCGCGAGACGCTGTTTTCCTATGGGGTCGATCCGGCGCGGCTTGCCAGCCTCTATGCCTCGAGCGACGAGGTCGACCGGCGCGTGAAGGAAGTCATTCCGGCCAGCCATATCGACTTTCTGCGCAGCCTGCCGGTGCTGCTCTGTTCGGATAAATTCGTTTTCGTCCATGCCGGCATCAGGCCGGGTATCGACCTGGTCGCACAGGATGAGCAGGACCTGCTCAACATCCGCGACGAGTTCTTCAACGCCGCCCATCTGCTCGACCGCTTTGTGGTGCATGGGCACACGCCGGTCGATATCCCCAGGCTTGACGGGCGAAGGCTCGGCATCGACACCGGCGCCTTTCAAAGCGGCCGGCTGACAGCGCTCAGGATCGCGGGTAAATTCGGCAAGCTGATCTTTTCCTGACCTGCCGTGCTTCTTCGTTTGAGCGTGATCTTTTCCGAAAACCGGATCCGCTTTTCCGGGTCACGCTCCTTTTCAGGATCGCGCTCCGTTCAGGCGGCGGTCTTGGCCCGCACGTCCGATTTCTCCAGATAGTAGGTCGAATAGCGGTCGAAGAACTTTTCCGAGCCGCCGAGCGAGCCGTATTTCGGCAGCTTCTTCAGATCGACCTTGTTGAGCACGGCGCCGACGACCTTGCTTGCGACGTAGGGTTCCTGCTCCAGCAGCGAGCGCACCATGGCGCGCGGCGTGCGGCCCCATTCGGCAACCAGCACGAAGCCGTCGACCAGCGGCGCAAACGCCTTGGCGTCGACCACGGGGCCGAGCGGCGGCAGGTCGACGATGATGTACTCGAACGTCTCCTTGGCGTTGTCGATGAAGCGCCGCATGCCGGCCGACGACAGCAGCTCGCTGGTATGCGAGAACTGCCCACGCAGCACGGCCGGGATGATCGCCAGCTTGGTCTGGCGGTCGACCTTGCCGACCGACTGCCAGGTCTGGCCGTTGACCACGGCCTCCATCAGCCCCTGCTCGGCCTCCATGCCGAGGTTGCGGCTGAGGCCAGGATTGCGCAGATCGGCGTCGATCAAAAGCGTCTTCGAGCCGTTGGCGGCCAGCAATCCGGCGAGATTGGCGGCGACCGTAGACTTGCCCTCGCCGGGCAGGACCGAGACCACGCCTATGACCCGGCTGCCTTGCCCTTCCATGACGACGTCGAAGGCGATCTTGGCGTTGCGCAGCGTTTCGGAGAACATCGATGCCGGCGCATCGACGCTGACCCGCATGCGCGCCCGTTTCTCGGCCGCCGACAATGTGTTGGCGCCTTTGGCATCCGCCGCACCGCCGTCGGCGTCCTTGCCGAGCCTGCCGCCGATCATCGGCAAATAGCCGAGGAATTTGAGGCCGACGCGATCGCGAATGTCCTCGCCGGTCCTGAAGAAGCGCTCGTTGAACTCATTCAGGCCACCGAAGCCGGCGCCAAGCAGCACGCCAAGCACCAGCGACAGCGCCAGCACCCTGGAGGTGCGCGGGCTTGAGGCGGAAAGCGGCGTTGAGGCATCCGAGATGATGCGGACCTTGCCGACCGGGAAGGATTGCTGCTGCGAGGCCTCCTCGTAGCGGCTAAGGAAGGTCTGGTAGAGCGTGGTCAGCGCCTGCGCCTGCTGGTCGAGTTCGCGCAGTTTGACCTGGCTCTGGTTGTCGATAGAGCTCTTGCCGGCCGCGTCGGCGATCTTCTGCCTCAGTGAGGTCTCGCGTGAAAGCGCGACTTCATATTCATTGCGATAGCTTTCGGTCAGTTGCTTCAACTCGCCGAAAATCTGGGTCGACAGGTCGGCCTTTTCCTTGGCCAGCGCCACCGCCTGCGGATGGTCGGCGCCGAAATTGGCCGTCACGTCCTGCAGCCGCTTGGCCACTGCGAGATAGCGGGTCTTGAGCGTTGCAATGACGGAGCTTGCCGGCTGATCGCTTGAGATGGCGGAATCGTTGAAGGCATTGTCCGAGCCGCTTTCGACGATGGTCTTGTATTGCTGATAGCGGGCGCTGGCGCGCGCCGTATCGGCCTGCGCGACGATCAGTTGCGCGGTGAGATCGGCAATCTGCTTGTCGCTGATCAGCTGGCCGTCGCTGTTGGCGGCCAGACCATGCTCGGCCCTGAATTTCTCGACCGCCATAGCGGCCGCCTGTGAGTTCTGACGAAGCTCGGTCAGCCGGCCCTGCAGCCAGACCGCAGCGCGCTCGGTGGCGTCGAAGCTGGCATTGAGCTGGTCGGCGAGATAGGCGTCGGCATAGGCCTTTGTGATGGCGGTGGCGAGCGCCGGATTGGTCGACTGGTAACCGATGGCGAGCACATAGGAGCGGCCGTTGCGCTGCGCCAGCACCTCGCTCTGCAGCTTCAGCACGGCATAGTCGTGGCGCGCCGTCTGCATCATGGCCTGGCGTGTCGCCTCATCGACGTTTTCCATGCCGGGAATCTGCTCGGCGGAACTTGAGCGGAAATAGCCGATCACGCCGCGCACGAAGCCGATGCCCTTGACCAGCGCCGATTGCGGCGGGTTCATGAACTCTGCGTTCTGGTCGAGTTTCAGCTTGTCGACCACCACCGAGGCCAGCCGCGCCGAGGTGATGATTTCGATCTGGCTGAGCAGGGCGGCGTCGGTCTGCATGGTGACGGATGCAGCCGAGATGTCGTCGATGACCTTGTTCAGGCCTTCGTCGATCAGCACGCTGGCGACCGACATGTATTGCTTGGGCGTGGTCTGCAGATAGAGCAACCCCAGGAACAGGCCGATGATGGCGCAGACCGCCACCACCTTGACCTGACGCGCCGCCATGCCAAGCAGGCGCTCGACGTCGATGAAGTCTTCACCCTTTTCCTGATCGGGGTTGGGCAATGGCATCCTCTTGTCGAGAGGAAAGCTGGCATAATTCATCTTCGATCCAATTCTAGGTTACAGGCGCCGGAGCGAGACGGGTCAGGTCCCACCTCGTCCGAAGCTGCGGAGATCGGGGGCAAGATATACAACGCAAGCTTCATGCCATCCGGCGCTGGGCCTGAGCGGCCAGGCGTGCAGGCATGAGCCGCGCCATCGTCCAAACGCATATGCCCTCGAAAGATGGGCATTATGCGGCCACTTCCTGACGCTCATGCGACCGCACGAACGCCTGCAGCATTTCCAGCACAGGTCCCTTCATGTCGTCGCGCGCCAGCGCGAAGGCGATGGTCGCCTCTATGAAGCCTTCCTTGGAGCCGCAGTCGAACATGCGGCCATTGAAAGGCTGGGCAAAGAAAGACTGGCTTTTCGCCAGCCGCACCATGGCATCGGTAAGCTGGATTTCGTTGCCGGCGCCGCGCTGCTGGTTGCCCAGCAGCGAGAAGATCTCGGGCTGCAGGATGTAGCGGCCGTTGATGTAATAGTTCGACGGCGCATTGGCCGGCGCCGGCTTTTCGACCATGGCCGTCACCTCGAAGCCGCTGCCTGTCTCGGCGCCGCGCCCGACGATGCCGTATTTGCTGGTCTCGCTGGGATCACAGCGCTCGACGGCGATCACATTGCCGCCGGTCTGGTGATAGAGATCGACTGTTTCAGCCAGGCAACCTCGGCGACCGAACGACACCATATCGGGGAGCAGCAGGGCGAAGGGCTCGTCGCCGATGACTTCGCGTGCGCACCACACCGCATGGCCGAGACCATGTGGCGACTGCTGGCGGATGAAGCTGGTGGCGCCGGCCACGGGCAGCATGCTTTCGAGCGCCTCGAGCTGGGTCTTCTTGCCGGTTTGTTCGAGCGTTCCAATCAGTTCGGGGTGCAGGTCGAAGTAGTCCTCGATGACAGCCTTGTTGCGGCCGGTGACGAACACGATGTGCTCGATGCCGGCTTCGAAGGCCTCGTCCACCGCATATTGGACGACCGGCCGGTCGACCACGGGCAGCATCTCCTTCGGAATCGACTTGGTTGCCGGCAGGAACCGTGTTCCAAGCCCCGCCACAGGGATGACTGCCTTCCTGATTTTCTTCATCGCAAATTCCTTCTGAGCAGATCGATTTCAGCCTGTTGCAGGCCACGAACAAACGTCTTGATGTACTCGCCCTCCTTACCTCTCCGCGCCGACGGCAAACTGCGCCGCCACCCTTTTGAGGCGGACGGCGATCGGCATCGACATGTGCCTGACAGCCGCCGGATCACTTAGCGCGGTGCGTATCGCTTTCAACGGCGAACGCGCCTTGATGTGCTGGACCAGCGACAGGAACGATGCCGCCTTGCGCAGGCTGCGGGCGCGTTTGGCGAAGGCGGCCGCAGCAGCAGCGTCCATGGAATTGGTCTCGGCGAAGACCGCGTCGGCCTTGCGCATCGCCTCGATATGGTGAAGCTCGAGCACGCGCGAGATCGAGCCCGTGCGGATGTGGTAGATATAGCCGGTCGTCGGCTCGACGACGCATTTTCCGCTCTTGGCCAGCGCGTTGGCGAGCAGGATGTAATCCTCGCCTATGCTCAGACTTTCATCATAGCGAAGCCCGTTTTCGATCAGGAAACGGCGCTGGAAGATCGGCTTGAGATAGCCAAGGTTGAACGTGGATTCGAAAACGATGTTGCCAGCGATGTAGTCGGCGAGCGTGATTTCACGCAGGCCCTCTAGATATTTGGCGGGAAACATCGTCGCTTCGGCAATGCGGTCCTCGCGCACCACCTGGAGGTTGTCGACGGCGATTACAGCGCCCGCGCTTTCGGCCCGCGCGATCATGGCGGCGAGCCGCCCGGGCAGGACGGCATCGTCGGAATCGAGCACCGCGACCCAGCGGCCTGAAGCCAGTTCGAGCCCGGCATTCCTGGCGCCGCCAGGGCCACGATTTGCCGGCAGCGCAACCACTTTGACGACATCTTTTGGATAGGCTCTTGCAACGTCGAGCGTGTTGTCGCGCGACTGGTCGTCGACGACGATGATTTCGACGCTGACACCGCGCTGGGCCATGGCGCTTGCGATCGCCCGGCCGAGCGTGGCCGCGGCATTGTAGGCGGCGATGACAAAGGAGACGTCAGGCTGCACGCTTGCCCCCTTGCTGCGCGGAGGTGAGGCCGTATTGGCGAATTTCGCTGATACCGACCAGGCCGCTTACGACGCCGACATGCATGATGCCGCGCAGCACGCTGCGGTTGCGGCGGACCGGGCTGATCGCGGTCAACGCCGCCATGCCGAAGCAATAGGCGGCCTTGGCCGAGGCAAGGCAGACAGCCTTCGCACGCTCTATCACGCCTGCGTCATGGCCGATGAGGTGGCCGTGCGTCTGGCCGAAGCGGAAGCGGCGGCGGCGCAGCCAGTCGAAAGCGGCTCGCGAACGCGGCACGACTTCCTCGACCCACGCCTCCGGCGCAAAGGCGATGCGACCGCCTGCCTTGACCATGCGGTCGAAGAATTCGGTGTCCTCGCCGCCGCTCTGGCCGCGCGCCAGGCTGAAACGACGGTCGCGCAAGCTGTCGGCGCTCATCCTCAAAAGGACGTTGCAGGTGTAGCCGGTGCGGATTTCGCCCTGCACCCAGACCGGCAAGGTCGAATGGAAATCGCCCTTGCGCATCCAGTCCGGCGCATCCGGGCGGTAGAGCGCCCGCACCGGACCGAGCACGGCCTCGGCGCCGCTTGTCTCCGCGATAGCAATCAGTTCGGCCAGCCATTGCCGGGAAGCGGTTTCATCGTCGTCGATGAAGGCGACAAAATCGGCCGTGCTGGCATCAAGACAGGCGTTGCGGGCAACCGAGATGTTGCGCGCCGGGGCGTGCCGGTAGCGGGCCACGAGCTTCAATTCGCTCGCCAGCGCGGTCACCAGCGGCTCGGCGGTCGGCTCGTCGTCATTGTCGGCGACGATGACGCCGATGCCGAAACCGGCAGGCATATCCATGGCAGCGAGCGACCGCAGCGTGTCGGCCAGTTCCGGCCGCCGGAACGTGCAGACGCAGATGTCGATTCGGCGGCTGTCGGCGACCATCATGCCACCCCGCGCTGCGATCGCGAGCCGAGCAGTTGCAGCCAAAACCCGAGCGACCAGCCGAAATGCATGACCATCGCCGAAATGCCCGCCAGCACATTGTTGGGATTGCGCTGGCTGATGGCGGTCACAGCGCCGTAGCCCAGACAGACCGAAGCCCAGACCAGCAGCGGCACCGCCGCCAGCCAGTGGATAAAGGAAAATACCGCGAGAAGGACGACCGGCGCCACCAGCAGCGGGATCATCTGCCGAACTTTCGGGATCATGCGGTGCTTGAGCACATTCTTGGCGCGGCCGCGGCCATAGCCGAGATATTGGAAATACAGGCCCTTCAGCGACGAACGCGGATAGTAGACCATCTGCGTCTTGCCGCTCATCCAGATGCGGTAGCCTGCCCGGCGCAGGCGGTAGTCGAGTTCGGCATCCTCATTGTGGCTGAAGGTCTCGTCATAGCCGCCGACCGCGGTGAAGGCCGAGATCCGGATCAGCGCGTGATGGCCATGGTCCACCCATTCGCCGGCCGAGAAGTGCCGATGCTTGGAGCCGCCGGTGCCGAGCTTGGAATTCTGCGCCGCCGCGACCGCTTTCTGCACCGCGCCGCTGCCGCTGGTCAGCATCGAGACGACGACCGAATCGGCTGAAGTGGCGAGCGCCTCCTCGACCAGCCGGTCGCAATAATCGGCGGGATAGCCGCCATGGGCATCGATGCGGATCAGGTATTCGGCGCCGTCACCGAGGCTGGCGACGGCGAGATTGATCGCCGCGCTCTGGATACGTTTTGGGTTGTGCAGGAGGACGACCTGAGGGTCCTTGGCCGCAACCGCTTCGACAATGGCCAAAGTACCATCGGTGCTGCCGCCATCGGCAACGACGATGCGGGCGCCGAGCCTTAGCGCTGCCGGCCTGAGCTGCTCGAGCAACGCGCCGATATGGGCTGCCTCATTCAGGCACGGAATGACGATCAGGCTTGGCGGCAGCGCTTCGGTTTGCGTCATCGGCGCCTTTCCATGAACTGCACTTTTGTCATTGGTCATCCTTCAGGCCAGTGCCTCGGTGGCGAACGAACCAGGGGCAACCGCAAGGCCGCGCAGCCTGTCGACAAAGGCGCGGCAGTCGCTGCGGTCGTAGCTCCAGGTTCGTGGGTTGCGGGCCAGCACACGCGCCTTGGCCTTGCCGAAGTGCTCCTGGTCCATGCGGCCGAGCGCGGTTTCCAGGATTTCGGGCGTGGCAGCAGAAAGCAGGATGCCAATGTCCTGCTGGTTGAGAAAGCGCCCCGTCTCGGTAGTGCCCATCGAGATCGGTACGGCGCCGAAGCGGCAGCCCTCATAGAGGCGGTTGGGCAGCAACCATTCCGAATTCTGCCCTTCCTCGAAGAAATCGATCGCCCAGGAAAAATGCACTTCGCCGTAGATCGCGGCCATGTCTTCCGGGTTGCGGTAGGGGCCACGAAAGGAGAGATAGGGTTCGGCCTCGACAAAAGCATGGAAATCCGGGAATTCCGAGAGTGCCGGACGGCCCCGGAGGACGACCTCGAAGCGCCCGCCCTGACGGCGCGTGAAGTCGGCCAGCAGCTCCAGCGAGCGGCGGCAGCGCAGCGCGCCGAACCAGCCGATGCGCCACGGGGGTGCTGCAGGGTTTTCGGCCTTTGACCTGTCATCCAAGGCGATCGGCGCGGTTTCGAAGTATTTGTTTTCGACCAGTTCCACCGGTGCGGCGACCTGCCCGAACGGCTTGAAATAATTGGCGATGAAGGCCGGTGAGCTCGTCACCAGAAGCTTCACGTCGCGGGCGAGATAACGCTCCGCTGTGCGCAGTGCTTTGCCCAGCATGTCATTGCGCAGCACCAGGCGATGGATGTCGAGGCATTCGTAGACGATCGGCACGCCGCCGCGAAAGGCGGCCTTGGCGCGCCTGGCCAGCGCCAGCATTTCCAGATTGCGCGCGATGATGAGGTCGGGCTTCGGCATCGCCGCAAGCTTCGAGCCTATCGACAGCGCCGCCTTGGCGACCGCCGCCAGACGCTGGCCGAATCGGCCGTCACGCGTCGCGCCGAGGTCGACCGGCTGCAGCCCCTCGACGTCGGGAACAGCATTTGTGGTCCGACGGAAGCCGGCCAACGTGACCCGCGCGCCGCCTGCCTTGAGCATTATGATCCGCCGGCGCACCGCCGGGTCGGAAACATCGTGCACAAGGTACAAGACATGCAGCATGAAAACTCGACCGCTGTTGGCCCACCCAGGGGAATGCTAACCCAGCTTTTGCTGCATCGCAACATTTTTGGTGCGCCGTAGCATAAGTGCACGTTTTTTGTTGCACTGCAAAATTGATGCGTTACCCTCCGTCGGGCTTGAGCGCCGCTCTGGCTGGTCACCCAGCCCGATGCAGCGATGGATTGTGACGCGAGCCGCATCGGGATCGTCCTGGCGTGGGTATTTTCGGTCACCATGCCCGTCCTAGGCACCGCAGGCCACGCCGCGGAATCTGCTGACGAAATGAGGTATCCCATGAAGATCGTCGTTGAAAACACAGTCTGCCTGAATACCGGGGATGCGGCGATTCTGCTGGCGATCCGCCACATTCTCAAGACGATCGTGCAAGGCGACGTGCGGTTTGCCGTCTTCGACAGCCAGCCCGAGGTTGCGGAACGACTCTATCCGAAGACGGATTATCCCGACCTCGAATTTCATAAGCTGCTGTCGGAATCCCTGTTCCGATACAAGAATGGCAGCGGGCTGAGGGACCGGTTCAAGCCGATCTACAATCGGCTCGTTCTCCAGGCCCTGCGCTGGTTTGGCAGCAGCGCGCTAGGCAATTTTTTCAGCCATCGCGACCGGCGCGGTCTCGATATCTACGCCGACGCGGACATGGTGGTCACCACAGGGGGAACCTATCTCGTCGAGAACTACAATCTCGAACGACGACTCAATCAGTTCAGGCTCGATGCCGTATTTGGCAAAGATCCGGTCTTCTTCACGCAATCCCTCGGTCCGTTCGACAAAAGTTACAACCGCCAGGAGCTCGGCCCGATCTTTGACCGCAGTCCGCTCATCCTGTTGCGCGACGAACGGTCGCGGACCCATATCCGGGACTTGGTGAAGGATCTCGGCAAGTGCCACGTGGTGGCCGATGCCGTATTCGCCTTGGCCGATACCGACAGGATCGGCAAGCGTCTCGCTTCCAGCCAGCCGCCGGCGTCGACGGGCCGCGTCGCTATTTCGGTCCGCCACTGGAACTACGTCAGCGACGGTGAGGGCGGCATGCGCCGCTATCTGGATTCGATCCGCGAGATCGCCACAATTCTTGTCAGGGACCTTGGCAAGGAGGTGACCTTCGTCTCCACGTGTCAGGGCGTGCCGGAATATGCCCATGACGATTCCAAGACCGCACAGGCCATCGTTGCCGAGCTCGATCCTGAGTTCGCCAGCCACGTGACAGTGGACGCTTCGTTCCACACGCCGGACCAGTTGATGGGGCTGGTGAAGGGCTTCGACTTCGTCGTCGCGACGCGCATGCATATGATGATCATGTCGCTTTGCGTCGGCACGCCGGTGCTGCCGATCGCCTACGAGTTCAAAACCAAGGAAGTGGCCAAGCGAATCGGTGTCGACGATGTGCTGCTCGACATCGACACCGTGACGCCCGAAGAGGCGCGCGAAAAGCTCGGCCGGTTTGCGGGAAATCTCGACCGCTATCGCAAGACAAGCCTTCAGGCCGTGCTCGAAGAACATGCTTCGGCAATGTCGGCCACAAACCTGCTGGCGCCGCTGATCGCCGGCCGCTCAGCGGATATTGCGCGCGGCGTTGGACAGGGTGGTGAACAAAGCGCGTCGCGACTGCGGGACGGCAAGCATGAAAACGAGACCGATGCCGTAGTTGAGGGCAAGCGCCAAAAAGACCGCGAGCAGGTCTGACTGGCCCGTTAGAGACGCCGGCAACCACAGGTACAGGAACCAGGCAAGCAGGGACGAGGCGATGAAAAGCCCCTGCATGAGCAG
Organism: Mesorhizobium sp. M0062; assembly: GCF_040323125.1. Lineage (NCBI taxonomy): Bacteria > Pseudomonadati > Pseudomonadota > Alphaproteobacteria > Hyphomicrobiales > Phyllobacteriaceae > Mesorhizobium > Mesorhizobium sp. M0062. The sequence continues at coordinate 242,457 of NZ_JAMYUO010000001.1, forward strand.
GAAGTCGGCGGCGGTCACCGGACCGACGCGATGGACCAGTAGCGCCAGCACGGGAACGCGCAGCACGTAACCGCTGATGGCATAGGCCGCGGCAACGCCGACGGCGCCCCAGTGCAGGCCGACGACGAAGGCAGCGACGGTCGTCAGCGACGAATAGATGCCCCAATGGAACATGGTCTTCGTCTTGCCCTGACAGATGAATATCCATCCCGTCGTGCTTGAAACGGACTGGACCAGGCTGGCGATGCCCAGCCAGGCAAAGATCGGTGCGACCGGTGCCCAGCCCGCGCCGAAGAGAAGTCCGACGATCTGATTGGAGGTCAGCGTCAGCGCCGCGATGCCCGGCATGGTAACGGCCGCCAGCATCCAGTTGGTGCGCACATAGATATCGCGAAAGCGGGCCTTGTCATCGTGGATGCGGCTGAGCAGCGGCACCATGACCCGTGTCAGCGGCTGGTTGATGTTCTGCAGCGGGAACAACAGGAGCTTGTAGGCGCGGTCGTAATAGCCGAGTTCGATCGCACCGGAATATTTTCCGATGAGAATGTTGTCGAGATTGCGCGAGAAGAAGTTGGCGAGGTTGAAGCCGGTCAGGTTCGCGCCGAACGACAATATATCGGCATCGACCTTCAGGTCCGGCCGCAAAGGCGTCCAACGCGCCACCAGCCAGGCGGCAGTCAGGGCGATAGCTGCCGAAACCGCCGGGCCGATGACCAGCGACCAGTAGCCCAACCCCGCATAGGCCGCGATCGCGGCGGCCAGAAGTCCGGCGGCGGCGCTTATCACGTCGTTCAGTGCGAGCTGGCCGAACTGCAGGTGCCGGTTCATCAACGCCAGCGGCACTGCGGCGAGACTGCCGAGAAGCAGCGGCAGGGCGGAGCCAAGGGTGATGCCGGACATACGTTGATCGCCATAGAACGCGGCGATGGCAGGCGCCAGGCCGGCCACTACCACGGCACTACCCAGCCCGACGAGCGCGCTGATCCAGAACACCTGGTTGAGCTGCTGGTTGCTGATGTCCTTGCGCTGAACCACAGCCTGCTGCAGGCCCAGATTCTGAAGCAGCCCGACGAAGGCGACGATCGGCCCGACGGAAGCCACCAGACCGAAATCCTCGGGGACGAGCAGACGGGCCAGCACGATGACGGAGAGAAACTGGATCGCCATCTTGAAGCCCTGGGCGCCGATGGTTACCAGCCCGCCGCGCAGGGCGACACGACCGAACTGGGGGGGCGGATTGGCGTTCATGCAAGCGACCTCGTTTCGCCAAGCCGCATGGCGATTTCCACGAAATGTTGGTTCAGCAGATCGGAGTTGAACTCCGCCTCGATCTTCTTGCGGGCTGCGAGAGCGATCCCTTCACACGGCTTCGGATTCTCGGCGATCCAGGCAAGCTTGCCGGTCAGCGCCGCAACGTCCCGCTCAGCCACGAGAAAACCCGTCTTGTGATCGTCGATCAGTTCAGGGATCCCGGAATGATATGTGCTGACCACCGTCAGGCCGGCGGCCATCGCTTCCATCAGCGAAACCGGAATGCCTTCCAGATCGCCACCGCGGGCGCCGACGCTGGGCAGCAGGAATACATGCGCATCGCGCAGACGCTGTTTGACTTCGCTGTGCGGCCGGGGCCCAAGAAAATTCACCCTGTCGGCAATGCCGAGCTCTGCGGCGATCCCCTTCAGCTGCTCGAGAAGTTCTCCGCCGCCGATCACCGAGTAGATCCAGTCTCGCCGCGGCAGGCCAGCAAGCGCGCGAAGCGCATATTCGATGCCCTTCTTTTCAGTCAGGCGGCAGACCGAGATGAAAGAGAGCGTAGCCTGCTCCCATGAACGCCACCGATAGTCGATGTCACTCGGCCGCACCCCCATATGGTGAACCACAACCTGCTCCGGCGATGCACCGACCTCAATCAAGGCATCGCGGAAAAACGCATTCACCGGCAGTTGAAGAACGCCCTTTTCGAACACAATCTTGTAGCGCGCGAGCGTATTGTCATGCAGCGGTTCGCCGACATCACGGCCGTGAAATATCGTCACCAGGGGAGCGGAAATCCTCCCGCGCTTGATGGCGCGGGCCACGCGCATGCCGTTGTTGCCGAAATGGGCAACGATGACGTCGGCGCCCTGCAGTTTTCGGGCATGAGCAATGTCGATGGCGGTCGAGAGCTTGTCCCAGAACCTGCCGGACCACTTCCTGAGCAGCGGGCGATAGCGACCCAGGCCACCCCACCAGCATATGACCTTTCCTGGCAGCGCCTGCCAGCGCGGATCATCGATGTTGCTGTCCCTGCCGAAGGACGTCTCGTTGCAGACGACGCCGACTTCCATGCCGCGCTCAAGGCATCCGGCTATCTGGTCGAGAACAAAGGTTTCGGACAATGAGGGGAACTTGTCGACTACGAAGCAAATCTTCATCGGCAGGATGCGCTCGTGCGGAGAGCCGGTGTGCCCTTGACAAAAGCCGGGCCGAAAACAGGGTGCCGGAGGCACAAGACATGCAGCATGGAACTCTACCGCTGTTGGCCCACCCGCAGGGACGTTAGTATAGGTCTTGCTGCACTGCAACATTTTTGGTGCACTGTAGCAAGATTTCCCTCGGCTTGGCGTGTCTGCCGATCAAACGCAGAGCAGCAGTGTCAGCCGGCAGATGAAGGATCCGCCAGGCCCTCGGAAACCCCGACATGACCGGCAGGTTCATGCGCAGGGCTCGATGTGGCCAGTTGGGTAACGATCTGCGCAAAACGTTCATTCAGAACATCTGCGTTGAAGTCGTCCTCGACTTTGCGGCGTGCGGCAAGCGCGATACGCTCGCATTCGGTCGGGTGCTCCCCGGCCCAGGCAAGCTTGCTGGCAAGCGCTGAAATATCTCGCTCGGGCGCAAGCAACCCCGTCTCCCCATCCTTGATGAGCTCCGGGATTCCCGAATGATACGTGCTGACCGCAATCAATCCGGCGGCCATGGCCTCCATGAGCGCGACCGGAATGCCTTCCATATCCCCGTCGCTGGCAGTGATACTTGGCAGCAAAAAGAGATGCGCCATGCGAAGCCGTCTTTTCACCTCTGCGTGAGGGAGGCTGCCGAGGAATGTTACGCGACCAGCCAAGCCCAGCTCTACGGCCAGCTTCTCCAGATTCATCCGCAGAGGACCGTCGCCAACAATGTCGTAACGCCAGTCTAGCTGCGGCTGGGAGGCCTTGAGGGAGGCCAGGGCTCGCAAGGCGAACTCGACGCCTTTCTTTTCGACCAGGCGGCAAACCGTCGTCACGACCAGTTGGGTGCCTTCCCACGATTCCCAGCGATAGCCGATTTCGCGGGTGTCAATTCCCATATGGTGGACCGTCGTGCTCGCCTGGGACAGGCCGGCTTCCAGCAGCATCGTGCGGAAGTAATCGTTGACGGGCAGGTTCAGGGTCCCATGCTTGGTCAGCCCGGCATATTGTGTCGCGAGCACTGCCTGCCGCGCCGGGATCGCCACGTCCGCGCCGTGAAAGATGGTTATGATCGGTGGTTTGAGCACCTTCCATTTCTTCAGTGCGGCTGCTCTCTCGCCGTTCTGTCCGAAGTGGGCGACAATCACGTCGCAGCGGTTCAGGCGGCGTGCAAAGGCGATGTCGAGAACGGTCGAGGCCTTGTATCGCAGACGCGGCGGCAGACGCTGTACAAATTTGCTGATTACAGCGGCCCATGGCCACCAATGTCGGGTTCTGGCGAGCAGCGTCGCCATCGGCTCGCTTTGCCGGTCAATTCGGTGGTCACCTTGCATCTTTTCGCAGACCACTTCGACCTGAAAGCCCCGCGCCAGCAGCCCAGCCATCTGGTCCACGACGAAGGTTTCCGAAAGCAGAGGGAATTCGCCGACGACAAAGCCCACGCGCATGACCCGCCCATAAGGTTGGGGCTTGCTCGGACCAAGCGGTCCATATCGCACAAGCCCTAATGTAGAAAGGCAGAATACACGTTGATTGCTGCAGTGCCACAAAATATTGCACTGCAGCAATTAAAAGTGATCCGGACGGGCGCACGACGCCTGGACTGGCTAACGGGAACTTTGCGCGACCACGGTCGTGCAGCGTCTCAGCTGAACTGCAACACGACGCGTTTAGGCTGCGCGCTCCAAACCGACACGTCTTGCGCGGTCGAGAACGCCCATGAACGTTGCGAACTGGCTGTCGGGGTTCATTTGCCGCCGCTCCGAAAACTGACGTGCTGTCGCTGACAGCCGCTTGTACTCGGCCTCATCGCTCCACAGCCGCCTGATCGTTGCGACCCAGTCGGCGAGCGGGGCGTCGTAGTCCAGTACCACGCCGCCGGCGCCGATCGCTTCCGGCAGACCGCCGCGCCGCGAGCCGACCACGGGAATGCCACTACAATGCGCTTCCGAGGCCACCCGGCCCCAGGCTTCTTCCCATTTGCTGGGCGCAAGCAGGATTTTCGTGCGGCCGTAGACCGTCTTCATGTCGCTGGTGCGGCTTTCCAGCTTGACGTTCTGGAGGGGAGAGATTGTTGCTTCGATCCGGGCTCGATGATCGTCGTCGAGCTTCCAGCTTTCGACGAACAGGAACGGGATCTCGGGACAGGCGGCGGCAATGCGCACCGCAAGATCGAAGCCTTTTTCCTCATATGGATTGATTAGCGTGACAAATTCACCGGTCGTCGGTGTGCTGTAGAACGCGGGATTGATGGTCGGCGGAATAACCGTCGAATCGATATCGAATTTTGCCTTATAGGCGCGCGCGGTGAACTCGGAGTTGGCGATATAGACCGCCGAATGGAGCTCACGCAGATCGCCGGCCAATTCGTCGAATTCGACATTCCTCAGATAGACGGTCAGCGGCACGCCAAGCCTCTGCAACTCTCTGCCGATCGGCACCGAATTGTGGCACTGCACGACCGCGACATCCGGCCTCAACTTTTTGACGGCGAAGTCGGCCGCTTCCCAGGGGAACCACGCCCGTACAACCGGATAGCCCGGGAAATTGTCGATGACCGCGCGCTGACGAAGGAGCTTCATCTTGGCGCGCGCCCGGAAGCCGAACATGCCGTCGCCGAACAGCGCTGCCAGAACGGATGCCTCGTGACCGTTTTCGCGCAATTGCTCGACCAAGTGGTGGGTGCTCGACTGGACGCCTCCGCTGAATTGCGGCGTGTAGCCGGTGCCGCCTGCAAACAGAACTTTCATGAACCTGGCTCCGCGTTGTGCCGCCCTGCCTTCACGCCGCCATCCTGCCGATCGAGAAATACTCGATGCCGTGACGGGCGATGACCTTGGGATCATAGAGGTTGCGGCCATCGAAGATGACCGGCGTGGTCAGGGCATCCTTCACCGCGTCGAAGGACGGGGCGCGGAAACTCTTCCACTCGGTGGCGATCAGCAAAGCGTCGGCGCCGCGCAACGCCGCCTCCTTGGTGCCGCACAAAAGCAGATCGTCGCGCAGGCCGTAGATGGCCTGGCATTCCTGCATCGCCTCGGGATCGTAGGCCTGCACATTGGCGCCGGCCTGCCACAGCGCCTCCATCAGGACGCGCGCCGGCGCCTCGCGCATGTCGTCGGTGTTGGGCTTGAAGGCGAGGCCCCAGAGCGCGAAGGTCTTGCCCTTGAGACTGCCCTTGAAATAACGGTGCACCTTGTCGAACAGCACCGACTTCTGCGCATTGTTGCGCTCCTCCACGGCGCGCAGCAGCTTGGCGTCGAACTTGACGCCTTCGGCTGTCTTGATCAGCGCGCGGACATCCTTGGGAAAGCACGAACCGCCATAGCCGAGGCCGGGATAGATGAAGTGATAGCCGATGCGCGGATCCGAGCCGATGCCCTTGCGCACCTCCTCGATGTCGGCGCCGAGTTGCTCGGCCAGATTGGCCATCTCGTTCATGAAGGAGATCTTGGTCGCCAGCATGCAGTTGGCGGCGTATTTCGTGAATTCGGCGCTGCGCACGTCCATCACGATCATCTTCTCGTGGTTGCGGTTGAACGGCGCGTAGAGCTCGCGCATCACCGCCTCGGTGTCCTCGCTGTTGGTGCCGACGATGATGCGGTCGGGCTTCATGCAGTCGGCGACGGCGGAACCTTCCTTGAGGAACTCAGGATTGGAAGCGACGTCGAAAGCCAGGTCCTGGCGCCCGCGCGCCTTCAGCGTCTCGGCGATTTTGGCCTTCACCTTTTCGCAGGTGCCGACCGGCACGGTCGACTTGCCGACGACGATCTTGGGACTGTCCATCTCGCGGCCGATGGTCTCGGCCACCGCCAGCACATATTTGAGGTCGGCCGAACCGTCCTCGCCGGGTGGCGTGCCGACCGCAATCATCTGGATCTCGCCATGCTTGACGCCGGCGGCGGCATCGGTGGTGAACTTGATCCGGCCGGCTGCGTGGTTCTCCTTGACCAGGGCCTCCAGTCCCGGTTCGAAAATCGGCACCAGGCCCTGGTTGAGCCGCTCGACCTTCTTTTCATCGACATCGACGCACACCACCTGGTGCCCGACCTCAGCCAGCACCGCAGCCTGCACGAGACCGACATAGCCAATTCCAAAGACCGTCAAATTCATTCGGGTTAATTCCTGTTCACGCCCTTTGGCCTTATATGGCCGGGCCGGTTCAGATTACTTTATGCTGCTTACACTGCATGCCAGCGATTCCGGAAACTGGCACGGCTGGCCGAGCGCGGTGAAGGCCACGCGCTGCACCTGCATCGTCACCTGGCGGCCGGGGTCCGAAAAGGCGCCCATCCAGTTTTTCAGCGTGTCGCTGCCCCAGAGGCTGAAGAATATCTTCTGCGAGTGGGTCGGCAATTGCTCGGGATTGGTCACTTCCTGGACCAGCTTGCCGTTGACGTACCAGCGCAGCCGGTCCTTTTCCCAGATGAAGGCATAGTCGTTGAAGCCCTTGTCGGCGCCGCCTTCGACCTCGGCCAGCTTCTCGTTTTTGGGTTTGCCGGCGATGTAGCTGTTGACCTGCACCTTGGATGTATCCTTGGTCAGCACCTCGAAGTCGATCTCATACCAGGGCTGTTTGTCGGCAGGGCCGATATAGGTGAAGAAAGCGGCGTTGAGACCGGATCCGGTGTCGGTCTTCATCCGTGCTTCATAGGTCCCATAGCCGAAGCGCTGCTTGGTCTGGATCTCGGCGCAGGCGAACTCGCGGTCCTTCAGTTTGCGCTTTTCGAAGCCGAGCGTCAGCATGTTGTCGGAAAATTTTACCAGGCTTTTCGACCAGGTGCAGTTCTGGTGATTGCCGTTCGACCAACCGTCGGAGACATACCAGCGCGAACGATCGAAACTCTTGAAATCGTCGACGAAGGACGGTGCGCTTTGCATCTCCGGGGAGGCGTCCTGGGCGCGGGAGGGGTGGGCGGCGCCGAGCAGAGCTGCGGCTGCCGCCAACAGAAGCGCACCAACGGATAGAAGACGCGTTGGGTTTACAAGACGCATTGGCCGATTTGGCCGCGCGGAAATCATGGCATCGATTGCCGCCATGGGCGTCGTCTTCGGATCTGCGTTCATATCAATTCACCTTTGTGCTGTTCCGCCCCAACCCAAAGTCACCGATTGGCCCACATTGCTAACGGGCCGATCCCGATCCTCCGTCCCCGAACTTTCTCTTCTGTGTCTCGTGTGACCGTGTTCAGCCGAAGCGACCTGCGGGTTTGACATATTCCCCGTGCGAATCAGAACCCTGGCCATCCTCGCCGACGATCGCGTCGAGTGAATGACGCAGTTCCTTCATCCGGCTCGTCTGGCGCACCAGCTCGGCGATGCGCTGTTCGCAGTTCAGGATGGACTTCGTCAGCTCGCCGACTTCCGACAGCTTGCGTGCCGACGCCGAGCCGTTCTCCATCGACTCGACCAGGAAGGCCGCGTTGGTGGACTTCGACCGGTAGCGGGCCTCCAACCCGGTCTTCTCGGCCGCAATCTCGGCCGTGATCTGATCCAACAGCTTTGCCAGACGGTCGAAACGCGCCAGATCGGTCTGCTTGTCGCGCGCTGGGTCCCTGGACCTGAAGCCGAAAATTGAAGCCATCCGGTTGGCCTTCCAAAATTGCTGCACCGCAACATACAGTGCCATCGTCGGGGCGTGTAGGCAACCTCCGAGTTTCAGAAAGGCAATTTTTTCAGCCTTGCGGCCGCCGTCCCGGACTTGGCGGAGCCTACTTTTGCGCCGCCGTGCTGGTAGCGGCCATGAGGAAGCGCAAGGGCGGCACCGGCTGCTGCCGCGGGGACAGACCGGCGTGGCGAAACAAGGCATCGAGCTTGTCGGCGGCCACGCCGACAACGATAGGAATGAGGTTCGACTGGCTGGCCAGCGCATAGGCGGCGGCAGACGCCATGCCGCGCTCGGCCTTCACATCGAGGAAATTGCGCAGCCGGTATTTGTCACGCACATGCCGCTCGTGCTTGCGCAGCAGGGCCTTGGAGCCTTCCGGCAGGCTGTCGATCTTGAGCAGTGCCAGATCCGCATCGGCGAGGCGCTTCAGATCCTGTGTCTTGTGGCGCCCGCTCAGCGAATCGGCGCGCACGATCGCGCCATAGCCGCAGGAACGGATGACCTTGAAGCGTGCGCCAAGGGCAAAGGCGCGGGCGTACAGTTCATAGTCTTCGCCGAGACGCAGGTTCTCGTCGTAACGCAGCCCATGCCTGTCGAGGAAAGCTCTTGATATCACCGGCTTGAGAAAGCCGAGTTCGCCGCGCTGGACACGCCGTCTGGAGATGTTGCCCTCGATGAACCGCTCGAAGTCGAGGAATTCCGGGTCCGCCGAAAAGGACGGGGCGACGATCTTCGAGACATCGGTCGCCGTATCGTCACGGATCAGCATGATGTTGTCGGCGGCGAAATCCCAGTCGGCGCTGGCAAACAGCTGGCGAAACCGTCCCTGAAGGAAGAAATCGTCGGCGTCGAGAATGCTGATGAAAGGCGATTTCGACCCGGCAATGGCGGCGTTGCGGGCGAAGGACGGGCCGCGATTGGCGTCGAGCCGGATGACCGAAAGCCGGCCGCTGCCATCATCGGCAGCGCTGGCCACCTTTGCGGTGTCATCGGTGGAGGCGTCGTCGACGACGACGACTTCCGCCACCTCCGGCTCGCGCAGCGCCGAGGCGATGGCTGCGGGAATGGTCCGGGCCGCGTTGCGCGCCGCGATGATCACGCAGACCCGGGATTCTGTCATGGACATAGGGTGGCCTTTCGATTGCATAAAGTGTCGCGAGGCCCCTCGCCCTCCCGGCGCGCGGCGCCGGACCCCGATCCATCCCCAGCGGATCGGGACGGAACGTTATCTGCCTGCTGCATGACGACCCTCATCGTCACCGGCTTTCCCGCTCGAAAATCCGCCGGCTGAGGTCGGCTGACGCGGCCCAGCCGGCCTCGGTCAGGTAGCGGACAGGTTCGCGGCCGCACAATTCCCACAAAACGGTGCGCCGTTGCGGCCATCTGAGCGACGACAGCCACGGCGCGATGACCATGTGGAACAGGTCTTCATTGCCGATGCGTGACAGGATCCTGGTGGCCCGATCCGACAGCAGCGTGCCGGCGCCACCAAGCAGCACATCGGCGGCGCGCAGGCCCAGCAGCAGGGTGTCAGCCAGCCCCTGCTCGGCCGCGTAGTCTAGCACAGTCTGCTGCTCGGCCTCGCTCAGCCGACTGGCAGCGGCCCGGACATCGCAGACATAGCCCGCGCATGGCTCGCGGTTGAACAGCGCCTTTGCGACACTGATGCAGGACAGAAGCAAAGTGTCGGAGGCCGAGATGAACGGCACGCTGGAGCCGGCGATCGCAAGCGCGCGCTTGCGGCGCAGGAACCCTTCCGTATCGCGCGGGCTGGGCGATCCCGGCTGCTGGAGCCGGTAATGGAGATCGACGGTGGACAATTTCCGACCTTGGCTGCGAACCATGTGCTGCTCGCCCAGAAAGCGCACCCACCAGACGGAGCGGGACTTGCCGGCGACCTCGTAGCCGATCGAGCGCAGCGCATCGCGAGCCCTAAAGAAGCCGGCCGGCGACACCAATATGTCAACATCTCCGGACGGCTTCATGAAATGGTCGCCATAGAGCAGTTGCTGCTGGAGGGGCCCCTTCAGGAACACGAAATCGATGCCGCTGCCGCGCAGCGCCTTGTCGATGGCCATCGAATCCATGATGCCGGACGAGTTCATCGCAATCGTGCGCCGGCGATAAGTGTCGAGCCACTCGAGCAATCCCGGCGGCGTCTCGCCCGCCGGTGGGCGCGACAGCGCCTTCAGCATGAAGGTGGCGACCTTGTTCAGCCTGGCGATGTCGCAAACATCGGCAACGGAGATGGCCGGTGCAGGCGCGGCGCTGGGGCTCGCCCCGGAGGCGAAGAACAGCCGCAGGCACGCCTGCACATAGGCCACTTCGTCGGCGCAGCCAGCGGCGCGCAACCTTTCGAAGGTCCCTTCCTGCAAGGCCATCTGCTGCAGCATCTCCGCAAAAAATTCGCCAGGCGCGTTATATTGCAAGTGCGAAGCAAAGCATCGCCAAATTCATGCGCCGCGTCCAGTTTTTCCTTTGGCGCCAATTTCCTGCAACCTGAACGTTTCGCAACACAGTCCTAGATGCAAGGCGCCGCCTGATCGGGGCTTGTGACGGGTACGTCAGCAACAATTTTGTGGGAATGCGCCAGCGCCCAAGTGAGGAGCATTCGAAGGAAAATTTAACGTAATTAAATCAGATACTTAGTTGATGGCCTCGGACACTCTGCTGAATTCTCCTGGGATGTGAAAATGCAAAGCGCTTTGATCACCATTGAAGGGAGTCGCAACCGAGAATTGATTAACGGCTGGTAAATCAGGCTTGACTCATAAATGCTGCCATGCAGCTATTGCGGTGCAGCAATAGCTCGCTGCCGGCAATCGACAGGCCGCTTCCAGTCCACAAGTGGAGAGTAAATTGGAACAGAATGTTGAAAAGCATGAGTACGAAACCCCTAGCCTGACGGTCCACGGCTCGATCGAGACCATCACGCAAGGCGGTAGCGGTACTACGGCACTCGACGCCTCGTTTCCGGCACATACGCCGGTCGGCGAACTCACCTTCTCCTGAGTATTCTCTCGTTGGGGTGACAAAGTCCGGACTCTGCAAACAGAGCGCACTAAGGAGAGTCGGGGGTCAAACCCCGGCTCTCGCGTCTTTGTCCGGAATTGCCGAAGCGTTGGTTGTGAGCGAGGTTTAGGAATGGACTGGAACCCCACGGACCATGATCGGATGAGCGCGAGCAAGGATGCCGTGGCCTGCGAATTCGGCAACGGCCTGGCGCTGCTCGATATGAGGTCCAACATCTATTACAGCCTGAACAGCGTCGGCGCCTATATCTGGGAGCTGATCCAGGAGCCGCGGCCGATTTCCGAAATCCGCAGCGCCGTGCTGGATCGCTACAATGTCGATCCGGAACGCTGCAAGGCCGATGTCGATGGATTGTTGAAGGGCTTGGCGGACGCCGGGCTTGCGAGGCTCCATGATGAGGAACTTGTCTAGAGCTTTCTCACTTAGCGGGCCGGAGATGCTCTTTCTCGCCCACTGCCTTGCGGTGGTCGTGGCGGTGCGGCTGGGGCTGACGCTGCTTTCCTACAACAAAGTGCGCCGCATGGTGACCCGGCTCGACGCGCGCGAACCAGCCGACATCGGCGATCTCAGGCGTGTCGCCTGGGGCGTGGCTGCGGCTGCCCGCCTGGTGCCTGGCGCAAGCTGTCTGACCCAAGCGCTTTCCGGCCAATATTTGCTTGCCCGCCAGGGCAACGCCTCAAAAATCCGCATCGGCATCGAGCGCGATACCGGCACCGAGTTGAAGGCGCATGCCTGGCTGGTCAGCGGCGACCATATCGTGCTCGGCGGCTCGCTTGGCGGGTTTAACCATCTCGTCGACCACGGCCAGTGAGCGATGAGCGGCGTCGCCGGAATTCTGCTGAGGCAGGAAGGCAGGCAGGCCGCCGCGGCCGACATCCAGCGCATGCTTGCCCGCATGCAGCATCGCGCGCCTGACGGCAGTTCGTGGTGGATCGACGAGGGCGTCGTTCTTGGCCACGCCTGGCTCAACACCACCGATGAAGCCGGCCCCGGCCCGCTGACCATGGCCGGCGGCAAGCTCGCAATCACCGCGGATTGCCGGCTGGACAACCGCGACGAACTCTTGGCCAGGCTCGGCATCCGGGACAATTCGGTTGCCGACGCCGTGCTTGTGATGCGCGCCTATCTGCGCTGGGGCGAAGCCTGTCCCGAATATCTGCAGGGCGACTTCGCCTTTGCCATCTGGGACGCCGAGCGCCAGAAGCTGTTTTGCGTGCGCGATCATTTCGGCGTCAAACCCTTCTACTACCATTCGAGCGACCGGCGTTTCGTCTTTGCTTCCGAGATCGGGCCGATCCTCGATGTCGGCGGCGTCGACATGCGCATCAGCGAACACCAGATTTCCGGCTTCCTCGCCGGGCTGCCCGACGATCCGCAATCGACTGCCTATGCCGATATCTTCCGCCTGCCGGCGCGCCATAGCCTGACGGTGACCGGGAACCAGGTGGTGTTGCGCCGCTACTGGCAGATCGAACCGTCGCCAAGACCGATGCGGGCGGACACGGCCGAGGAATTCCGCCATCTGTTCTCGCAATCGGTCCGCAACCGCATGCGCGGCACGCCTGCGGTCGGGGCGATGCTGAGCGGAGGCCTCGATTCCTCCTCGATCGCCTGCGTGGCGGGCCTGCAGAATGCCGCCCAGCAAAGACCGAGGCTGCCGACCTTCTCGCTGGTGTTCGAAAAGGGCTCGCCGATGGATGAGCGTCCGTTCATCGAGGCGGTGCTGGGCCAGCAGAAGGTCGACGGCACTTTGATTTCCGTCGGCGACTACGCGCCCTTCGCGGAATTCGAACGCATTCTGGAGGAGCAGGAAGAAACGTTCCTGGCCCCCGGCCTGTCGCTGACCCGCGACATCTACAGGACGGCCGGCGCCAAGGGCATGAAGGTGCTGCTGGACGGCCATGGTGGCGACGAGGTGGTTTCGCAAGGCCACGGCCATCTGCACGAACTCGCCGATGCCGGCAAATGGATGGAGCTGTGGCGTGAGCTGCGCAGCGCTTCCAACACTTATGGCGACGGCATGCTCGGCCTTTACTACAAGTTCCTGACCCTCTACGGGCCTGCCTGGCGCGTCGCGAGAATCAAGCGGTTCGCGAACCGCGTGCTTGGCAAATTGCGGCGCCATCCCACTGGGCGGCCGGCGACGAGCTGGCGCGGCCTGATCAATCCGGACCTGGCGATGCGCACCGACCTCGTCGAACGGTTCCGCAGGGCCGGCTATATGCCGCCCGCGGTCAGCGCAAGCGAGACCTTGACCCATCGCTGGCTGCTGTCGAACGGCATGGTGCCGCACGCCTTCGAGGTACTCGACAAGGCGGCGGCGAATTTCGGCGTCGAGCCGCGCTACCCCTTCTGGGACAAGCCTCTGGTCGAGTTCTGCCTGACACTGCCCGGCGCGGAAAAGCTGAACCAGGGCTTTGGCCGCTCGGTGTTGCGCCGCGCCATGGAAGGAATTTTGCCGCCGGCAGTGCAGTGGCGGCGCGACAAGATCGATTTCACCTCGAACCTGGTCAAAGGCATGCTCGGCAATCACCGCGATCTCCTGGACAAGGTGCTGGTGAAAGATGCGGCGCGGATTGCCCCTTACGTCAACCTGCCTGAGGTGACCGCCGCCTATGGCCGCATTTCCAGCCAACCCGAGGCCGCGACCTTGCCCGATGTCCAGTATGTATGGCGTTCGATTTCGCTATCATTGTGGCTGCGGCAGGTGCAACAGCGCGGGAGCCAATGATGATGCCGGCCAACATGCCTCTTGCCGCTGATGACCGCCATGCAATTGCTGCTCGCGCACAGCACTTCTACAAAGCCTATGGGCTGACGATCGCTTCGCAGGTCGAACTGCCTGAGCTAGAGCCGAGCGAACCAGCTTGCGTCGATGTGCTGATCACGGTCGGCCCGATCGACCTGCCAAAACCCTCGCCCGAGACCGGAACCGCTTTCCGTTTCGAGCCGCGGCAGCAATATTTGGCATGGCAGACGGTCGGCGCCTTCCTGATCACCGATGCCTGCCGGATCGAGGTGGAGCCGGCGCCCGATGTCGACGATGCGCTGCTGGCGTTTCCGCTGCTCGGTCCGGTCATGGCACTGCTCCTGCACCAGCGCGGCCTGCTCATCCTGCACGCCAGCGCCATTGCGGTCGGCGGCAAGAGCGCTGTCTTCATGGGCGACAAGGGCGCCGGCAAATCGACGACGGCGAGCGCGATGATCCGTGCCGGGCATCGATTGCTGACCGACGATGTCGTGGCGCTCGATCTCACGGACCGGCCGATGATCGTTCCGGGTTTTCCGCAGCTGAAACTCGCCGCCGATGCCGCCGCCGCGTTTCCCATCCGCCAGGCAGAGATACGCCCGCAGGTGCATGCGGCGATCGACAAGATGCAGCACCGCCTGCACGCCGGATTTGCGGCAGACGCGGTGCCGGCGACCCGGATCTATATCCTCGAGCGCAGCGACAAGGCAGCGATCACGCCGCTGCCAGGCATCGGCGCCCTGCCGGCGATCATCAAATTTTCCTATGTGACGCGTTTCGGCCGTCCAGCCCTGGTCGGCGATTTTGCCACGACACATCTTCGCCAATGCGCCGCCCTGGCCAGCCAGATCGGCGTCTGTCGCCTCGAAGTGCCCACCGGGCTCGACCGTATCGGCGAAGCCGTCGCCCTGATCGAAAACGATCTGGCGGCCGACAAAGGGCCGCGGTGACTGACATGTCCGCATCGCAGATCCTGCGCTTTTCGTTTTACCGCGATGTCGCCGGCTTCGGCGCCGCCATGGCCCGGATCGGCGGGCGCAGGACCTTCACGGCATTGCTGTTCCTGATCCTGGGAAGCCTGACCGAAGGCATCTCGATCCTGCTTCTGGTGCCGCTGCTGCATCTGGTCGGGCGACCCGAGCAGAATTTCGCGGTCAGGTTGCCTGACCGCGACTGGGTGCGCTGGCTGGCTCCGGACGGAACGCTGCAATTGACCACGGTGCTTTGCCTGCTGGTCGGGCTTGTCGCGCTGCAGGCGGCGTTCAACCGCTATAAATCCGTCTACATGGCGCGGCTGCTGCTCGACTTCATCAATCGCCTGCGCATGAACCTGTTCGAGAGCATCGGCAAGGCGCGGTGGGGGATATTCGCGCGCATGCGCAGCTCCGATCTCGACCATGCGCTGACCGGCGATATCGACCGCGTGCAGTCGGCGGCGTTCTCGCTGCTGATGCTGGTGCAGATCGCCGTGCTTCTGGCGGGTTATCTCGTTGTCTCGCTGTTCATTTCGACAGTGATGACGGCATTTGCCATTGTCGTCGGCATCGTCACCTTCCTGGCGCTGCAGCCGTTTCGGGCACGAGCCAGCGCCTTCGGCCGGGTTTTGACCAGCAATCGCCAGGAGCAGTACCGAACGGTCTCGGAGTTCCTCGGCGGCATCAAGGTGGCCAAGAGCCTGAATGTCGAGGCGACCTATTACGCACAGCTTCGCGCGACGCTGGAGAAGATGAAGGCCGACAACATCAACTACGTCCGCAACAGCACCATCGGCACCGCTCTGTTCCAGGTCGCCAGCGTCATTGGTCTGAGCTTGTTCATCTATGTCGCCCTGATCCGCTTCAACCTCTCACTGGCCGAGATCGTTGTGCTGCTTCTGGTGTTCATGCGCATTGCGCCGCGTTTCATGGACATGCAGATGCAGGCGCAGCAGGTGCTGATCAACCTGCCGGCCTATGCCTCGATGCGCGACATGCAGGCGCGTTTCGATGCCGAACGCGAGCCGGCAAACCTCGAATCGGATGCCAAGCTGTCGCTCGATGTCGGGCTCAACATCCGCAATGTCTCCTTTGCCTATGAGGCCGGCGGCAAGCCGGTGGTGAGCGATGTCACCTTTGGCCTTCCCGCCGGCAAGGTAACGGCGCTGATCGGTCCGTCAGGCTCGGGCAAGAGCACGCTTGCCGACATGCTGCTTGGCCTGCTCGAACCGAGCGAGGGCAAGATCCTGGCCGATGGCGTCGAGATCGGCGCCGCCAACCGCCGGCGCTGGCGCGACCAGGTGGCGTATGTGCCGCAAGACGTGTTCCTGCTGCACGATACGATCGCCGCCAATCTGCGCCTTGCCGCGCCGCAAGCCAGTGACGCGGAGCTGTGGACTGCACTGCGCGCTGCGCATGGCGCCGACTTCGTCGAGCGGCTGGAGTTGCGGCTCGACACGGTGGTCGGCGACCGCGGCGTCCGGCTCTCGGGCGGCGAACGCCAGCGCATCGCGCTGGCGCGCGCGCTGCTGCGCAAACCTTCGCTGCTCATTCTCGACGAGGCGACCAGCGCGCTCGACTGGCAGAACCAGTCCCTGATCGCCAAATCGATCGACGGCTTGCGCGGATCGATGACGATCCTGACCATTGCGCACAGGCCATCGATGATCGCCTTCGCCGACTGGGTGGTTGCAGTCGAAAACGGACGAATCGTCGAAGTGGGGCAATATCAGAGGTTGAAAGCGAAGGCCGGCAGCCGCCTGTCGAAAATGCTTTCAGGCGAGCAATCGGAACCCGAGCCGGCCGAAGCAGGCTGAGTCCGGCTGCAAGATGATCCGAGGCCGACCTTGCGGCTTCAGACTGCTCAATGCACGCTGCGCCTCGCCGAGAGCTTCTCGCCTTCAACCGCCTTGTCGGCGCCGAGGCTTCTTTCGGCGTCGCGAGCCCTGTCGGCCGATGTCGGCGCGCTGCTGGCGATCATAACATACACCAGCAGGAAATAACCGACTTGGATGAGGACAGCGCAGCCGATGACGCGAAGCACCGTTGTGGTGACCGTCGCGCCGTCGACATAGGACCACGCGACCACGATCGCGAGGGCGAAAACCATTCCAATGACGAATTTTGGTAATGACATGTTCGGCGGCCCGTCAACCGGCCCGAGCATGCAAAAGCGATGACTTACCCACCCGAGTATCTCCCCATTCGCCATGCGAGCTTATTTAGCTGCTCTTTTTCGGCCGGTTGCTTCCGGCCTTCCCAACCCATCCAGACTCTATCAGGAATAATTTGCGACTCTATTAAGGCGCGAAACTGACGGCAAGGGCAACCAGCAATAATTTTCGGGTTGGCGGCGGCTTGGACTCCGCCATGCTGCGATGCACACGCAGGGGTGGTGACCTAACTCGTCATGCGCTTTATACTACAGTAGAATCTACAATGTTGATTAGTATTTTACTTGATTAATTTAGCAAAGCCAGTGATTCGAAAATCAGTTAAAGCCGTTCCCTCTGCGGCAAAGGACGATTTGCCCAAAACCCGCCGAAAAAAGGCATTACATTTCCTACGGTTGCTAATTATTCGTCACAAACCCGCCATAAAGGGCAAAATTTGGGCAAGGAGCGTTTATTATTTAGTCAATTCCTGACGTGACTATTTCAGCCATATGGGAAATTGTGTGTTGCGCTGCAGCATTTTTTTGGTATCGTGGCATAAACCATCCGTTCAACGTATGGAGCTTTTGCATGAGGGACGTTGCCAAGTCGGCCAATGCGGCATTTTCGCATGTCGGCGTAGATTTTCCGCCACCCATCGGCGGGCTGCTGAAGCGCAGTTTCGATGTTTTCGGTTCACTTGTCGGCCTGGTGGCGCTTAGCCCGCTGTTCCTGATGGTGGCCCTTCTGGTCAAGCTTTCCGACGGCGGCTCGATCTTCTACGGCCACAAGCGCATCGGACGCGGTGGGCGGATTTTCCCCTGCCTCAAGTTCCGCACCATGGTCGAAGACGGCGAACGTGTGCTGGCCGCCTATCTCGCGGCCAATCCGGAAGCCAACGCCGAATGGATCGCGACCCGCAAGCTGAAGAACGATCCGCGCGTCACCCGCGTCGGCGCCGTTCTGCGCAAGCTCAGCCTCGACGAGCTGCCGCAGATCATCAACATCCTGCAGGGCGACATGAGCCTTGTCGGGCCTCGCCCGGTGGTGCGCGACGAGCTTGAGATCTACGGCAGCGCCGCGGTCTATTATTTGAAGTCGCGGCCGGGCCTGACCGGGCTCTGGCAGGTGAGCGGACGCAACGATGTCTCCTATGACAGTCGCGTCGCGTTCGACCGTCACTATGTCGAGAACTGGTCGCTGTTCGAAGACGTTCGCATCATCCTCAAGACCGTGCCTGCGGTGTGGATGTCGCGCGGTTCCTACTGACCGACCGCAACTGGTCAGCAATCGGGCCGGCACGGCCCGAAGCCAATCCGGTCCAAAGCTATTCGGCGATGGGCCGGTCTCGCATTGCAGCCATAGTGTTCTGCCAGGTTCCGAAGGAGGCACTCGGCAGCAGGCCTATCGGGCGGATGGGGCCAAAACGGATCGGAAACGTTCAGTTGAAAACAGACATATCAGCGTATTTTCGCCTTGCCGGCCCGATGCGGCCGGCACGGCTCGTCGCCACGTGCCTCGCTCTGTCGCTCGCGGTTCCAGCCATGGCCGACGAGTACCGGCTCGGCTCGCAGGACAAGCTCAACATCCGCGTCGCCGAGTGGCAGACGGTGGAAGGCACGTTCCGTGACTGGTCGGCGGTAAACGGCGAATATTCGGTCGGTCCCGCCGGCAATTTGTCGGTGCCGTTCGTCGGCGAACTGCCGGCCGCCGGCAAGACCACGTCGGAGGTTGCGGCCGCGATCAGCGTCGCCCTGCAGCGCAAGCTTGCCTTGTCGGACAAGCCGGAAGCCTCGGTGGAAATGGTGCAGTTCCGGCCGTTCTACATCTCGGGCGAGATCCAGACGCCTGGCCAGTTTCCCTATGTGCCGGAGCTGACCGTGCTCAAGGCGATCAGCATCGCCGGCGGCATCCGGCGCAACGCCGATTTGGGCACCCAGCTCGGCAAGGACCTGATCACCGCCAAGGGCAATTTCGACATTTATGACGACCAGCGCGTGCGGTTGATCGTCAAGCGTGCCCGCATCGATGCCGATCTCGCCGGCAAGGAGAGTTTCGAGGCGCCTAAGGAAGTCGAGGGCGACCCGCGCCTGGCGACAATCGTCGCCGACGAAATGCAGATCCTGATCTCCGACCAGAAAGCGTTGAAGCTGAAGCTGCAGGCGCTTGACGATCTGAAAGGGGTCCTGCAGTCCGAAATCGAGGCGCTGCAGAAAAAGATCGTCAACCAGCAAAAGCAGGTCGACCTGGCGCAGCAGCAGGCGGACAGTATCGGTCCGCTGGCGCAAAAGGGCCTGGTCGCCAACGCACGCCTGCTTTCCTCGCAACAGTCGGTCACCGATCTGCAGGGCAAGATCCTGGACTATGAGACGGCGATCCTCACCGCCAAGCAGTCGGTCAGCAAGGCGACGCAGGATGCCATCGATGCCCAGAACACGTTGAACTCGAGACTTGCCGCCGACCGGCAGCAGGTCGAAGCAGACCTCAACGAAGCTGCACTCAGGGTCAACATGCAACAGGGCCTGATGGCCCAGGCATCGGACCCGGCCACGACCGCCGCCATCACAAACAACAATGAAGAGCCGGCGCTCATCTATTCGCTGGTGCGCGTGACCGACGGCAAGACCAGCGAGATCGACGCCAAGGAAGATACGCCGGTGCTGCCGGGCGACGTCATCAAGGTGAAGCTGGCGCCGACGGCCAGCCAGTAAGTTCCTGTCTCGCTCAGCTAGACCGGAACGACGGAGGGGCGGGAGAACCAGTTCGGCTCGTTCGCGCCAGGGTGCGGGCGGGAACTTCCGTTTTTCGACCGCTTGAAGGCATTCCATGCAGCCCGCCGCACCGCGCCACGTCTACCTCAATCTCGATGCCATCCGCGGCGTCGCGGCGATCAGCGTCATGCTCTACCACTTCTCGCCGTTCCTGGCCCCCGGCAAGGTGCTGCCGTCGAGCTATCTGGCGGTCGACCTGTTCTTCCTGCTCAGCGGCTTCGTCATCGCGCATGCCTATGACCGCAAGATCGAAAACGGCATGGGCTTCGGCACGTTCGTGGCGATCCGCCTGATCCGCCTCTACCCGCTCTACCTCGCCGGCACGCTGCTCGGTTTCTTCTATCTCATCGTCAAGAACCGGCTGATTCCGGCGGAATACATGCCGATCTCCGAGATCGGCACCATGCTGACGACCGGCATGTTCTTCATCCCGCTGGTCAGCGACGCCTATCGCACGATCTTTCCGCTCAACCCCGCGTCGTGGTCGCTGTTCTTCGAGCTGATCGTCAACATGGCCTATGTCGCCTTCTTCTTCCTGCTGACGAAACGCGTGCTGAGCACGCTCATCGCCGTCAGCCTGGTGTTGCTGGTGGTCGTCTCTATCATTGCCGGCACCCTCGACTTCGGCATGACCGGATCGACCATCATCAGCGGCCTGCCGCGCGTCTGTTTCTCGTTCTTCCTGGGCGTGCTGCTTTGCCGGTCCATGACACGCTATCAAAGCGGGCTCGGCTTTCTGCGGCGCGGCTGGTGGATAGAGGCCGCGATCGCACTGACGCTCGTCGTCTTTGCCATCGCGCCGGCCGGCGGCGCGCGCGTCGCCTACGATCTCGCCTGCGTCGTCTTTGTTTTCCCGGCGCTGGTGGTGGTCGGCACTATTGCGCCGACGGCGCCGCGCCTGTCAGGCCTCTATGGCTGGCTGGGGCGGATTTCCTACCCAATCTACATCATCCACACGCCGCTGCTGATGATCATCGCCGGGGCGGGCAAGGCCGCAGCGATCGACCCGTTCGCGCATCATCCCTGGTTCGGAATCGTCATGGCGGTTTCCGTCATCGTCATCGCCGACATCGCCACGCGCCTCTATGACGAGCCGTTGCGCCGCTTCCTGCAGCGGCTGATGCTGCGCAAGCGCGCCGTCGCCTGAGATAAGCAAGTCAGACGCGCGCCGGCATGCGGCCGTTGGCGGTGTTCTCGTCCGGCACCGGAACATAGGCCCGCCTTGCCCTGGCGAGCGGCACCGGGCGCAGCTTGAACAGGCCGTAATAGACGATGAACGAGGCCATGAAATAGGGGCCGAGGATCTCGACCTCGAAGAAGGAGCGGATCAGCATCATGCCGACCGCGCCGGCGAGCACCACCGAATCGGCGCTCCAGTCACCGAACACCACCTTCGAAACATGGCCCCAGAAGGAGCGCAGGATGATCAGCGCCAGCATCGTCACGCCGATGAAGCCGAGCTCGACCAGCGTCTCGATATAGGTGTTGTGGAAATGGAAGCCGGTGCGGGTGGAGATGTAGAACTCGGCCCAGAGCCGTTCCGGATCGGCAAAACCCTGGATCCAGTAGGCGGCATAGCCATAACCGAGCACCGGACGCTGCTGCGCGGCGGCCCAGCCCTGTTCCCAGAGATAGGTGCGGCCGGTCAGCGTCGAATCCTTGCCGAAGATGCCGAGCACGACATCGAGCAGGCCAAGGTTCAGCGCAGCCATCACACCGCCGACCAGCGCGGTAGCGCCGACGACGAACAGCACGCGGCGGTAGCGGCGTGACAGAACCTTGCTCATGGCAAGCAAGGCAACGACACCGATCACCGCCGGAAGCGAAGCGACCGACGTCGCCGAGTGGGCGATCGCAAGCATATAGACCGACAGCAGGATGATCGGCGCGGTCCAGACGAAGCTCATCCAGTTGCGCCGGTAGAAGGCCAGAAAAGCGAAGCAGAAGAAGATGCCGAGCGAGGCGAAGAAGCCGATCTGGTTCTTGGAGCCGAAGGCGCCGACGAAATTGGTGGTGCCGTCGATAGTGTCGAGCGCATAGGCGCCAACCTTCAGCGAATACAGCAGCACGATGAAGATGCCGATCAGCGAGCCCAGCACCAGCGTGCGCGTGCTGATGGTGCGCGCCGCGATGTAGGCGCACAGCATGTGGGAGAAATATTGCAGCCCCGCCCGCGCGCTGGTGCCGGCCGCTTGCGACCAGAACAGCGACAGGCAGACATAGGCCGCAAACAGCAGCGGCAGCCAGGCGCTGGAGAGATCGCGGGCGAAACGCCGGTAATCGACGAACAGCAGCGGCAGCCATACCAGATAGTAGGCGAGGATCAGGATCTGGCCGAAATTGGTGGAGTAGGCGAAGGCAAAGACCGACACCGCAACGGCGAAGGCGGCATAGACCTTGTTGTTGTCCGGATCGATCAGAATGGATTTCGGGATCTTCATATCCGTACCGGATTTCTCATGCTGCCGCCTTTCGGCTGGGCTGAAGCGCCCATGGTCGGCTTTTCTGCGTCAGGTCCGCCCTTGCATGCGCGATCGCCGGAACCTGCCCTTGCCGGACCCCTATCAGCGGGCATCCATTGTGCAGTGCACAATATAACCTCTATGCCTGTCACTCAATGGTAAATTTGCCGCGAGGGGTAAAGTTGCCGCAGGCAGGGCCAAAACGACCATGCAACCGACAAATGGCGTTAATGCGGCTCGCTCGTTCGAAAATACAAGCTGTGGCCGCTACCACAGCGCCCCGCCGGTGATCTGGATGTTTTCCATGGTGATGCCCTTGGCCAGATCCGAGCACAGGAACACGGCTAGAGCCGCGATTTCCTGCGGCTGCAGCATGCGCTGCTGGGGATTGCCCTTGGCGATCTCGGCCATCGCTTCCTCGGCGGTTCTGCCCTTGCCCTCACGCTCGACGACCTGCGCCACGTTGCGGCGCATCAGTTCGGTCTCGACCCAGGTCGGGCTGATCATGACGCAGGTGACACCGTGCGCGGCGCCTTCCAGCGCCACGCAGCGGGTAAGGCCGAGCAGCCCGGCCTTCGAGGCGCAGTAGGCCGGGTTGTCCTTCCAGCCGACGGAAGCCGCCGTCGAGCCGATGTTGACGATACGGCCCCAGCCGCGCTCGATCATGCCGGGCAGCACAGCTCGGGTGACGCGGAACGCTCCGCTGAGATTGGTGTCGACGATCTTGTCCCACAGCGCGTCGGAATGGCCGCAGACCGGCTGTTCGGCGGTGGTGCCCGCAGCATTGACCAGTATGTCGGCCGGGCCGATGGCGGCCTGCGCGTCGGCTGCAAACCGGTTGGTCACCTCGCTGTCGCGGACATCGAGATGGGCGGCACAAACCCTGGTGCCGTGTGCCGACAGGGCCAACCGCACGCGCTCGAGTTCATCGGCGCCGGGATAGTAGGCGGCGTCGGATCTGTCGGCGCCGGCGGGCGCGATGTAGGAGCCGACGGCGACATTGGCGCCGGCTTGCGCCAGGGCCGTAGCAATGGCGAAACCCATGCCGGAAAACCCGCCGGTGACGATGGCGCTGCGGCCGGAAAGGTCTGTCATGGTGGGCAGTCTCCGATGCGACGTACGATGCGTTTATTCATAGTCCGTCGCCGGCTAGGAGCGCTACCTTGCCGGCAACGCGGCCGTAACATCGAGTTTCGCTAGAGCGGTTTGCCCAGCCACTCGCGATAGAAGCCTTCGAGATCGGGTTCGAAATCATGCACGATCGGATAGCCGGGTGCCGCCGCCTCGACCTCGTGCATGGTGCCGCATTCCGGACAGATGAATTCGCGGATTTCCATCCATTGCGGATCGGGGATATCGCTGTTGGGATAGATCTCGCGCAGCGCTTCCTCGGTGTTTCGCACGTTGATCGCAGCCTTGAGCTTCCAGTTCTTGCGGTAGTCGCCGAAGGACTGGCCGCATTCGCAACGGGTGATGCGCTCGTCGCCGCTCTGGCAGATGAACAGGTGATCCGAGACCGGCAGCAGGATCGGGTCCTTCCAGGTGACACGGTCCTGATAGACGGCGAGCATCTTGAAGAAGCGGTCGTCGTCCTTGTAGGCGCTCATGATGCGCTTTGTCTGAGGCCAGGGGAGCTTGCCGGCTGAGAGATCGCCGAGGACTTCCTTGCTGTACGAGGTCATGGCTTTGCTCCCGGCATGAAGATCGATCTGGCGTCGACGGTCCAGAAATCGCTGAAATCCCTGGTGAAGCGCGACGACAGCTTGATCGCGCTGGCATACATTTTCTTCACCTCGGGCGCGAAGTCGGCCTTCTCGACACGGCCGCGTTCGGCAGCGATCCAGTCCGAAACCGGGATCGCCTTGGCCAGACGCTCTCTGCGCATGGCGGCACGACGTTCGACGGTGGCGTCGATATCGGCAACCGGATAACCCTCGGCGTCGTCCTTCAGCACGATGCCGAAAATCTGGATCGCCGCCTGGCGGGTGAGAAAACCGTTCTCGACATCCCAGGCGGTCTTGACCGGATCGCGCTCCAGCACGTCGCCGTAACCGCCGCCACCATTGTAGGAATGGCTGAAGATGTCCCCCGACTTGTGCGGCGAGGTGATGTAGGGGCCTTCGACCACGGCATGGTCGCCGCCGATGTTCTTCTCGTAGTCGGAGACATGCGGATCGATACCTGGGGCATGCGCGAGCGGTTCGCCTTTTGCCGCCAGTTCATGGATGTTGGAATTGCGTACCGCGCGATGCTTCTGGCAGGTCGGCGCGGGATAGCCGCCACACATGCCGCCATTGTCGAATACCCGCGAGGAGTGTTCCGAGGTGTGCAGTCGCAGGTGCGAGGTCTTGTTGATCAGCCAGGTCGAGACGAAGGAACAGCCGCCGCGATATTTGCCGGCGCCCCCTGAATTGGGGACGATCGAGCGGCCGATATAGACCATCGGCATCGATTGTTCCCAGACCTCGATGTTGCCCATGTCGGATTCCGGATTCCAGCCGACATAGGCGGTGTCGAGGCCATCGGCGATGGCCAGCGCGCCGGAGCCGGCGGCGGCGCATTCGAAATGCGCCATGCCGAACGGCGTACCGTACTGGCTTTCGCCGCCCATCTCGATCATCGGGCTGTTGACCTGGCCAACGAAGGCCTCCTCGACGAAGCCGCGCGCGACGAAGCCGCGCGACAAAAGGCGCTGGAACACGCCATAGGCCGGCAGCAGCAGCGCCCAGGATGTGGCGGTCGCCACCATCTCATTGTCGGGGTTGGTCCAGGTGCCGTGCGGCAGCTTCAGCTCGGTCGCCATCCAGGCGCCGTCATTGACCAGGCCCTCGAAATTCATGTGCTGGGTCAAGGTGACGAACATGCCGCCATCCATGCCGGCCGGCGTGCAGTTCATCGAATGGTAGCCCCAGGGTTGCGTGCCCTCGAAGTCCATGGTGATCTTGCCGTCGGTGGTGATCTCCATCTCGATCGGGATGTTGTAGAGCCAGTCGGGATCGCCAAGCAGCTGGAAGCCGGGCTTGCCCGCCGTGACATGGCCGTAGAAGGTGTGGCCACGATAAATGCCGGGCACGGTGAGCTGGCGGGTGCGGGCGAGCTGGGCGCGACGGCCCTCCTCGATGAACTCCTTCGACACCTTCATCCAGTAGTCGAGGCCGATCTCGGAGATCAGCTGCTTGACGCTTTCGCGCATGTCGATGCAGGAGGCGACCTTGGCCTTCTCGTCGAGCACCCAGTAGATCGGCATGCGTAGATTGCGCTCGCAGCGGATGACGTAGTCGCGGCGGATCTCGTCATTCTCGCCGATCTTCTCGGCGCAGACGAACAGGCCTTCGGTGAAGCGCTCCTGCGCCAAGCAGACGTCGCCGCCGGGCGTGATGCCGCCGGCTTCGAGCTCGTGGCAGACCGCACCGGCCCAGCCGACCAGCGTGCCTTGATGGAAGATCGGCACCACGTCCATGACGTCGGGCACCTGCACGGTGCCGATGAAGGCATCGTTGTTGGCAAAGATGTCGCCTTCGCGGATCTTCGGGTTTTCCTCGTAATTGTTCTTGATCATCCATTTGATGAAGCGGCTCATCGTGTGGACGTGGACCATGATGCCGTTGGACAGCGCGATCGCATCGCCCTCGGGCGTATAGATCGCCACCACCATTTCGCCGACTTCGCGCACGCCGGGCGAGGCCGAGATGCGGCGGGCCATTTCGCGGGCCGAGACGCAATAGGCGCGCAGCTTGGTGTGCAGCGTCTCGAATTTCAGCGGGTCCTGGTTGCGTAGCGTGAGCTCGGTGATGCCGTCATAGCAGCCGGTCTCTTCCATCAGCCGTTCTGAATCGAGCAGCCGTTCGCGAAGGCGCAGGGCCGAGGCAGGTCTGTCCAACATGGCGGTGCCCTTTCAAGAATGAGTGTAATGCAGCAGCGTCCACTCATCCACGTGGACACGGTCCTGCGGATGAACAACGAGCGTGGTGGCGGGATGTTCAATGATGGCCGGACCGATCACCTCATGGCCGGGCTGCAGTAGGTCCATCTCGTAGAGATTGGCCTTGTGCCAGCGTCCCCCGATATAGGCCTCGCGCACGCCCTTGTGCGCTGCTGCCGGGGCCGACTTGCCGAGCGGGCGCTTCAAGAGCACCGGCTTGACCTTGTCGGCGGTGGCGATCAATCCGAGCTCGGTGATGGTGAAGCCGGCTTCGCCATAGCGCGAAATGCGATGGTTGACCTTGGCGTAGACCGCCTCGAACTCGTCGATGACCCTACGCATGTCGTCAGCCGAATTGACCTCGGCAAGCGGTGCCATGACCTCGACATCCTCGAGCTGGCCGGTGTAGCGCATCATCAGGAACGGCACGGTCTTGATCTTGTCTCTGATATGGCCGTCGCTGATCATCTCGTCGACCGCCGCCTTGGTGAGATCATTCCAGACGTCGGTGACCTTCTTGCCGAAAGCGAGCAGCTCGTCATCGCTTGCGCGGGCGCCGATGTCGTGCTGCGTCGAGACCGAATGCCGACGCATGAAATCGGCGGTGGTGCAGCCGAAGGCCGAGAAGGCGGCGGCAAACTGGAAGGTGATGATGTCCTTGAAGCCGATGCCCCTGGAGCAGCCGGCCAGATGCAGCGGACCCGAGCCGCCATAGGACAGCAGCGTGAATTCCGAGGGATGGATGCCCTGGCCGGAGATGACCCGGCGCAGCGCGTTGTTGGCATCGGCTTCCAGCATGTCGATCATGCCTTCGGCAGCCTCCTCGACACCGACGCCAAGGATGCTGGAGCATTTTTCCTCAAACGCTTTGCGCGCCTTCTCGACCTGCAAGACGACCTTGCCGCCGAGGAAATAATACGGGTTGAGGCGGCCTAGTATGGCGTCGCAATCGGCGATGGTGGGTTCAGTGCCGCCCTTGGCGAAGCAGATGGGGCCGGGGTCGGAACCGGCGCTTTCCGGCCCGAGCGAGACTTTCTTGGTCAGCGGGTCGACCTTGAGGATCATGCCGGCGCCGGCGCCGATCGTGTCGAGATGCAGCGTCGGCACGTTGAGCTTGAAACGGTCCATCAGCGGCTCGTTCTCGATCCGCGTCTGGCCGCGCGAAATGACGCCCATGTCGAAGGAGGTGCCGCCCATGTCCGAGCAGATCAGGGAGTCGTTGCCGATGAGCTTGCCGACATAGGCCGCGCCGAGAATACCGCCGATCGGGCCGGAAATCATGGTTTCGTGCAGGCGCGGATGGTTGATCGAGGTCAGGCCGCCAAAGGACAGCAGCGTCTGCACGCCGTATTTGAAGCCGTATTTTTTCGAAACGTCCTCGATGCTCTTGAGCTGCTTGCGGCCGCGCGACGTCGCGTAGGCTTCGATCAGCACCGAGTTCAGCCGCGACTGTTCGCGGATGACCGGGCGGACCTCGTGGCTGGTGTAGATGAGGATGTCGGCGCCGGCTTTCAGCACCTCCTCGCGGCAGATCTCGGCGATGCGCTTTTCGTGCACCGGATTGACGTGCGAGAAGATGGTCATGATGCAGATCGCTTCGACCTTGTCGGCGATCAGCTTTTTGGCCGCAGCCGAGACCTCATGGTCGTAGAGCGGCAGCACGATGTCGCCGAACTGGTCGATGCGCTCGGTGACGCCATGGGTGCGACGGCGCGGCACCAGCGGATCGGGATGATGGTGGGTCACCGCATGCAGCCGGTCGGCATAGGAATAGTCGGCCCAGGCCTGCAGGCCGCGACCCATCAGGATCATGTCTTCCAGACCCTTGGTGGTGATCAGGCCAAGCCGGCGCCCGGTGCGCGACAACAGTGTATTGAGCATGCCGGTGCCGGAATAGAGCACGACGTTGACGCCGGAGAACAGCTGCTCCAGCGAGATGCCCCAGGCGTCGGCCGCGTCTTCGGCCGATGCGAGGAAGCCTTCGGCCTCGTTCTTCGGCGTGGTTGCCGACTTGCCGATCTTGAAGTGGCCGTCCTGGTCGACAAGGATCGTGTCGGTCATGGTGCCGCCGGCGTCGATGCCGATGACGATTGGATTGCCGACGATGGGGCTGGTGAGGTTGGGTTGGGTCACGGTCGCCTCAGGATTGCTGTAGGATGGCTCAAGCTAGATTCCTTGGGCGGCCTTGCGCCATATGCCAAAAGACACAATGTCCGCCGGACCGGGATCGCCGAGAAAAGGGCATGCGCATGGGCAATATCTGGGGGCCGCTCGCCAGGGCGATTGCCGCCACCGGTACGGACAGGCATGTCGACTGCCTGATTGACCTGATCGGCGCCGATATCGAGCACGATCTCGTCACCGTGACCCGATATTCGGCGACGCAGACGCCGGAATTCATCAAGCACCGGCGCTTCTCCGACGAGATGGTCCGGCGCTATCTCGACAATTACTACGTCTTCGACCCGTTCTATGCCTCGTGGCGGCGTGAACGCCGGCTGGGCATCCTGCCGCTGAAGCGGCTTGCCGACGACGAGGCCAAGCGCGGCCAGTACATAGCGGGCTTCCTGGCGCAGTCGGAAATCTGCGACGAGGTCGGCATCATGCTGGCCGATGGCGGCGACTGGTGCCTCGGCATCTTCCTCGACCGCTCGACCTCCACCTTCAAGGAGAGCGAGATCGCCCTGCTGGACGAGCGGCTGCCGGTGTTCGAGGCGCTGCATGCACTCGACATTGAGGCGCGGGGGACGGAATTCTCCCGCACATCGGCGCCGACCGGCCCCGGCGCCTCGCCCCGGCAAGAGCCGACTATTCCTGCGAGCCTGTGGCCGGAGCTTTCCTTGCGCGAGCGCGAACTGGTGCAGCTGATCCTCGCGGGTCACCCGACCGCCAACATCGCCGAGCGGCTCGGCATCACCGTTGGCACGGTGAAGAACCACCGCCGCCGCATCTATGAGAAGCTCGACATCACCACCGAAAGAGAACTGTTTTTACAGTTCTTCCAGCACCGCGCGGACGGCTAGGTATCGCCCTCAGTCGTGCAACTGCCTGGAAATCGGCGGGCGGACCGTAAAGCCCGAAAAGGTGACTTCGAAACCCTCGCGCTGCGGCGAGCAGCACATCATGCCGACATCGACGGATTTCGAGACCGGGAAATAGGCCAGCCGCACCGGCTTCCAGTGACTATCGGTGGAGTCCAGATACTGGACGCGGATCGCCTCGGCGTGGCGGGTCAGGCGGATGCGGACGCCGTCGGGGCCGGCCGCGATGGCTACAAGGGACCAATCGGAGGTGTCGTTGGTGACGACGACAGAGAAATACGCCAGCCCGTCGGTGTATTCGATGCCGGCCTTGATCCAGTGCGTTTCGCTCAGCCGCAGCATCAGCCCGGCCTGGTCGTAGAGCACCTTGTAGTCGCCCTTGACGGTGACTTCGGCGCTGAAGTCACCCTCGACCAGCCGATACAGGAAATGGCCATTGTCACGCCAGAAACCGTAAAAGGTTTCGCGCCAGAAGTCGGTTTCCTTGCCGGTGCGCACATGCACCGTGTCGTCGCCGACAACATGATGCGGCGGCGGGTTGAGCCAGGTCAGGTCCTCTTTCGCCGCCGTCATCGGTTCCCCCGCGATCAGCCGGCAAATGTATAGGCCGTCTTTACCGTGGTGTAGAACTCCGCGGCATAGCGGCCCTGCTCGCGCGGGCCGTAGCTCGAGCCCTTGCGACCACCGAACGGGACGTGGAAATCGACGCCCGCCGTCGGCAGATTGACCATCACCATGCCGGCTTCGGAGTTGCGCCGGAAATGCGTGGCATGCTTGAGGCTCGAGGTGCAGATGCCGGACGTCAGGCCGAAGGGGGTGTCATTGGCAACCGCCAGCGCCTCGTCATAATCCTTGACACGGATGACATTGGCGACCGGCCCGAAGATTTCTTCGCGCGAAATGCGCATGGCGTTGGTGCTCTCGGTGAACAGTGCCGGCCTGAGATAGAAGCCGGGCGTTTCGCGATCGAGCCGCTCGCCGCCGAAAGCGAGGTTGGCGCCTTCCTTGCTGCCGATGGCGATGTAGTCCTCGTCCTGCTTGAGCTGGCTCGCATCGACGACCGGTCCTATCTGGGTCTTGGTGTCGAGCGCATCGCCGATGACGAGCTTTTCCAGGCGCTCCTTGAGCGCGGCGACGAAGCGGTCGTGAATGCCCTCGGTCACCACCAGGCGAGAAGAGGCCGTGCAACGCTGGCCGGTCGAGAAATAGGCGCCGTTGATGGCGCATTCGACCGCCGTGGCGAGGTCGGCGTCATCAAGCACGACCATCGGGTTCTTGCCGCCCATTTCGAGCTGGAACTTGCGCATATGCTCGACGCTTGCGGCGGCGACGCGTTTGCCGGTGCCGACCGAGCCGGTGAAGGTGATGGCGTTGAGGTCGGGGCTGTCAAGCATGGCCTGGCCGACCACCGAGCCCTTGCCCATGACCAAATTGAGCACGCCTTTCGGCAGGCCGGCGCGGTGCAGGATGTCGACAATGGTCCAGGCGCTCTCCGGCACCAATTCGGCCGGCTTGAAGACGATGGTGTTGCCGTGGGCCAACGCCGGCGCGATCTTCCAGGTGGGGATGGCGATCGGGAAATTCCACGGGGTGATGATGCCTACCACGCCGACGGCTTCGCGGGTGATCTCGACGCCGACGCCCGGGCGCACGCTGGGCACCAATTCACCCGACAGGCGCAGCGTCTCGCCGGCGAAGAAGTCGAAGATCTGGGCGGCGCGGATGGTCTCGCCAATGCCCTCGGCCAGCGTCTTGCCCTCTTCGCGCGACAGGGCGCGGCCGATCTCTTCCTTGCGCGCCATGATCTCGTCCGACGCCTTTTTCAGCACGGCATGGCGAACCAGCGGCGCCGAACGCGACCAGGCCGGGAAAGCAGCCTTGGCCGCCGCGATGGCCTGCTTGGCCTGTTCGGCACCGGCCGAGGCATATTCGCCAACGACATCCCCCGTGTTCGAGGGATTGATGTTGCGCGAGCCGGCTTCGCCCACCCACTCGCCGTCGATCAGATTTTTACGAAACAGGGTCATGTCGCAGTCTTCCTTGTAATGGTTCGCTGGCGGTGCCGTATGCCTGAATCATTTATCAGACAAATGACGACACTGTGAGGCCTGAAGTCTAGCTGCGGACTGGATAGCCGATGGCGCGCTGCTGTGAAAGCCGCGACCTCAAAACGGACGATATGAAGCAGGCCGCTGTCAGCTCGGAAAAGTCCAGAACAGGCAAGCCAGCGTTGCCGCGGCGAAGATGACGAAGAACAGGCTTCTGAGCAGGATGTTACGGCGCAGCTCGTTCATGGTGAAATGACAGCCGACGATTGCCGCGGCAAACAGAAAGCGCCAGTTGAGCAGCGCCCATAACACACTGCTCTGGCCGAAGGCCCAGCGGGCGACGAGGCAGCCGACAATGGTCGCGAACAAGGCGATTACCGCCCAGAACAGCGCGTCCGCCGCATGGGTGAGCACGATGCCGGCGGCGCGGATCGGCAGGATCATCATCAGCATGGCGCTGAAGAAATAGACGGCGGCGAGCGGCAGGAACGAGCCAGCATCGGCGATGCCGTCCAGCCGCCGGACCCCGATCGCGCCATAGGGATAGCCGTGCCGGGCAACCGCCAGGCTGAGCGCCATGAGCAATGCGGTGAACACCGCGACCAGTGCGAATGTGGAGAGAGCCTTGCTCATGCCGTTCCTTGTTCTGATGCCCTATCCGGGCCGAATCACAAGGAGCGATTTTAGCGCACGGTCCTGAATTGCGCGTCAGCTTTGGTGAGCGCCGATCTTCACCGGTCGCTGTTTTCGAAGGCGCCCATGCCTTGCGCGATCAGATTAGTGGCCATGACCAGCGAGACGATGGCCGCCGAGTTGAAGATCACCACCCACCATTTGCCGCCGGTCAGGAAGCCGTAGCCGTCGGCGACCGCCAGTCCCCAATCGGCTGAGGGAGGCTGGATGCCGAGGCCGAGGAAGCTCAGCGTGGCGATCGAAAAGAAGGCGTAGCCAAGCCTTGTGACCAGCTCGATGAGGATGGTTTCCCTGACATTAGGCAGGATCTCGAGGAACATGATGGAAAGAGCGCTCTCGCCGCCGAGACGAGCGGCGCTGACATAGTCGCGTTCGCGCTGCTCGCGCACGGCGGCACGCACCGTCCGTGCCACCAGCGGGGCATAGGCGATGCCGATCACAAGGATGACGGTGAGGTTCGATGGCCCAAGCGCGACCAGCGCCATGGTGACGAGGACGATGAAGGGAAAGGCCATCAGTGTGTCGAGCAGCCTGGCGCCGATGGCGTCGATCAGCCCGTCGAAATAGCCGAGCACGAGGCCAAGCACGCTGCCGGCGGCAACGCCGAGCAGTGTTGCTGCCGGCGCGACCAGCAGGATGTCACGCGAGCCGACGGCGATGCGCGACAGCACGTCGCGGCCAAGTTGGTCGGTGCCGAACCAGTGCGCCGCGTCGGGCGGCGCCAGCATGACGAGGAAATCCTCGGCATAGGGATCGTAGGGCACAAACAGGCTGCCGAACACGGCACAGCCGACCCAGAACAGCAGGATCAGCGAGCCGATGATGACCGAGGGCGGCAGCTGCGAAACAGTCTCGCGGATGCGACTTGCTGCCCGCCAGCGCAGCGTACGGCGCTCCGGCAATTCCATCAGTTCCATCATGGCGAGACACGGCGGCGCTGCCGCGGATCGAGCAAGGCATTCACGAGATCGCCTGCCGCGGCCGACAGCACGAAGATGGTCGCCATGACCAGCACGCCGGCTTCGAGCATCGGGAAATCTCGCGCCTTGGCGGCGTTGAGGACAAGGTTGCCGAGGCCCTGTATGCCGAACAGGGCTTCGATGACCACCAGACCACCCAGCATGTAACCGGTCTGGGTCGCGAGCACGGCGATGGTCGGCGTCAGCGCATTGCGCAGCACGTGCCGGATGAGGATTTCGCGACGCTCGAGGCCTTTCAGGACGGCGGTGCGCGTATAGTCGGCGGCCAGCGCCTCGATCACGCCGGCCCGCGTCATGCGGGTGATGTAGCCGGCAAGGTTCAGCACCAGCGGCAGCGCCGGCAGGATCAGATAATAGCCACTGACCCACAGCCCGGCGCCATCGGGAGCAGCGCCAGTGATCGGGAACCAGTTCAGCCACAGGCCGAAGACGATGAGCAACAGCAGGCCGGAGACGAAGTCCGGGACGATGCCGAAGGACACGCCGGCGAGTACGATCAGGCGGTCGATAAAGCGGCCCTGGTTGAGACCGGCGACGATGCCGGCGCCGATGCCCAGCGGCAGCAGAAAGACGAGGATAATTCCGGCAAGGGCCGCCGAGCGCTTGAAGCTTTCCAGAACGAAGGGCGCCACCGGCAGACGCAGCGACAGGGAGGTGCCGAAGTCGCCTGACAGCACGCTGCTGAACCAGTGCCAGTATTGCACGAGCACCGGCTGGTCGGCGCCGAGCTGCCTGTTCAGCGCCGCGACGGCCTCGGCATCGGCGAACGGCCCGAGCATGAGGCGACCGACATCGCCGGGCAGAACCTGCCCGGCGAAGAACACCAGCATGCTGACCAGCCACAGCGTGAGCAGAAGCGAGGCTGCCCGCACCGACACAGTGCGGCCGGTCAGCATCGGATTTTAGTGCCCGGAGTGGCTGGACGTCTCGCAATCATGCCTGGGCGAACGTCACGCGGTCGAGGAGCAGATGCGAGATCGCCGTGAAGCGGACGCCCTCGACCTTCGACGAGACGATGCGGCTGTATTGCGAGAAGTAGCTGATGATCAGCGGCGTCTCGTCCAGCAGCAAGGTCTGGATCTTGCCCGCTGCAAGGCGTTGCGCCTGAAGGTCGCGGGCCTTGCCGTATTCGAGCAGCAACCCGTCATAGGCCGGGTTGTTGAAATGCGCCGCATTCCAGGCGCCCGAACTCTTCAGCGTCGCGTTGAGGAAGATGTCGGGCGTGCCGCGATGGCCGAAATCGGTGATGCCGAGATTGGAATCGAGCCATGGCGACGAGCCGAATTTCGCCGAGCCATAATAGGCGTCCTGCGGCAGCACGTTGAGCTTGATGTCGATGCCGGCCTTCTTGGCGAAGTTCTGGATCAGCACCGCATAGTCGGGAATGTCATAGGCGCGTTCGGTGGTCAGCGTCACCGGGAAGCCGTTCGGCACGCCGGCCTCGCCAAGCAGGCGCTTGGCCTCGGCGATGTCCTGCTTGCGCTGCGGCACCGACGGATCCGCCGAGGGGAAGATCGGCGCAAACGGCGTGTCGTTGCCGACAATGGCGCGGCCCTTGAGCAAGCCCTTGACCACCGCCTCGCGATCGATGGTGAGCGCCAGTGCGCGGCGGATGCGCTTGTCGGTGAACGGCGCCTGGTCGGTCCGCAGATGCACCTCGTCATGCGAGCTTGCCTGCACGCTGAGCAGCTTGAAGTTGGGATTGCCCTCGATCGCCAATTCCAGCCGGGTCGTGCTCGGGATGACGTCGAGCTGGCCGGCCTGCAGCGCCAGCACCTGCGCCTGCTCGTCGTCGAAGAACTTGATTTCGACGCGGTCGGGCAGCGCCTTGTCGCCCCAATAGTCAGGGTTGCGCACGAAGCTGGCGCCCTGCTTGGGGCGGAAGGATTCGAGCTTGAACGGGCCGGTGCCGTTGAAATTCTTCTCGAAATCGCCGGCATAATCGGCCGGCAGGATGACGGCATTGTAGACGTCGGACGAGACATAGAAGGGGAAGTTGCTGTTGGGCCCGTCGAGATCGAAGGCGACTGTCTGGTCGTCGACGACCTTGGCGCCGCCCTTGGACAGGATGCCCTTATAGGCAGACAAAGCGGACGAACCGCTGGCCGGATCGACCAGCCGCTCGAAGCTCGCCACCACATCCTTGGCGGTGACGGTGCGGCCGTCGTGGAATTTCACGCCCGGCCGCAATTTGAAGGTCCATCGGCTGGCGGTCTCGTCGGCCTCCCACGACAGAGCGAGCTTGGGCTGCAGACCGTCCTTGGGATCGTCGAGGATGAGATATTCGCCGACCTGGCTGATGACGCCGATGCTGGCCGGATCGGTGATGGAGACGGGATCGATCGCCTTGGTCGGCTGTCCGAGCCCAACGCGGACCGTGCCGCCGGCGCCGGCAGCGCGCGCCGTGCCGAAACCAGCAAGTCCCTGCGAGGCGGCAAAGCCGGTGAGGCCGATCAAGGCTGCGTATTTCAGCAGATCGCGGCGCTTGAGGAAGCCGGCCTGGTGCTCATCGACGGCGACGTTCCAGATGTCGCCGGACAGATTGCGAAGCGTATTGATGTCGTTGCGTTTGGTCATTCTGGAACCCCTGTCTGAAATGACTGTTGAATGGCTTAAGCGACTGGTTCGCCGTCGAGATGGATGCGGTCGACGGCTTGCGGGTAAAAGGCGATGAGGCCCCTGATCTTGGGCATTTCGGCAATGGGATCGCGGTAGCTCCAGGCGACATCGGGGCTCACCGAGCCGTCGGCGCGCCGGCCCGACCAGTAGGAGGCGATGCCTTTGTAGGGACAGCGCGTCGTGCTGTCCGAGTCGACCAGACGGTCGAGCCTGACATCGTCCGGATGCAAATAGAAACGCGTCGGCAGATGCGTTTCGAACAGCAGCACCGGGCGATGGCTGTCGGCGATCACTTCGCCGTCGAACCAGATCTGGACATGGCTTGAACTCTGCAGAGCGTCGATGCGGGCGTATGGGTCGCGGGCGTGGACGAAGACTTCTTCCTCCTCCTCGAACCATTGGTCGACCGCTTTCCAGGTGAAGGCGATGCGGCCGGCCAGTGGCGACAGGCTTTCATCCTGCGGCGCGACAAACGACCAGGCCGCATTGGGAGAAGCTTTCGATCCCGTCTCCAGGTCCCAATAGGTGGTTTCGCCGCCGACTGGATGCGGCTGGCGATGCTCGGACGGCTTCAAGAGCGAGCGGTCCACCGAGGAGGCCGGGAAGAAATAGATCGGCAGAAAATGGTTGGAGCGCAGCACCAGGACGTTGCGGCTGTCGGCGATGGTGCGGCCGGCGAATTTGACCCGAATGCGCTTGGGGCTGTGCAGAACATTGATGAGCTGCGGAGCCGTGGCTTCGCGGGGCTGAAGTTTTGGCGCTGCGGTCATATCAGTTGCCCCAAGTCAGGATACGGCGCGCACATTGTCGCGCTGTTCGGCGAAGCGGTTGGCCGGCCGAGCCAGGCCGAAACGATCACGCAGCGTCCCCGGCGCATATTCGGTGGGGAATACGCCGCGGCGCTGCAGTTCCGGCACGACCTGCTCGGCAAAATTCACCCAATCCTCCGGGAGCAGCGGGAACATCAGGTTGAAGCCGTCGGCGGCACCTGCCTCGAACCAGTCCTGCAGCTGATCGGCGATCTGGTTCGGTGTGCCGACGACGGTCGGCACCGAACCGCTGTTGGCGAGCTTGCGAGCGATCTCGCGCAGAGTGAGGTTCTGCTTCGACCATTCCTTGACGCGATTGAGCGAGGTGCGGCCGCCATTGAAGGTGCTCTCGTCCGGCAGCGGCGGCAGCGGGCCGTCCGGCGGATATACGGAGAGATCGACGCCGCTCCAGCTCGAGAGAAGGTCGATGCCGACCCGATCGGGAAGCAAGCTCTGCAGATACTCCTGCCGCTCGCGTCCCTCCGCTTCGGAAGCTGCGACGATCGGCAGGATGCCCGGCAGGATCTTGAAGCTCTCGGGCTTGCGGCCGTAACGGGCGAGGCGCTCGTTGATGTCCTGCCTATATTTGATGCCGTCTTCCTTGGTGCTGTAGATGGCAAAGTGCGCATCGGCATGCGCGGTAGCGAAATTCTTGCCGTCTTCGGACGAGCCGGCCTGGACGATCAGCGGATGGCCCTGCGGCGGGCGCGAGACATTGAGCGGTCCGCGCACCTTGAAGTGCGGGCCCTTGTGGTTGATCGCATGGACCTTGTCGGGATCGGCGAAATAGCCCGATGCCTTGTCGATAAGCAGGGCTTCGTCTTCCCAGCTGTCCCACAGTGCCTTGACGATATCGAGGAATTCGGTGGCGCGCTCATAGCGAAAGGCGTGCTCGATATTGCCGTCGCGGCCGAAATTGCGGGCCTCCTCGTCCATGGCCGACGTCACCACATTCCAAGACGCCCTGCCCTTGCTGATATGGTCGAGCGAGGCAAACATGCGGGCGACATTGTAGGGCTCGCTGTAGGAGCTCGAGGCGGTGGTGATGAGGCCGATATGCCTGGTCACGCCGGCAAGCGCCGACAACAGCGTCAGCGGTTCCAGGCGGGCATTGGCGTAATGGGCTACGCCGCTCTGTACGGAATCCCAGATCGCAACATGGTCGGCGACGAAGATCGTATCGATCCGGGCGCGCTCAGCCGCCTGCACAAGATCCCTGTAGAAATCGAAGTCCAGCACTTCGCGTCCCGGCGCACGCGAATGGCGCCATGACATACGATGATCGCCCTGCGGGTTGAAGAAAAACGCGCTGAGGATCATGTGGTCGCGTGCCATGTCGGCCTCCTTGCAGAACTGCTCCAAGGGACCGTCGCGACGCCTCGACCGGCTGCGACAATCTCTCCTGAGCGATGAAAGGTAGATTGCGCTCCAGCTTAATTCGAGTAATTTTATAGAGATTGTGCTGCGCGAAAGCGGAAGCGATTGCCCTCGAAGACCGCGCCGAAAGAAAGTGGTTTCAGCAAGACATGTCGTCATCGGTTCTGAACGTCGAGCAGCTCACCGTCGCCTATGATGGACGCCGGGGATCGCATCCGGCCGTCAACGGCGTGTCGCTCGCCATCGGCGAAGGCGAAGCGCTCGGCCTTGTCGGCGAGTCCGGATCGGGCAAGAGCTCGGTGGCTCTCGCTATTCTGCGCTATCTGCCGCGCAACGCCCGGATCGCCGCGTCGGCGCTCGAATTCCAGGGTCGCGAGATCCGCAGTCTCTCCGGCGAGCAGCTTCGCCGGCTAAGGGGCGATCGCATCGCGGCTGTCTACCAGCATCCAGGTGCGGCACTCAATCCGGCCATGACGATCGGCCGGCAGATCGCCGAAACGATCATGCGGCATCGCCCGGTTCGGCAGGACGAAGCACGCACCCGCGCCGCCGAGCTGCTGAGCCGTGTCAGGGTGAGCAATCCGGAACGGGTGCTCGATCTCTATCCGCACGAATTGTCGGGCGGCATGCAGCAGCGCGCCAACATCGCGATTGCCATTGCGCTCGACCCGTCGCTGCTGGTGCTGGACGAGCCGACGACGGCGCTTGACGCCAGCGTCCAGTCCGAGATCGTCGCCATCCTGCAGGACTTGCGCCGCGATCACAAAACCAGCGTTCTGCTGATCAGCCATGACATCAACATGGTCCGCCGGGCCTGCGATCGGGTGGCCGTGATGCAGTCGGGGACGGTGGTCGAAAGCGGCATCGCCAACGATGTCTTCGAGAACCCTGTTCACGCCTACACCAAGGCGCTGATCGCCTCGATCCCGGCGCTCAACTTCACCAAGCGCGACGGCAGGCTGGCCGAGATGCACACAACCGGCCCGTCGAAGCCTGTCCACAGCGATCAGCCGGAAGCCGCACGTCCGATCGCCGTCGCCTGCAAAGGCATCAGCCACGCCTTCGGCTCCCAGGCCGTCCTGCACGATATCGACCTGGAGATAGCCCAGGGCGAGACGTTCGGGCTGATCGGCGAATCCGGCTCCGGCAAGTCGACATTGGCAAGGATCGTGACTGGCCTCCAGACGCCGGACGCTGGGTCGGTCGAGCTGTTCGGCAGCACTGTCGCGCCGCGCGTCGAGAAAAGAAGCCTGAGCGAACGGCGCGACGTGCAGATGGTGTTCCAGTCACCCGACCGCACGCTCAATCCGCGCCAGCGGATCGGCAGGATCCTCGGCCGTCCGCTGCGGCGGCTCGCCGGCTTTGGCCGCAGCGAGGTGAAGCAGCGTGTCGCCGATCTCCTGGCCTCGGTTCGTCTTGCCGCTACGACCGTCGACCAGAAGCCGAGATCGCTGTCTGGTGGCCAGCGCCAACGTGCGGCGATTGCGCGCGCCTTTGCCGGCGTGCCGAAGCTCGTGGTGCTGGACGAGCCAACCTCTGCGCTCGACGTTTCCGTGCAGGCGACCGTGCTCAATTTGCTCAACGACCTGCAGCGCGACAAGGACACCACCTATCTGTTCATCAGCCACGACCTCAGGGTGGTGCGCTATATGGCCGACAGGATCGGCGTGCTCTATCGCGGCCGGCTGGTCGAGACCGGCTCATCCGAGCAGATTTTCCGTGGCCCCAACCACCCCTACACGAAGCTGCTTCTGGCCGCGTCCTCGGATGAGACGGCGCCGAAGGCTCCGGCTCAGCTCCACGTCGCGGCACACGATGCCGAGACCTCCGGATGCTCCTTTGCCGCCCGCTGTCCTGTCGCGCTGCCCGATTGCCGAAAGGCGCAACCACCCGTCAGGCAGGCCGGCGACGGTCATCTGATCGCCTGCTGGAGAGACGCAAGCAGTCTCTGATTGCGAAGCGGGCAACTGACAAGCCTGCCTTCGAGGAGATGTCCCCCGGCCGATGCGGCCGGAGGACAGGCTTGGGAGGCCTTATCAATTGGCGACCTTGCCGCAGGTCGTCAGAGCGTCTTGCGGCGTGCAGATCTCGGTGCCGGTCTTGATGAACGGTTCGACCGTGCCGCCCTTGCTCAGTTTGTCCAGCGCCATGATGGTCTCGAAGCCCATGTCATAGGGGCGCTGGCCGATATTGTAGTGGCTGAGGCCGGCGGCGAGCAGCGGCAGTTGCGGACCGAAATTGTCGCCGAACACGACCACCAGATCCTTGCTGTCGAGGCGCGCCTTCAGCGGTGTCATCGCCTGCTTGTAGGCTTCCGGCGCGTATTGCGCCCAACCGCCGACTGCAACGAAGGCGCTGAGATCGGGATTGTTGGTCATGACGTCGCGCACCTGCTGGGCGGCAAGCGTGATGTCGTCATTGTTGTAGACCGGGCAGCCCGCCGGCTCGGTCCAGCCGTTCTGGCCGGTCAGCGTCTCGATGCCCTTGTCCTTGGTGACGCCGGCCAGCGTATCGCGAATGCCTTGCACGCGCGCCTTGAGGTTCTCGGAAGCCGGTGCGCCGGACTGGATGCACACGGTGCCGTCCTTCTTGTGGGCGAGCACCTTCTGCGCCAGCGCCACGCCGAACTCGTAATTGTCGGTGCCGATGTAGGTCGAGCGCAGGCCGGCATCTTCCGGCAGCACGTCGGTGTCATAGGTGACGACCGGAATGCCCTTTTCCTTGGCCATCTTCATGATGCGGGCCATGGCTTTCGGATTGCCGGCCGAAATGCCAAGGCCGGCGACGCCACGCGTGACCATGTCCTGCGCGAGCTGCACTTCCTTGGCCTCGTCATATTCGGTCGGCCCGATATAGGTGCATTTGACGTCGCCGAGCTTCTTGGCGGCGGCTTCGCAACCGGCTTGGATCGGCGGGCTGAAGGCGTTGTTGAGAACCTTGAAGACGAGCGCGAATTCGCGCTCTTCGGCATTGGCCTGGACGGCCGTCATGCCGATTACAAGGCAGGCGAGGGAAAGCGTAGTTCCTAGCGTTTTCGACAGCGACATTGTTTCCTCCATTTGGTTCGCCGTGACGTGTCCGCTCGGTTTCTGTTGGAGCATGATCTTTTCCGAAAACCGGTTTCTACTTTTGCGGTCGCTGACCTTCGGTTCAGGATCATGCTCTTAGCGTCGCACAGAGCGGATTCTTTCCAGGAGGACGGCTGCAAGGATGAAGCACCCCACAAACGTGCCCTGCCAGAACGGGTTGACGCCTGCCAGAAGCAGCGCGTTGCGAATGGTTTCGACGAGAATGGCGCCGATGCCGGCGCCAAGTGCCGAACCGAAGCCGCCGGTCAGCGAAGCGCCGCCGATCACGGTCGAAGCGATGACCTGCAACTCGTAGCCGGTGCCGATCGAGTTGGTCACTGCGCCGAGCCAGCCGACGAGGAAGATTGCCGTCACCGCAACCATGAAGCCGCTGAACGCGTAGGCCGAGATCTTGATCAGATCGACGGGAATGCCCGACAGCCGCGCGGCCGGCTCGTTGCCGCCAATGGCGAAGAGATAGCGGCCCCAGCGCGACATGGTCAGCAGGAAATGCAGGACGATCACGCCGATGATCAGCGCATAGACCACATTGGGCAGGCCGAATGTGTAGCCGCCGCCGAGCGCGACGATCGCCTCGCTTGCCCGGCCGAATTCGTAGAACACCTGGTTATTGGTCAGCACCAGTGCCAGGCTGCGGCCGATCGACAGCGTCGCCAGGGTGACGATGAACGGCGGCAGCTTGACGTAGGCGATGATCGTTCCGTTGACGGTGCCGCACAGCACGCCCATCGCCAGCGTCGCCGCGATGCCGACGACCAGTGGCATGTCGGCGTTGAGCACGATGCCCAGCGTGACGCCGCACATGCCCAGGATCGAACCGACCGAGATATCGATGCCGCCGCTGATGATCACCGGCGTCATGCCGATGGCCATGATGCCGATGAAGCAGGCATTCTGGAAGATGTTGAGCAGATTGCCAGGGGTGGCGAATTTCGGCGCGATCATCGACACGACGAGGCCAAGCACCAGGATGGCAAGCGCGATCCAGGTTTCCTGCGCCAGAAGCACGCGGTTCAACAGCGTGCGGCTCGACCCTTTCAGAAGGTCGATCTCCATTCCGGGATGGTCGTCGGGGGCGCTCATGGCATGGCTCCGTGGCGGGGCTGTTTCAGGCGGTCTGGATGGCGCCGGTGATCAGGCCGGTCACTTCCTCGGGGCTGGATTGCGCGATCGGCTTGTCGGCGACCTTGCGGCCGCGGCGCATCACCACGACCCGGTCGCAGACCTCGAACACGTCAGGCATGCGATGGCTGATCAGGATGACCGAGAGGCCCTGGTCCTTCATGCGGCGGATCAGGGCCAGCACTTCGGCGACCTGCCTGACGCTGATCGCCGCCGTCGGCTCGTCCATCAGCACGATCTTGGATTTGGCCAGCCGGGTTCGGGCGATGGCCACCGCCTGCCGCTGGCCGCCCGACATGCGCACGACCAGATCGGCGGGCCGCGTCTCCGACTTCAACTCGCGGAAGATCTCGGCCGAGCGCATGTTCATGCTCTTGTGGTCGAGCACTTTCAGCGGCCCAACCTGCTTCATGATCTCGCGGCCGAGGAAGACATTGGCCGAAGCCGTCAGATTGTCGCAAATCGCCAGGTCTTGATAAACGACCTCGATGCCATGCCTGCGTGCATCCGCAGGCCCCGATAACAGCACCGGCTTGCCTTCCAGGACATAGGTGCCTGATGTCGGCTGGAAATTTCCGGCGATGGTTTTGACCAGCGTCGATTTGCCGGCGCCATTGTCGCCCATCAGGCCGAGAACCTCGCCCTCATTGATGTCGAGCGAGACATTGTCCAGCGCGCGGACGGCACCGAAATCCTTCACGATGTGTTCGAGACGCGCTAGAACCGGCATTGCATCTTCCCATGCCAATTTGTAAGTTTCTGATACAAATCATCGTTTGAAACTTGGGTCAATGGGCCTGGGAATGCTGAATATTTGTTGCAATGCACCCAACCTTGAGTCTTTCAAACCGCCTAGAAATTCTATTAGTATGTCAATCAAACAAATTGTGGAGAACGACGTGCTGGTGTCGACCGATCTTCGGCCGAACGAAACGCGGGCACTTGCGGCGCTGTTTCGTGCCGGCGCGTCGAGCCGAGCGGCGCTCGCACGCGATCTCGGCCTGACCCGGTCGACCACCGGCGCCCTGGTGCTGGGGCTGACCGAAGCCGGTCTGGCGCGCGAGCGGTCGGATGGAGCGGATGACGAGCA
Organism: Mesorhizobium sp. M0062; assembly: GCF_040323125.1. NCBI lineage: Bacteria > Pseudomonadati > Pseudomonadota > Alphaproteobacteria > Hyphomicrobiales > Phyllobacteriaceae > Mesorhizobium > Mesorhizobium sp. M0062. The sequence goes on from NZ_JAMYUO010000001.1 coordinate 285,426, forward strand.
GGATAGCGAGGGTCGGGTCGGCCGTCCCGGTATCCTTGTCGAGATCGAAGGCAATGGCGGCTTCTTCCTTGGCGCTTATATCGGCGTCAACTGGATCGCAGCCGTGGCTGTCGACCTTGCCGGCGCGCGGCGTGCGAGCGCCTCTAGGGCATTTGCCGGCCCGGGCAGCACGCCTGAAGCCGCGGTCGACATCATCGGGGAACTCGTCGCCGAGATCCGCTCACAATTGCCTGCGGGCACGCGCCCCTACGGGCTCAATGTCGCCGTGCCCGGCTTCCCCGCCGCCGACGGGATTTCATACCATGCCACCATCCTTGGCTGGCACGGGGTCAATCTGGCGGAGCTTTTGCGCACTGCCTTTGGCGCGGACTTTCCAATCCTCTTGGAAAACGATGCCAATGCCGTGGCGGTGGCCGAGACATACCGGGCGCAGCCGGGCAAGGACCATGAGGATGCTCTGGTCATCCTGATCGAGAACGGCGTTGGCGGCGGCATCATCAATGCCGGCAGGCTGCATCGCGGCCGGCTCGGCGGCGCCGGGGAAATCGGGCATCTGCGCATCGGCGACGAAGGTTTTGTCTTCGACGCGAAGCGCCCGGGCCGACTGGAATCCTATGTCGGCAAGGATGCTTTACTGGCTCGCTATTTGCACATAAGCGGACTGCGCGCCGGCGTGGATGAGTTTGTCGCAGCGCTGGCCGGCGGCGATCCGGAAGCCGTTGCCACCGCGCGCGACTGGGCGCTCTGGTTCGGCCGCGGCCTGGCGACACTTGCCTGCACCTTGCAGCCGGAGCGCATCATCCTCTCCGGCTCCGTCAATGCTGTCTATCCCTTTGTCGCCAGACAGGTGGAAGCTTTCCTCTCGGACTTCCTGGCCGAAGGTTATCCCGTTCCCACAGTGGAACTGTCGCGCGTCGGCGCCGACGGTCCGGCATTGGGCGCTGCCTGTCTGCTGCATCAGGCAGCTTTGTCGGGCGATCCGCAATTTCAACTTCGCGGCCTCGCCGCGCGCTAATCAGGAGAGATTCCATGCCTCGCAAAGACGAAAAGCGGCTGCGTGTCGGCGTGCTCGGCTGCGGCCCGATTGCGCAGGCAGCGCATTTCGAATCCTGCACCAAGGCGCGCAATGCCGATCTCTATGCCATCTGCGATGTCGCCGACGATCTGCGCGACAGGATGGCCGCCACTTATGCGCCCGAAAAATCCTATCCCGACTATGGCCAGATGCTGGCCGATCCCGACCTCGATGCCGTCATCATCGCGACATCGGACATTTTTCACGTCAAGGCCGCGGAACTGGCGCTCGATGCCGGCAAGCATGTGCTTTGCGAAAAGCCGCTGGGCGTTTCGGTCGAGGAGGTCGAAGGCTTGCGGGCCACGCTCGACAAGAGCGGCAAGGTGCTTCAGGTCGGCCATATGAAGCGCTTCGATCCCGGCATCCAGGCGGCAAAGGCTTTCGTCGACGACGAAATGGGCGAGCGGCTGGCGTTCAAAGGCTGGTACTGCGACAGCACCCACCGCTACCCGATGACCGATGCAGTGCAACCGCTGATCATCACCAGCGCCAAGGCGCGCAAGCCTGCCGTCAATCCCAAGGCGGATCTGCGCCAATACTACATGCTGGCGCATGGCAGCCATCTCCTTGATACGGCGCGCCATCTGCACAGGTCGATCGAGGCGGTGGAGGCCCGGCTCACCGAGCGCTATGGCGCCTATTGCTGGTTCATCACCACCATCTTCGCCGACGGCACGATCGGCCATCTCGACCTGACGGTCGCCGTGCGCATGGACTGGCACGAAGGGTTCCAGATCTACGGCGAGAACGGCAGCGTTCTCGCGAAGACCTATAACCCCTGGTACTACAAGAGCAGCGAGGTCGACATTTTCCGCGAGGCCGATGGCAGTTGGCACCGGACGCTTGGCGCGGATGGCCACTTCTATCGCCGGCAGCTCGAAGGCTTTGCCGATGTCGTGCTAAATGGCGCGCCGATGATCGGCGCCGGCATCGAGGACGGCATCGCCTCGGTCAGGGGCATGGCGGCCATCGCCCGCTCGGTCGCTGCCGGCGGCCGCGCCGTCCGTCTGGCCGATGTCGACGGGGTCGTGTGATGCAGCTTGGGATTTTCGCCAAGACCTTCGCCACCACCGGCGCCTTGCCGGTGCTGCGCGCGGTCGCGGACGGCGGCTACACGGCGGCGCAGTTCAACATGGCGTGCCTTGGACTGCCGTCGATGCCGGACAGCATTGAGCTCGGCGCGGCCCGGTCCGTCGCTGAGGCGAGCGGCGAGGCCGGCGTTTCGATCGCGGCGGTTTCGGGAACCTACAACATGATCCACCCGGATCGCACGGTTCGCAGCCAGGGACTCGCCCGGCTTGAGGTACTGGCCGCGTCATGCGCCGATATGGGCACCCGTCTGATTACGCTGTGCACCGGCACAAGGGATGCGCAGGATCAGTGGCGCTGGCATCCCGACAATGCAAGCGAGGCGGCATGGAGCGATCTGCGGACGGAGATGGAAGCGGCGATCGCGATTGCCGAGCGCTTCGACATCGAGCTTGGCATCGAACCGGAACTGGCTAATGTCCTCTCCAGCGCCCGGGCCGCACGCCGCCTGCTGGACGAAATGAACAGCACGCGGCTGCGCATCGTGCTCGATCCGGCCAATCTGTTCGAAGTGGCCGACAGCGCGGAGCGTCATCGCCTCATCGACGAAGCCATCGATCTGCTGGCCGCCGAGATCGGCATGGCCCATGCCAAGGACCGCCATGCCGATGGCAGTTTTGCCGCAGCCGGAAAGGGCGTGGTCGACTTCCCGCATTTCATCGGCCGCCTGAAGGCTGCCGGGTTCGACGGCCCCTTGATCACACATGGCCTGACAGAGGCCGAGGCGCCCGGCGTCGGCGCTTTTCTGCGCACCGTGCTGGAAGCGAGCGACGACACGTGAAAAAGACCTTCAGCCGAGATGGCGTCGACCTTGCCTACCGGGACGTCGGCGCCGGGCCTCCCTTCATCTTTCAGCACGGCCTAGGCGGCGACGACGCGCAGGTCGCCGACGTGTTTCCCGATCTGCCGGTGACCCGGCGGGTGACGCTCGAATGCCGTGGCCAAGGTGGATCCGGCTACGGGCCGGTCGAGCGGCTTTCGATCGCGACGTTTGCCGAGGACATTGAAGCGTTGGCCGACGATCTCGGCATCGGTCCGGCCGTCGTCGGCGGCATTTCGATGGGCGCGGCGCTGGCACTGCGCCTGGCGGTGCATAAGCCGGCCCGCGTGCGCGCGCTGGTGCTCGCGCGGCCCGCCTGGGTAGCCCAGGCGGCTCCGGAAAATATGAAGCCCTATGCCGTCGTCGGCAATCTCTTGATGCGCCATTCGCCTGAAGACGCCAGGCGTCTGTTCGATGACAGCGCTATTGCCGGCGAACTGGCCAGGCTGGCGCCGGACAATCTCGCCAGCCTGCAAGGCTTCTTCAATCGCCCGGACCCGGTTCTGTTCGGTAGGCTGCTTTCGGCGATCGCCGGCGATGGTCCCGGCGTGAGCGAGGCGGACATCCGCGCTATCGCGGTGCCGACTCTTGTCATCGGCCATGACCATGACCTCGTCCATCGCCTGGCCGACGCACAGACGCTGGCCGGACTCATTCCGTCGGCCCGGCTTTGCACCATCACAGCCAAATCGCAGGATCGCGCCGCCTACCGGCTGGAATTCCGCGCCTGTCTTTCGGAATTCCTGGAACCGCTCGCATGACGCATCAAACGATGGACGACACGATCGCCGTGGTCGAGATCGGCGGCACGTCGGTCAAGGTTGGCTTTGCCGACCACGGCATCCCGGTGGATTTTGCCCGCACCTACCCGACCGCGCAACTGCGCCAGGGCGCGCCTGTGGCGGGGTTGGCCGATGCGGTCACCGCAGCCTGCCGCGATGTCGGGCTCAAACCTGCACGGGTCGTTGCGACGGTGCCTGGGTTCATCGACCGCGACTTCGACACGGTGCTGCACACGGCCAACATTCCCGAGCTGAACGGCATCCGGCTGGGTACGGAACTGGCATCGCGGCTCCGCGTTCCCGTGCGGCTCGAACGCGACGTCGTGCTGCAATTGCTGGGTGAAAGCGTCGCCGGCGCAGTGAAGCGGCAAAAGGAGGTGCTGGCGGTCTATCTCGGCACCGGCATCGGTGCGGCCTATCTCGGCAAGGACGGCATTTTCAGGGGTGGCGGCTGGGCGCTCGAGATCGGCCACATGCCGATCTACCGGCCCGACGAAAGCGGTCCGCCAAACCGGGTCGAGACCTATGCCTCAGGGGCAACGCTCGTCGAACTCGCGACAGACTACGATATCCCGGTGGCCGATCTGTTTTCGGCGGCCGGGCAGCCGCCATCGCTGCGCGAATGGCTCGACGAAATCGTCTGGCAGCAGGCGGTGGCCGTCGCAACCGCAGCCGCCCTGTTTTCCCCGCAGACGATCCTGATCGGCGGCGGTATCGTCGACATGAAGTCCTATCCCCGCCAGACGCTCAAGCAGCGCATCGCGGACAGCCTGCCGCATTCGCTTGTTGTAGAGCCTCTGGACATACGCTGGGCGGCCCTGGGCTGGCAGGCGGCGATCCATGGCGCGGTGCTGCTCGGCGCGGTGTGATCGCCGTGATTGCTGTCGGCGAAGGATTACTTGATCGTCTTGCCGTCCGCCCCAAACCGGTATGTCTTACCCGGCTCGGGCGTTGCATACAGCGTCGCACCGGGCTCGGCGTCGTAGACACCGAAAATGCGCACCGTGATCAGCCCGGCCTTTTCGCAGTCGAGATAGAGGTTGGTGTCGGCGCCGAGATGTTCGGCGTGCACTACCGTTCCCTTCCAGGCACCGGACCTTGGATCCACGGTCAGATGCTCCGGCCGCACGCCGATCGTCTTGGCCGTCTCGCCCAATCTGGCGCCGTCGATGAAATTCATCTTCGGCGAGCCGATAAAGCCGGCGACGAACTCGTTTGCCGGCGAATTGTAAAGCTCCATCGGGCCGCCGATCTGCTCGATCTGGCCGGCGTTGAGCACGACGATCTTGTCGGCCAGCGTCATCGCCTCGACCTGATCATGGGTGACGTAGATCATCGTTGCCTTCAGCCGGCGATGCAGCTGCGCGATCTCCAGTCGCGTGTTGACGCGAAGCGCAGCGTCGAGGTTCGAAAGCGGCTCGTCGAAGAGAAACAGTTTCGGCTCACGCACCACGGCGCGGCCGATGGCGACGCGCTGGCGCTGGCCGCCCGACAGTTCCGCCGGCCGCCGCTCGAGATACGGTTCCAGCGACAGCATCGACGAGGCGACGCCGATGCGGCGTTCGATCTCCGGGGCGGGCGTGCCGGCCTGCTTGAGGCCGAGGCCCATATTGTTCTTCACCGTCAGATGCGGGTAGAGCGCGTACGTCTGGAACACCATGGCAATGCCGCGTTTTGCCGGGGGCGTGGCCGAGACATCGGCGCCGTCGATCACCACCCTGCCGGAGGTCGAATCCTCCAGCCCGGCGATGACCCTGAGCAAGGTTGACTTGCCGCAGCCAGATGGGCCGACGAAGACGACGAATTCGCCGTCGGTCACTTCGAGGTTGATGCCTTTCAGCACCTCGACCGGCCCGAAGGCCTTCTTCACATTCTCGATTACCAGCGAGCCCACGGCTTCGTCCTTGTTCTTGAGTTTGCCCTACTAGAGCTTAACTGGGGCGCCGCTGCGCACGCTCTCATCGGCGGCAAGGCAGACGGCGAGCGATTTCACCGCGTCGTCCATGTGGCGGGTCAGGTCGATGTCTTCCCGGATCGCCTTCAGCACGAAGGCCTGTTCGAGGTCGCAGAGATCCTGGTGGCCGGGTTCGCCGTCCATCGACAGCATCTCGTCCGGCCTGGCGAACTTGCCGTCCGCGCCGGTCGCCGCACTGTGCAGGCGGATGGTCGAGGTCTTGGTGTGGGTGTCGATGTCGTCCGACTTCACACCTTCCTTCATGACGATCGACACGCAGCCATTGGGCGAAATCACGTCCTTCACGAAGAACGCTGTCTCCGAGATCATCGGGCCCCAAGCCGCCTCGTACCAGCCGACCGAGCCGTCGTCGAACAGCACCTGGAGATGGCCGTAATTGTACATTGTCGGCGCGATCTCCTCGGTCAGCCGCAGCCCCATGCCGCGCACCTCGACCGGCCTGGCGTCGGTGATCTGCAGCATCACGTCGAGATAGTGCACGCCGCAATCGACGATCGGCGACGTCGTCTGCATCAGTTGCTTATGCGTCTGCCAGGTCGGGCCTGACGATTGCTGGTTGAGGTTCATGCGAAACACGTAAGGGCCGCCGAGCTTGCGCGCCTCGGCGATCAGCCTGACCCAGGACGGGTGGTGGCGCAGGATGTAGCCGATCACCAATTTTCGGCCATTGGCCTTGGCCGCGGCGACGACGCGCTTGGCGTCCGCCACCGTCGTTGCGAGCGGCTTCTCGACGAAGACGTGGCAGCCGGCCTCGAATGCCTTCACCGCATAGTCGGCATGGCTGTCGGAATAGGTGGCGATGCAGGCGACATCCGGCTTTTCATCGCGCAACGCGTCGTCGAAGGAGCGCCTGATGCCATAGCCCGACAGCCCGTCCGGTAACGGCACGTCGGAGCGGTTGATCAGGGCCGCGATCTCGAAGCCCGGATTAGTGTGGTAGGCCAGCGCATGGCTACGCCCCATGTTACCGAGGCCTGCGACGACGACGCGAAGGGGCGATTTAGAGGTCACCTAACTACTCCAGATGTTCCAGTTGTTCCTTCTGAGAGGGTGTCACCCCACCCGGCGCTTCGCGCCGACCTCCCCATCGAGGGGAGGTAGGACGTTGGCGCGAACACCCTCACTGCCAAAGAAGCTTCTCCGAAAGTCGCCCTTTGGCGGTCGTGAATGAAGCCACGACCTTTTACCTCCCCTTGATGGGGAGGTCGGCGCGCAGCGCCGGGTGGGGTGAAGGCTCCAGCAGAGATTTGTAGGGCTCCGCTCACTTGACGGCTCCGGATGTGATGCCGCGGATCAGCTGCCGCGAGAAGATGACGTAGAGGGTCAGCACCGGCATGATCGCCAGCGAGAGTGCGGCCAGGATGGCGTTCCAGTTGGTGACGAACTGGCCGAGGAACAACTGCGCGCCGAGCGTCACCGTCTTGGTCTCTTCCGACGGCGCCAGGATCAGCGGGAACCACAGATCGTTCCAGATCGGGATCATGGTGAAGACGGCGACCGTCGCCATCGACGGCCGCACCAGCGGCAGCACCAGCCGGAAGAAGATCGTGTATTCCGACAGGCCGTCGATGCGGCCGGCATTCTTCAGATCGTCGGACACCTGCTTCATGAATTCCGACAGGATGAAGACGGCCAGCGGCAGCCCCTGCGCGGTGTAGACCAGGATCAGCGCCGTCAGCGTGTTGACCAGCCCGCTCGCCACCATCAATTGCAGGATGGCGACGGTGCCGAGCCGGATCGGGATCATGATGCCGAGCGCGAGGTAAAGCCCCATCAGCGTGTTGCCGCGGAAGCGGTATTCCGAGAGCGCGAACGCCGCCATCGCGCCGAACAGAAGCACGAAGAACAGCGAGGCGACGGTGACGACCAGGCTGTTCTGGAAATAATGGATGAAGTCGCCCTGGCCGATCACCGTGGTGTAGCCGATCAGGTCGAAGGTTTTTGGCGTCGGCGGCGTCAGCGGCTCGCTGAAGATGCCGGCGCGCGATTTGAACGAGTTCATGATGACCAGGATCACCGGAAACAGCGCGATCGCCGTGTAGGTCAACAGGATCGCGTGGGCGCCGATGGTGCGGGGCAGCGAACGGGTGGCGGTGCTCATTGGAAGGTCTCCTGACGAGCGATGACTGTTGAGGTCGGCACCAAGGCACCCCCCTCTGTCCTGCCGGACATCTCCCCCGCAAGGGGGGAGATCAGATGCCGCGACTGCTTTCGCCAATCGCCAACGTTGCAAGACGAGCGGCAAGGCCAGAGCTGCCAATCTCCCCCCTTGCGGGGGAGATGGCCGGCAGGCCAGAGGGGGGTGTTCAAGCTCGACATCTCGCCCCTCAGAACTGGTAGCGACGCAGGCGCGTCTGGACGAGGAACAGGTAGACGCAGACGCCGCCGAGGATGATCAGGAACATCATCGTGGCGATCGCCGCACCCATATTGGGATCGCCGGTCTGCAGCTGGAAGCCGAAGAAGGCGCGGTAGAGGAAAGTGCCCAGAATATCGGTCGAATAGTTCGGGCCGGCCAGCGCCCCTTGCGCGGTGTAGATCAGGTCGAAGGCGTTGAAATTGCCGACGAAGGTCAGGATCGAGATGATGCCGATCGACGGCAGGATCAGCGGCAGCTTGATCTTCCAGAACTGCGAGATGCCGGTGATGCCGTCACATTCGGCCGCCTCGATCACCTCTTCGGGGATCGACAAAAGGGCTGCATAGATCAGCATCATCGGGATGCCGACGAACTGCCACACCGAGATCAGGCTGAGCGCGGTCAGCGCATATCGCTCCTTGCCCAGCCACGGCGTGAACAGGCTTTTCAAGCCGACCAGGTCCATCAGATGCGGCGCCACGCCCCATAACGGCGACAGGATCAGTTTCCAGGCGAAGCCGACGATGACGAAGGACAGGATGGTCGGCACGAAGATCGCGGTGCGGTAGAAGGCGGCGAATCTCAGCCTCGGGCTGGACAGCAATGCCGCTAGCATGACACCGATCGGGTTCTGCACCACCATGTGGATGATGAAGAACCAGGTATTGTTCCGCAGCGCGTTCCAGAAGCCGACCGACCAGTTGGGGTCGCCGAACAACGTACGGAAATTAGTGAAACCGACGAACACCTGATGCTGATCGACATTGCGGAACAGCGACAGCTGCAGCGTGCCGGCGAGCGGCAGGATCATGATCGCCGTATAGACCAGCAGCGCCGGCGCCAGGAAGACGCCGATATGCCAGCGGAACGGTCGTTTCGGTCGTGTTTGTGCGGCCATGAGTGCGGTCCCCGCCGAGGTTTAGCAATGCCTTCGACGGCAGCGCTGCCCCCTCACCCTCACCCTTACCCTCTCCCCGTGAAGGACGGGGAGAGGGGGCGCCTGCGTTTCGGCTGATCCTTCTCCCCGTCACTATACGGGGAGAAGGTGCCGGCAGGCGGATGAGGGGCGGCGCCGTCGTTCGCAGTCGATGATGCTTTCGAAAAACGCAGGGCCGTCCACTTGGGGCCCTGTCTGTCTCTGAGCTTACTTGCCCGGCTTGTACCAGCTATCGAGGCCGTCCTGCAGCTTCTTGGCGGCAGCTTCCGGCGTGTCGGTGCCGTTGATGACGTTGGCCGATTCAACCCAGGTTTCGTTCTCGAGGTTCGGCGTGCCGCGCGACAGGATCTGGTAGGTCGAGCGGATCGTCGACTTGCACTTGTCGCGCCAGGAGACGAATTCCTGCGCCAGCGGGTCTTCCATCTTCACCGGGGTGGAATTTAGGCTGAAGAAGCCCGGCAGTGCGTTGGCGTAGATGGTGGCGAAGTCCGGCGAGGCGACCCAGGACAGGAAGGTCTTGGCCGCGTCGGCATTCTTCGACGCCGCATTCAGGCCCATGCCGATATCGGTATGGTCGGAGATGTAGCAGGTGTCGCCGGCCTTCTCGACCGGCGGCGGGAAGGCGCCCATCTTGAACTGCGCCTGGGTGTTGAACAGGCCGATCTCCCACGATCCCGCCGGGTAGATGGCGGCGCGGCCAAGCGTGAACAGGTTCTGGCTGTCCGGATAGGTCTGGGCCTCGAAGCCGTCGCCGAGATAAGGCTTCCACTTGGCCAGTTCCTCATAGGGAGCAACCCAGTCCTTGTCGGTCAGCTTCTGGTCGCCCTTGATCAACGCTGCGCGGCCCTCTTCGCCCTTCCAGTAGTTCGGACCGATGTTCTGATAGCCCATGGTCGCGGCTTCCCAGAGGTCCTTGGTGCCCATGGCCATCGGGATGTAGGTGCCGTCGGCCTTGATCTTGTCGAGCGCGGCGAAGAACTCGTCACGCGTCGTCGGCACCTTGAGGCCGAGCTTGTCGAAGGCGTCCTTGTTGTAGATGAAGCCGTGAATGACCGAGGCCATCGGCACGCAGAAGCTCGCCTTGCCGTCGTCGGTCTGCCAGGCGGCCTTGGCAACGGGCGAAAAGTTTTCCATGCCGGGCAGCGCCGACAGGTCGGCAAGGTTGCCCTTCTTGAACAGTTCGAGCGACTTGTCGAACGGGCGGCAGGTGATCAGGTCGCCAGCCGAGCCGGCGGCGAGCTTGGCGCCGAGTGCGGCGTCATACTCGGTCGGCGCCGACGGTGCGAACACCACTTTGATGCCCGGGTTCTTGGCCTCAAAAGCCGGGATCAGCTTGTCCTTCCAGATGGCAAGGTCGTCGCCGCGCCAGCTTTCGATATTGAGCGTTACGTCATCGGCGTGAGCCAACCCGGCGGTGCCGAGAATGCTGGTGCCGAGAAGCAGTGCCGTCAGTAATTTCGTTGTCATGCTAGTCTCCCTGTTGACCTTTTTCAGGTTCGGTTTTGAGAACAGGGGCCTTCGCGCCCTTGTTCCCCTCGATCGCGGAAAGGGCTGGCCGCAGCTTCTGGCCGGTCCCTTCCAGTATCTTCTCGGCCGCAACGGCGTTGGCAGCGCCGGCGGCGAGCAGAATGGCTGTCTTGACGACGCCGCCGCTCGCTTCGAGCAGCCGCACGGCGTCTTGCCGGTCGCGGCCGCTGATAGCGGCGACGATGCGAGCCGCGCGGTCGCGCAGCTTGATGTTGTCGGCGGTGAGATTGACCATGTAGCCGTCATGGACATGGCCGAGATGAATGGCGGCAAGCGTCGACAGCATGTTGAGCGCGATCTTCTGGGCAGTGCCGGCGCCCATGCGCGTCGAGCCGGCAATCACCTCCGGTGGCGTCTCGAGCAGGATGGCGACGTCGGCCAGCCTGAGCAGGGGCGTGTCCTTGTTGTTGGCAATGGCGATGGTTGCCGCGCCCCGGCTGCGCGCATCCTTCAGCGCCTGCACCGCATAGGGCGTCGAGCCGCTGGCCGAAATCGTGATCAGGCAGTCGCCCTTGCCGATGCCGGCGCCGGCAATTGCCGTCGAGGCTTCGTCGGTGTCGTCTTCCGGTCCGCCGGCCAGGGTCTTGAAAGCGTCGTCGCCACCGGCGATGAGGATGGCGATGCGTTCGCGCTTGATGCCGAAGGTGCCGGGCAACTCCAGCGCGTCGGCCAGCGCCATCAGGCCGGAGCTGCCGGCCGCAGCATAGGCGAGCTTGCCGCCGCCGTTCAGCCGCCCGGCGATGATTTCGGCTGCGGCGGCGATGGCGGGAATGGCGTCGCGCACAGCCTTGGCGGCCTCGATCTGCGCATTGACCAAAGAAGAAAGGATGGCGTCCGGGGCCTGGATGTCCAGTCCCTCGGCATTGCTGTGAAGCGCTTCGGTGCGCGGTTCGGCCATCCCTGTCCCTCCGATGGAAGAACAATACCAAAAAAATACCACTTGTCCACACGCATTAACGAAATTGCGAACTGGAAAGCGTTGAGCCGGCAAAATTCCCGGGTTTTTCAACCTGATACGCCTTAATCTTTTTGAAACGGAAATTAATCCCTTGGCTATTGGTATTTTATTGGTATTATCCGCCCGGAGGAGACATCGCGTGAAGTTCGTGCTCGGTATCGACGGCGGCGGCACCAGCTGCAGGGCAGCCCTTGCGACAGGTAATGGCGTTGTCATTGGCCGCGCCAAAAGCGGCGCCGCCAACATCCGCACCGATCTCACCGGCGCTCGCACCCACATCGTCGAGGCTGCTCGTCAGGCCTTCATCGCCGCCGGGCAAGATCCGGACCTGATCCCGCAGACACCAGCCATTCTCGGCCTTGCCGGAGCCAATGTCGGCACCTACCGCCAGCAGCTTGAAGCAATCCTGCCGTTCAGCATCAGCCGCGTCGAGACGGACGCCGAGATCGCGCTCGAAGGGGCAGTCGGCTCTGGTGACGGCGCCATGGCCATCCTCGGCACCGGCACCGCCTATATGGCGCGCAAGGGCGGCACGTCGCGCGCCATCGGCGGCTGGGGCTTTCAGGTCGGTGATCAAGGCAGCGGCGCCCGGATCGGCCGCGACCTGCTGGAGCAGACGCTGCTCGCCCATGACGGCGTCCGGCCGCGCTCAGCCCTGACCGACAGCATGATGGCCATTTTCCGCAACAATCCCGAAGACGTGGTCGAGTTCACCACCAATGCCAAGCCCGGCGATTTCGGCGGCTTCGCGCCCAAGGTTTTCGAGCATGCCGAGAAGGGCGACAGCGTCGCCAACTGGATCGTGGACAAGTCGGTTGCTGATGTCGAGGCGTCGCTCCACGCGCTCGACCTCTCTGATGACGCCCCGCTCTGCCTGCTCGGCGGGCTGGCGCCGCTCTATGGGCCGCGCCTTTCCCAGCGCTACCAGGCGCTGCTGAAAGCGCCGCTCGACGATGCGCTGGGCGGCGCCGTGCAGATGGCGGCCCGCATCTTCGTCAAAGCGGAGGCGACGCGATGAGCGATGCCGCCGACCAGATCTTCGCCACGCTGAGGCAGTCGTCGCAGAGCGGCGCCCCGCTCTACCTGCAGCTCAGGAAAAGCATCGAGGACGCCGTCAATCGCGGCCTGATCGGGCCGGGCGATGCGCTGCCTTCCGAGCGCGACATCGCCACCAAGGCCGACATTTCGCGCGTCACCGTCCGCAAGGCGGTGCAGGACCTAGTCAAGGGCGGCATCCTCGTGCAGCGCCACGGCTCCGGCACCTTCGTGGCGCCGCGCATGGAGCGCGTCGAGCAGTCGCTGTCCAGGCTCACTTCATTCACCGAGGACATGGCAAGGCGCGGCATGGCGGTGCGTTCAGCCTGGCTCGACCGCGACCTCTACCCGCCCTCGCCCGACGAGATGATGGTGCTCGGCCTGTCCTCGAACGAGCTGGTGGCGCGCGTGGCGCGCCTGCGCATCGCAAACGACACGCCGCTGGCCATCGAGCGCGCCTCGTTGTCGGCCAGCGTGCTGCCGGATCCGGCCGGGATAGGCTCGTCACTCTATGCGGCGCTGCAACTGACCGGCAACCGGCCGGTGCGGGCGGTGCAGCGCATTTCCGCCGCCAATCTCGGCGACGCCGATGCGCGTCTGCTCGAAGTGCCATCCGGCATTGCCGGCCTGCACATCGAACGCATTTCCTATCTCGCGAGCGGCAAGGTGATCGAGTTCACCCGCTCCATCTACCGCGGCGACGCCTATGATTTCGTCGCCGAACTGCGCCTGACAGGGCCGAGCGAAGAGGGCCGACCATGATCCCCAAGACCACCCATATGCGGCGCGAGATCGACGAAATTCCGCAAGCCGTCGCGCGTCTGCTCGATGGCTCGGCGGCGGTGCTGACCGAGGCCGGACGCGGCATTCGCGAGCGCGATCCGAGCTTCGTCGTTACCGTCGCGCGCGGTTCGTCCGACCATGCCGCCACCTTCATGAAATATGCCGTCGAACTGACCGCCGGCCTGGCCGTGGCATCGGTCGGTCCGTCGATCGCCTCGATCTACGGCGCCAAGCTCAAGCTCGCCGGTTCCGCTTGCCTCGCCATCTCGCAATCCGGCAAGAGCCCTGACATCGTCACCATGGCCGAGACGGCACGGGCCGGCGGTGCGCTCACCGTCGCCATCACCAACACCGCCGATTCGCCGCTGGCGCGGGCTTCGGATTTTGCCATCGACATTCTGGCCGGCCCCGAGCGCAGCGTCGCGGCGACCAAGACATTCGTCAATTCGGCGGTCGCCGGCCTGGCGCTGATGGCGCATTGCACCGGCGACGACAGACTGCTGGCCGCCCTTGCCCGCCTGCCCGAGCATTTCAGCAAGGCGATCGCCTGCGACTGGATGGCGCTGGCCGGCGCATTGGAGACGCCGCAATCGCTGTTCATCCTCGGCCGTGGCCCGTCGGCAGCGATGGCCGACGAGGCGGCGCTGAAATTCAAGGAGACCTGCGGCATGCATGCCGAGGCCTACAGTGCAGCCGAAGTCATGCACGGCCCGCTGGCGCTGGTCGGGCCAGGCTTCCCGGTGCTGGCGCTCGCCGCCCGCGATGCCTCCGAGCCGTCCGTGGCAGAGGCTGCCGACAACCTTGCCGGCAAGGGTGCAGCAGTTTTTGTAACCTCGGACAAAGCCAAGAGCGCGGCGCGGCTGCCGCATGTCGCCACCGGTCATCCCTTGACCGACCCGCTGACGCTGATCGTCTCCTTCTACGGCTTCGTCGAAGCCTTCGCCCGCCATCGCGGCCTCGATCCGGACGTACCGCGCAATCTGCGCAAGGTGACGGAAACCGTATGAGCGACCGTTTTGCCCTGACTGGCGCCCGAATTTTCGATGGCGACGACTGGCATGATAACGCCGCCCTTGTCGTGCACGGCGATGTGGTCGAAGGCATTCATCCCGTCGGCGCCATTCCGTCGGGCGTTGCCCGCATCGACGCCGGGGGCGGCATGCTGGTGCCGGGTTTTGTCGACCTGCAGGTCAATGGCGGCGGCGGCGTCATGCTCAACGACCATCCCGATGTCGCCTCGCTGGCAACAATCTGCCGGGCGCATGCGCCGTTCGGCACGACCGCACTGCTGCCGACGCTAATCACAGATACGCCTGACATCACCGGCGCGGCCATTGCCGCCGGCACCGAGGCGGCACGGCAAAAACTGCCGGGGTTTCTCGGCCTGCATCTCGAGGGACCGCATCTCTCGGTCGCCCGCAAGGGCGCGCATGACCCGGCTCTGATCCGGCCGATGACGGATGCGGATGAAGCGGCGCTGGTCGCGGCACGCAAAAACCTGCCGGTGCTGCTGACGACGATCGCGCCCGAATCCGTCGAGCCCGCCCGTGTTGCGGCTTTGGCCAAGGCCGGCATCGTCGTCAGCCTCGGCCATTCCGATACCGGCTATGCCACGGCCAGAGCCTTTGCCGACGCGGGCGCCAGCGTGGTCACACATCTGTTCAACGCCATGAGCCAGATCGGCAACCGTGAGCCGGGGCTGGCGGGTGCGGCCATCGACATAGGCAGTCTGTCGGCCGGGATCATTGCCGACGGCATCCATGTCGATCCCGCCACCATGGCAATCGCGCTGCGCGCCAAGCAGGGGCCGGGCAGGATCGTGCTGGTCACCGACGCCATGGCGACGATCGGCACCGACATGACGTCGTTCACCCTTAACGGCCGCATCATCTATCGCAAGGATGGCAGTCTGCGGCTGGCCGACGGCACGCTGGCCGGCGCCGATCTCGATATGATCTCGGCCGTCCGCTACATGCACAGGATCGTCGGGCTGGACCTGTCGGAAGCGTTGCGCATGGCCTCGCTCTATCCGGCGCAGGCGGTCGGCCAGGCCCACCGGCTCGGCCGCTTCGCCAATGGCACGGCTGCCGATATCGTCGCTCTGTCGGACGCCCTCGACGTCAACGGCGTCTGGATCGGCGGCGACAAGGTTTTTGCAGGCGCGGACAGTCCGCGCTAAAGTCCACCCATGCATGATGTCGACTGCGTTGTCGCCGGAGCCGGTGTTGTCGGCCTCGCCATTGCCCGCGCGCTGGCGCTGTCGGGCCGCGAGGTGCTGGTGGTCGAGAAGGCCGCAGCCATCGGCACGGGCACCAGTTCGCGCAATTCGGAAGTCATCCATGCCGGGCTTCATTATACGCCGGGCAGCCTGAAGGCCCGTCTCTGCGTCAACGGCCGCGAGCGTCTCTATGCCTATTGCCGCGAGCACGACGTCGCCCATCATCGCACCGGCAAACTGATCGTTGCCGTCGAACCCGACCAGTTGGACAAACTGCAGGCGATCCAGATCAACGCGGCGCAATGCGGAGTCGGTGACCTCAAGCTTTTGACGCGCGCAGAGGCCGAAAGCCTGGAACCGGCGCTGAGCTGCGCCGGCGCGCTGCTGTCGCCGTCAACCGGCATCGTCGACAGCCAGGCGCTGATGCTGTCATTGCGTGGAGACGCGGAAGCGGCCGGCGCATCTTTCGCCTTGCTCACCGTTGTCTCAGGCGCGAGCATCGAAGCCGACGGCATCCGGATCGACACGCGCGACGCCGATGGCGAGGGTTTCACCTTGAAGACCGGCGCCTTCATCAACGCCGCCGGCCTCGACGCGCAGGCGCTCGCCGGCCGCATCGAAGGCCTCCCGCAAGACCGTGTTCCGCCGCTGTGGCTGGCGCGCGGCAATTATTTCGCGCTTTCCGGCCGCTCGCCCTTTTCGCGGCTGATCTATCCGGTGCCGGTCCATGGCGGCCTCGGCGTGCATCTGACCCTCGACATGTCGGGGAGCGCGCGCTTTGGCCCGGATGTCGAATGGATCGATCGCGTCGACTATACCGTCGATCCCGCACGAGGCGCTGCCTTCTACGACGAAATCAGGCGCTACTGGTCCGGCCTGGCGGACGGCGCCCTGCAACCGGCCTATGCCGGCGTCAGGCCGAAACTGTCCGGTCCGGGCCAGCCGGCCGCCGACTTCGTCATCCAGGGACCGGCTGACCACGGGGGCGGTCAGATCGTCAATCTGTTCGGCATCGAGAGCCCTGGCCTTACCGCCAGCCTCGCCATGGCAGAGCATGTCGTTGGGCTTTTATATCCGCAATGACGGACGTTTCCTGAAACGTCGGGCAGGCGCATACCATGAAACCTTTTGATATGGAGGTCGTTGTCGGGGCATATGTCCGAGGCAAAACCCAAATCGGAACCGACCGACGGTGTCGGAGCGCGCGATGCCACGAAGTCGCGCCGGGAAAAGCCGTCACGGCAAACGCGCGGAGATGGACCGCGCGAGGACACGCCGCGCGAGAAAAAAGCATCGACAGTGGAAGCCGCCTCCGAGCCCGTTGGCGAGGCTGCGCCGCCGCCGGATGCCGTCGAACCCGATCCCAAGCTGACGCCTGAGCAGGCCGAGCAGGCGCGCAAGAAATATCTGCTGCGGCGTTTCTGGATCAGCGGGCGCGGCTATTGGGGGAGGCATGGCGACAAGCTCGCCTGGCCTTTGACGATCGGAGTGCTGCTGCTGATCTGCATCAACATCGGTTTCCAGTATGGCATCAATGTCTGGAACCGCTCGATGTTCGATGCCCTCGAGCAGCGCAACGCCCGCACGGTCTATCTCCTCAGCGCCGTATTCGTGCCGCTGGTGATCTGCAGCGGCAGCCTTGTCGTCGCGCAGGTCTACCTGCGCATGACGATCCAGCGCCGCTGGCGTTCCTGGCTGACCACCGGGGTGGTCGCGCGCTGGCTGGCAAACGGCCGCTACTACCAGCTGAACCTCGTGGGCGGCGACCACCAGAACCCCGAGGCCCGCATGACCGAGGACCTGCGCATCGCCACCGAGTCGCCGGTCGATTTCACCGCCGGCGTCCTCAACGCGTTCCTGTCGGCCTCGACCTTTATCGTCGTGCTGTGGACCATCGGCGGCGCGCTCACCCTGCCGATCGGCGGCGAGAGCATCACCATTCCCGGCTTTCTGGTCATCACCGCGATCATCTATGCCGCCATCACCTCGACCTCGATGGTGGTCATCGGCCGCGATTTCGTCCAGCTCTCCGAGCGGAAGAACCAGGCGGAGGCCGAACTGCGTTACACGCTGACGCGCGTGCGCGAAAACGGCGAGAGCATCGCCTTGCTGGGAGGCGAGGACGAGGAGCGCAGCGGCATCGACAGAAATTTCGGCCATGTGCTGAGGCAATGGGCTCTGCTGACCGGACAGCACATGCGCACGGCGGCGGTGTCGCAGGGATCGAGCCTGTTTGCGCCGGTCGTGCCGATCCTTTTGTGCGCGCCAAAATTCCTCGAAGGCTCGATGACGCTTGGCGAGGTGATGCAGGCGGCGTCTGCCTTTGGCATCGTGCAAGGCGCGTTCGGCTGGCTGGTCGACAACTATCCGCGCCTCGCCGACTGGAACGCCTCCGCGCGGCGCATTGCCTCGCTGATGATGTCGCTCGACGGGCTCGAGCGCGCCGAGCAGAGCGATGCGCTCGGACGCATCAACCGGGGCGAAGCGGAAGACGGCGCCATCCTCAGCCTCGACAATCTTTCCGTGACACTCGACGACGGCACCTCCGTGGTCAAGGAAACCGAGGTCGTGATCGAGCCGGGCGAGCGGGTGCTGGTTTCAGGCGAATCCGGTTCAGGCAAGTCGACGCTGGTGCGGGCCGTCGCGGGCCTGTGGCCATGGGGCGGCGGCAGCGTCAATTTCCACACCGACAGGCGCCTGTTCATGCTGCCGCAACGCCCCTACATCCCTTCCGGAACGCTTCGCCGCGCGGTCGCCTATCCCGCGGCGGCGGACAAGTGGACCATCAAGCAAATCAAGGCTGCCCTCGACAAGGTGGGGCTTGGCTATCTCACCGGCAGGATCAAGGAAGAGGCGCCATGGGACCAGACGCTGTCGGGCGGCGAAAAGCAACGCCTCGCCTTCGCGCGCCTGCTGCTGCATCGCCCCGATATCGTGGTGCTGGATGAAGCGACTTCGGCGCTCGACGAGAAGAGCCAGGACACGATGATGTTGACGGTGATCCGCGAACTGCCTGACGTCACCATCATCAGCGTGGCGCATCGTGCGGAGCTCGAAGCCTTCCACAGCCGCAAGATCACCCTGGAGCGGCGGGAGGGCGGCGCCAAGCTCGTCAGCGACGTCGACCTCATCCCGCGCAAGCGCAAACGCAGCCTGCTGAACCGCGCTTTTTGGGGTTCCAGCACTCGGGTGAAAAAGCCGCGCAGGTAAAAGGCGCCACTGCCGAACCGCGAACAGAGATGTCCAGGCGAAGCGCTTGGGCAAAGACATTAGCCGGCTATGGATTAGCCGTAGAGACCCTTGTAGGTCTCGCGCAGCAGGTTCTTCTGCACCTTGCCCATCGTGTTGCGCGGCAGCTCGTCGACGAAGATCACCTGCTTCGGATGCTTGTATTTGGCCAGCTGGTCGGCAATGGCGCCAACGATCTCGGCCCCGGTGATCTGCGATGCCGGCGCCCGCACCACGACAGCGGTGACGCCTTCGCCGAAATCGGGATGGGCAATTCCGATGACGGCACTTTCCAAGACGCCGGCAACCGCGTCGATCTCGCTCTCGATCTCCTTGGGATAGATGTTGTAGCCGCCGGAGATAATGAGATCCTTGCCGCGGCCGACGATGTGGACGTAGCCGTCCGCGTCGATGATGCCGAGGTCGCCGGTGATGAAGAAGCCGTCCTTGCGAAACTCCGCCTTGGTTTTTTCCGGCATGCGCCAATAGCCGGAAAAGACATTCGGACCTTTGACCT
Source organism: Mesorhizobium sp. M0062 (assembly GCF_040323125.1). Classification (NCBI taxonomy): domain Bacteria; kingdom Pseudomonadati; phylum Pseudomonadota; class Alphaproteobacteria; order Hyphomicrobiales; family Phyllobacteriaceae; genus Mesorhizobium; species Mesorhizobium sp. M0062. The sequence goes on from NZ_JAMYUO010000001.1 coordinate 304,729, forward strand.
CGATCATGCCGACTTCACCCTGGCCAAGCGCATCGCCGCTGTCAGGGTCGGCGATGCGCAGCGAAACGCCGGGCAGCGGGAAGCCGACCGTGCCGGCCCGACGCTCGCCCTCATAGGGGTTCGACGTGTTCATGTTGGTCTCGGTCATGCCGTAGCGCTCGAGAATGGCGTGGCCGGTGCGCTCGCGCCAGGCCTTGTGCGTTTCGGCGAGCAGCGGCGCCGAGCCGGAAACGAACAGGCGGATGTTCTTCGCCGCCTGGGCATCCAGCCCGTCCTGCTGCAGGAGCCTGGTATAGAAGGTCGGCACCCCCATCAGCACTGTCGCGCGGGGCAAGAGCGAGACGATGCGGCCGGCGTCGAATTTCCGCTCGAACAGCATCGAGGCGCCGGCCATCAGGGTGACGTTGGTGGCGACGAACAAGCCGTGCGTATGGAAGATCGGCAACGCGTGGATCAGCACGTCATCCCCGGTGAAACGCCATTGCTCGACCAGCACGCGCGCATTGGAGGCCAGGTTTTCATGGCTGAGCATGGCGCCCTTGGAGCGTCCGGTGGTGCCGGATGTGTAAAGGATTGCGGCCAGATCGTCCGGCCCGCGCGCCACGGCGTCGAAATCCGTGGGCTGTTGTGCCGCCAGTGCGGTCAGCGAGCCCTCACCATTGCTGCCAAGCGTGACGGTGGCAGCACCCGACGCCTGCGCCAGGGGCGCGATAGCGCCGGCGCGGGCCGGGTCGCAGACGACCAGCCGCGGCTCGGCATCCCCGAAGAAATAGCCGAGTTCGGCCAGCGTGTAGGCGGTGTTGAGCGGCAGGAAGACCGCGCCGGCGCGCAGGCAGGCGAGGTAAAGGAAAATGCATTCGGGGCTTTTTTCGACCTGCACGGCAACGCGGTCGCCCGGCTCGACGCCGAAATGCCTCAGCGCATGTGCCAGCTGTGCCGATTGCGCCAGCATGTCACCATAGGCGATTGCGCGTCCGTCATCGGTCGCCATCAGGATGCGCTCGGAGGCTGAAATCCGGCTGCGGAACGCGTCGAACAGGTGATTGGTCATGCGCCTTCCCTAGAGCATGATGCCGAAAAGTGTGAAGCGGTTTTCGGAGGACATAATGCTCTACCCTTTGATTTAGAGCCGGATGGCCTTGGAACAAAGGAAACGATTTCGCCTCCGTCCGGCAAAAACGTGAAATCGGGTTTGCCGCCGATCAGATGAAGGCAAGCGGACTTGGATAACGGGCGATTTTGGATAGCGGGCGGATTTTGGATAGCGGACCGGAAGCGCTTCTATCTGCGGCTGCGCAGCGCCTTGGTGGCGCTCACGCGTGGATCGCCGCTGTCGTTGAAGCGCTCCATGCACATGGCTGCCGTCAGACGGTAGTGGTTGAGGAGGGCTTCAACGGCGCCGTCGGCATCGCCATCCACCGTGCGCTCCGCAATCAGCCGATGTTCACTGATTTCGTCGCGCTCGCTGCCGTCCTGGGAGATCAGCCGGTAACGGGAGGCCTGATCCGAAAGCTGGTCGCAAAAGCCGGTCAGCCAATGCGAGCGGCAGCCTGCGATCAGTGCCCGATGGAAGGCGCGGTGCAGCTTTTCCCATTCCGGATTGTTCGAGGACGGATCCTCCGGCAAGCGGCGCGGGGCACGCGCCAGGCGATGCAAGGCCAGCACGAGCTGCTCTTCCCATTCGCCGGTGCGGTTGGCAATGGATTCACGCAGCGCCCGCTCTTCCAGCCAGCAGCGGGTGCGCGTCAATTCCTCGAGTTCCGGGGCACTGACCGGCATGATGAAGAAACCGCGCTGGTCGTGGCGGCCGAGCAGGCCTTCCGAAGCAAGTCGGTTGAGGGCCTCGCGAACCGGTGAGGCGCCGGCGCCGTAACGGGAAACCACCCATTCGACACGAAGCTTGCTTTCACTTTCAAACACGCCGCGCAGGAGATCGTCGCGAAGCTGTTGATAGACCGTACTAGCGAGTGTGCTCTTGGGTCCCGCGCCTTCGCTCACATCGGCAGATCCGTAGGTCAATATGACTCCTGTAGCTCTCCCATGCTCCGCTAGCCCGTTCGCGAAGCAAACGATTTCCCCTGTAAATTTACTGTAACTCCTAAGGCATCCGCCCCTCAAGCGAAAGATCACGATATTCGACTTAAAGAGGAAGGTTGACCGCATCTTATCCGCCGGAAGTAACTAAAATCGTGAAAAACTTGTTCTTCTGAAGAAAGTTTGTCTGCCAGCATGGCAGGTGCCCTCGAGAAACAGCTTCGAGATCCCGAATACGGATAATTTTTTCTTAACGCGCGTCATGCCGCCGGATTGACCTCTCCCCGCATGCAGATCCCTTCGGCAGTTATCCACTAGATTTATGGGCCAAAACTAGTGCCGGATGCCGCGATCCTGTCGCTTGCCGCGATGCCCTTGCGGCTGCCACCCGTTGACGGCTTTTTGGGAGATCGAAGGATCAGGCAGGGAGATCAGGCCGAGGAGAACCGACCAGCCGGGAACTTGCCCTGGAACTGATGTCAGCCGGCAGCCCGGTCGGCCGCGGTTCGGATGGCTTCTATATTGGCCCGGTAGGCTTCGACGCTGCCGCCCTTGAAGATGGCGGCGCCTGCCACCAGCACATCGGCGCCGGCTGATGTGACCAGGGGGGCGGTTTCCGGCGACACGCCGCCGTCGATCTCAATGCGAATCGGCCGGTTGCCGATCAGCGCTTTCACCCGCTTGACCTTGTCGACCATGGCCGGGATGAAGGCCTGGCCGCCAAAGCCCGGATTGACGGTCATGATCAGGATCAGGTCAAGCCGGTCGAGCACATATTCGATCGCACTTTCCGGCGTCGCCGGATTGAGCGATACGCCAGCCTTCTTGCCGAGATCCTTGATGGTCTGAAGCGAGCGGTCGAGATGCGGTCCGGCCTCGGCATGCACGGTCATGCCGTCGCAGCCGGCATCGGCAAAGGCGGCCAGATAAGGATCGGCCGGCGCAATCATCAAATGGCAGTCGAAAAAGGCCTTGGTGCGGTTGCGGATGGCCTTGATCACCGGCGGGCCGAAGGTGATGTTGGGCACGAAATGCCCGTCCATCACGTCGAGATGAATCCAGTCGGCGCCGGCCGCCGCCACCGCCTCGACCTCGTCGCCGAGCTTCGAGAAATCCGACGCCAGCACCGATGGCGCGATCAGGGTCTTCCTGCTCATGATGCGGCCCCTTTGGGCGCCCTGTTTGCGGGCGCGGCCTTGACGACTGCTAGAGCAATTCCAGGAAAAGTGGGAACGGCTTTCCGTCCGGAATTGCGTGAAAACAAAGAGATAGAGCGGTTCGGCGTTTCCACGAAACGATGAACTGCTCTAGACCATGATCCCGAAAAGGGAAAGTCGGTATTTGCTGCGCCCGGCAGCGGGTTCGGCGAATACCTGGCCGCCCGATCGCCGCAGCGCGCCCAAGGAAAACCCCGCCGGATCGCTCCGACGGGGCTCTGAATTTTGACTCGTATCCAGATCCTATGGCTTGAAGTTGGCCGCCGGATCCCTTTGCGGCTGTACCTGCGTCTGCGGCGTGCGCTTCGGTATGAACTGCTGAAGGACACCTGGATTGAGCAACAGGGTCGGGTCGAGCGACGGCTGCTGCCGGATGGCTCTGCAGTTCGGGAACCGACCAACGGTGCCTTCGGGGCAGCGCCGCCTGATGATCGGCACGCACTGGCCGCCGACCATCTGCGAGCCCGGGGCGCAGTCTCCCACCTGCGGCCTCGGCTTGCGGCATGCGCCGTCGATCACCTGGGTGCCGCGCGGGCAAACACACTCGCCGCGCTTGTTGTGCACCTGGCCGCGTATGTCGCACTGTTCCAGCACAGGCTTCTTCTGCCGGCAGGCATTGCCTTGCACCTCGGTACCCCGCGGGCAGACACAATTGCCGTTGGCGTCGTGGACCTGGCCGCGGATCGAGCACTGCTCGGGCTTCGGCCGGATCGGCCGGCAGACCTTGCCCCTGACTTCTGTGCCGTCCGGGCAGACGCAATCGCCATTGGCGTTTTGGATCTGACCACGGATCGAGCATTGTTCAGGCTTTGGCCGGATCGGCCGGCAGGCTCCATTGCGCTCCTCTGTCCCACGCGGGCAGACACAATCGCCATCGGCGTCATGAACCTGGCCGCGTATGCTGCACTGCTCGGGCTTCTGCTTGTCGCGCACGCAGGCATTTGCCTGTCGGTCGAGATGCGTACCTTCCGGGCAGTAGCAGCCATTGCCGTCCGACGTCGGGACCGAACCGGGGATGGCGCAGCCAGGCTTGTCGGTCTTGACGCAAGCGCCGTTCTCAAGCTCGGTTCCGCGCGGGCAGACACAGCGTCCATCCTCGGTGCGGATCTGGCCCTTGAGCAGCACGCAGGGCCTCGGATCCTTCGGCTGGATGATGACGCCGCCGTCGGGCGAGCACTGGCCGTTGCGGAACGTCGTGCCTTCCGGACACACGCACCGGCCGGCATCGTTCATGACGAAGCCTGGCGAGCATTCCTTCTTCACCTCGCGCTTGATGGTGAACGGATGGCAGGCATAGGCCTTGCCGCGATCGCCCTGGACGTTGGTCAGGTCGCCGGGCAGTACGTCGCCGCCGCCTTGCACCCTGGTGTCGGGAGACAAGACGCCGACGCAGTTCTGGCCGCTGACGTTGCCCCGCAGATTGACCAGGGGAGCGTCGGGAAGGACCACGGTGACCTTGTGCACATGGCTTTCCCCGGCGCCGAGCGTCAGGTTGGCAATGCAGGTCAACGGCAAGGTCGTCGGTTCGGGCGAGCAGCCAAAGGGCGGTTCGATCGAGGTGATCGCGACGCCTTGCAGCCGCCCCAGGCCGTCCACCCCGATCGCATCGCCGATGCGGACCGGACCGGAGAAGGCGGTCTGGCCATCATTGGTGATGGTGATCTCGAACGAGCAGGGTTGCCCGGGCTGGCACTCGGCATCGCCGGTCTTCTTGACGCTGACGGTGGACGTGCCGCCGCCCTTGGCGCAGGCCTGGCCGATCGGGTAGACGATATCGTCTCCAGGGGCCGGGCCGTATGAGCCGCGTGCGCAGTTCTCGAACGCGCCATTGGCCGAGACCGTCACATCGAAGTGCCTCGATGTTCCGGGAGTCATCGCGGCGCCGAGTATCTGGCACGACAGCGCGTTGGCCGGAACCGCTCCGCAGGCCCATTCCGCGCCGTCGGGTGTGACGGTCTGGATCTGGACCGGCGCGCCACCCGATATCAGCGTGGCAGCATCGTTGACCCGCACCGGACCGGTGGGGGCAGCGGTGCCAAGGCTGATGACGGTGATGCGGCAGGAAACCACCGCTGCACCGGCGAGCGAGCCGTTGCACACCTTGGTTATGCGCAGGGTCGGCTTGCCGCCATTGGGACGACGGAAGCGTTCCTTGGCGCAGGCCTTGTTGTTGGTGAGGTCGACCTCACCGGGGACGGGCTTCAGCGCCGCGCAGTTCTCGACCGAATCCGACTGGTAGCCGGCCGGCATGACCGCCTTGACGACGATCGGCGTCGAGGCGCCCGGCATCAGCACGATGCCTGCATTGTCGCAGCGGAACTGGCCGGGACCGTTCGGTCCGCATGTCCAGGGCGGAGACGGGCCGAAGGTCGAAGAGGCCGGCGCGCCGCCCGGGTAATTGTCGATAACCGTCAGCGGCCCATTATAGGGGACGCTGCCATTGTTGATGATGTCGATCACGAAGTAGCAGATGCCGTCGGGCGTGCAGACCGGGATGCGAGCACGCTTCTTCAGGATCAGGTCGACCTTCTTGTCGACCGGGGGCCGGCAATCGCGGTCGCGGTCGCCACGCCGGCAGATCGGGATCGAGGCACAGCCGCGATCGTTCTGCTGGCTGCCGAACAGCGGCTTGCCGCTGGCACCGTAGTTATAGGTGGCGCAGTTGCGCAGCGCGCTGCCTTGCCAACCACCCGCCGGCTTGAAGCCGAGCTTGAGGTTGATGGAGGCCCCCGGATTGAGCGTGGTCACCGGATAGGTGCACGTCATCGGGGTCACGCCGGGCATGCATACCCAGGGCGGATTGGGCCCTGAATCCAGAGTCGAGCCGGCCGGCAGCGTCACCTCGTCGAGCACGATCTTGCCGTGATACGGCCCGTCGCCGACATTGGTGACCTTGATGGTGAAGTCGCAGCCGCCGCCCATCGTGCAACGCGTCACGTCGGCGCGTTTCGCGACCTTGAGGTCCGGTTCCTTGTCCTTGGGCGGACATCTCAAGTCACGCGGGATGACGATGTCGATGGTCTGCGTGCAGCATAGTCCCCAGCCCTCCTTCGGGCCGGCATAGGTCTCGATGCCGGTGACGATGAGGTGGATGACGTCGCCGGGCGACGCACCGACGATCTTCCAGTTCAGCACACCGCCGCCCGCCGGCACCAATTGCGTGTCGGGGATGATGGTGATGCCTGGGGTCGTCGTCGATACCTGCACCCATTTGCCGCCCATCTCCGGGCCGACAGGCATGTGGTAGATGAACGCGCCGCCGCCTTGCACGCAATCGACCGTGCCGCGCTCCACCTTGAAACATTCCCGGTCGGGAGGCGGAGGCCGCTTGTCACAGTTGGTGAGGTCGATCTTGATCGAGGTCTTGGCCCCGGTCTTGTAGTCGCCGTCGTCGGGCTTGCCCGGATCCTGCGACGGGATGATGGCCCCCGTGCCGACGCCCGGCGTCACCTTGATCATGCCCTGGTTGTCGACGATGGTCGGCGACGGAAACGCCGCATGGTCGATCTTGGCGGTGATCTTGAAATTGATGACGCGTTCATTGCCAGCCCCAGCGCCGTCGAGATCGGTGGCGGAAATCCGGAAATCGGAAACCGTTGCCGTATCGTTCGGATTAGCCGAGGTGCTGATTGTCGCACCCGGCAGCGGTCCGCCGGACGCATCCGTGCCGTCGCCGGACACGTTGACGTTGACGATCGCAAGACCGTGCGGAAGCTGATCCTTGAAGTCGAGTTGGAGTTTCTTCAGCCTGGCCGAAAAGCTTGGGTCGGCAAAGCCTTGCGGGTCGCCGCGCAGGCCAAAGCTCAGAGAGTAGACGACGTAGTCGCAGCTCCTCTGTGTGCCTGTTTTGGTGAAGAACGGCACGATCCGTTCCGGCCTCGGATTGACGATTTTTGAATTGTCCAGGTCGAGCCGCAGTTCCGGAGTGATCGGGACTGCATCTTCGGCGTGGCTTGCCACAGGGGTGAACATGGCGACCGCGATACCGGCCGCCATCAGCCAGCGCGCGCCGCGCCTGGCATATGACAGGGGTTTCATGATGGTCTCCATGACGTTGGATTGACTGCTGTTCGCGGTCGGGGAAAGTGCGAGATTTTTCATCTTCCCCTCCTCAACGTTCGCAGCTGACGGCTGGGGTTCTGAGCGGCAAAGTCATCTTGCAGCAAGGGTAGTAGCCACCCTTGTCCTTGTCGGACTGCCTGTAGAAGCAAAGTCCAACATCGACTCTGTCGCCCGGAGAATGGCCGGTGATGTCGACCGTGTAAGGCTTACCGGGAGCATGCGACTGGGGTGATGTCACCCCGACGCCTGGTGTCATGGACTGGACCTTGATCGAATCGCCGCCAAAGCCGGCATGGTCATGGAGATAGAGGTCGGCCTGGAGGCCGCGAGGCGTGCAGTAGAACTGAACATCCTCGACATCGATGCACGGAGGCAGATCGCCGGGCGGTGGGAAGCCCGGCGGATAGAACGGCGGCAGATAACCGCCTGGGATCTCTTCATAATAGCCGGCACGGCCGTCGCAGGGGTGCCAGACCTCGACGTCGCCGACATGGCCTTCCACTTCTGGGTCTTCGAAATAGCCGTCGAAGTCGACGAACCACGAGCCGAAAGGCGGCACGTTGGCCGGCTTGACCAACGGCGTCGGCGTGATCTGCACGCCGTGCACGGCAAGCGGCCCGCCGGCGGCGAGCTGGTCGGCAAGTGTCGGGTTGTCGCGCAGCTTGTCGCCGGTGTTGACCAGCGTGTCGGTGCACACGCCGGTGTCGAGATTGCCGTCGGCGTCATAGCCATATTGCAGGTCGAGCCCACCGACCGACTGCCGGTTGCCTTGCGGGAAGCCGACTGCATATTCCTGCGGCTCTTCCACCCAGACCGATTCCGTCGCCGGATCGTCCGGGTTTTCGCGCCAGTAGCGGATGACCTCGCCCTTGCCGGAATCGGCGAACTGGCTGTAATCGTAGCGATTCTCGACCGGGCCGCGCTGCGCCAGATACATGAAGCCCTGGTTGTCGAAGGCGATGTCGGTGACGGCGTAGTCCTTGTCGGCCTTGACCGTCAGCTCCCAGCGCGGATCACCGGCAAAGCTGCCATCGCGGGCAATGCCAACCGACCAGATCTCGGCCTTTTCGCCGACCGAATAATAGAGCCGGCCGCCATGATAGGCGACGGACCAGACGCGGCGTTCGTCCTGCGTGTAGCCCCATGTGTCGGGGTCTTCCGAGTCGAAGGCAGCACCCTGTATGTCCATCACCGCACCGTCATCGGCGACGGGAGCCAGCCCATGCGCCGGCCGCCCGGCAACGCCGTGATCGAATGTGTCGATCAGCGTGCCGTTGGCGTCGAGGCGGTGGATGAAGCCCGTGTCGAGGTCGCTCGCGAAGAACTCGCGGTGATTGCTGTCGAAGCTGATGTCGCCGATGCCGGAACCGCTGTTGGTGTCAATGTCGGCGAATTTGGAGACCGCGCCGGTGATGCCGTCGATCTTCCAGATCGTGCCCGGACCGCCACCGCTTTCGGTGCCGAACTGGCCGTCCATGAAGACGGCGCCTGCGGTTCCGCGGCGCTGTCGCTCGGGCCGACCGTCGGCATCTTCGTCCGGGGTGACGATACGGATGCCGTGCAGCGAGGTCGCGCCGGCATAGAGGTTGGGGACGCCCGTGGGAACGCCGGCGCGCACACCGTCATCATAGGTAATGGCGAACACCTGGCCGATCTGTTCGGCCGTTACCTCGAAAGGCGGCGGCGTGTAGACGAGCTGGCCGGAAGCCGGTCCGCCGAGCGCCGAAACGTCGAAGACGCGCAAGGTGGCGCGCGTCGTGTCGATGAAGGTTTCGTCGACCGGGTCGACGCCGGGCGGCAGCCCCCCCCTTTCGGAATCGGCAGAGTCGAAATTGGGAATGACGGTGCCGGAAAATCCGGTGACCGCCATCGAGCCGGGATAGATGATCTGGGTTTCCTGCGCTTGGGCGGCTGTGTCCAACCAGAGCGTGGCGCTCAGCGCCAGGGCAAGCAAACAGCCGGCCAGATGGAGCGAACGGCGCAAACCGCCGCTTGGAGACGACATGGACGCGCCGCGATCGCAGGACATAAAACTCCCCCCGAAGTTTTCGGGAGGAACATCCGGTCCGGCCGCGCGAAACAGGGCAAGGCGCGGCGTTCCGGCACGTTCGTCCCTGATCGAATTGTCTGCTTTCCTCATCTTCACGATACGCCTGCTCCTGCGCAGGGTCAACGGAATCAGCCGAAAGCCCAGCGCATCGACTCCATCCCGAAGGCGGTGGTCGCGCTGAGCTTGCGTTGGTCCCGGAGACCGTGGAGCCTCTGGGGTCCTGGTCATGGGGGCATCCTTTCCGGCCCGCACCATGCGGCGCCTGGTCGTCAGTCGCAGGCTGAAGCGGAAAGGTTCATGCAAAACGGCGGCCGGGTCTGTCCGCCATTTCACATAGGCGCGGCCAATTCCTTGTGTCAACTCAAGGTGGAAAACAGTCTTGGCGCGCGAAAGACCGGCCGGCTTACTTACCGTCAGTGCCGGCTTCTGCTAGCGTCTTCCCAACCCTGGGGGGATCATGACACGCAGGCACTTCGTTCTTTTGCTGGCGGCGCTTTTTCCATGTGCGTTGCCGGTCCATCAATCCGTAGCCAAGACCTTGGTCTACTGCACCGAGGTTAGCCCCGATACGTTCGATCCCGCACTCGCCTCCGGATCCCGCGACGCCTCGGCCACCGCTCTCTACAACCGCATGGTCGAGTTCGAGCCCGGCACCACCAAGGTGCGCCCCGGCCTTGCCGAAAGCTGGGAGATTTCCGACGATGGCCTCACCTACACATTCCACCTGCGGCAGGGCGTGAAATTCCACATCGTCGAGGGCTTTACGCCTAGTCGCGACTTCAATGCCGATGACGTGCTGTTCACCTTCGACCGGCAGGCCAACGCGCAGAACCCGTTCAACAATTACGCCAAACGCCAGTACATTTACTTCGACGGCATCGGCATGCCGGATCTTGTCGCCGGTTGGCGCAAGCTTGACGACCATACTGTGGTGATGACGCTGAAGGCGCCGCATTCGCCGATGCTTGCCGACCTGGCGATGGATTTCGCTTCGGTCGTTTCCAAGGAATATGCCGACAAGCTCCTCGCAGAGAAGCGGCTTCTCGACCTGGCGCTGAAGCCGGTCGGGACGGGTCCGTTCCAGCTTGTCGACTACCAGCAGGATGCAGTCATCCGCTACAAGGCCAATCCGGACTACTGGCGCGGCAAGCCGAAGATCGACGATCTCGTCTTCGCCATTGCCACCGATGCCAGCATTCGCATGGAAAAGCTGCGCGCCGGCGAATGCGATCTCATGCCCTATCCAAATCCGGCCGACCTGGAGGCGATCAAGGCGACGCCCGGAATCAAGGTCATGCGGCAGGAGGGCCTCAATACGGGATACCTCGCCTTCAACACCTTGCAGAAGCCCTTCGACGATCCAAGGGTGAGGAAGGCGATCGCCATTGCCATCGACACGCAGGCGCTGGTCGACGTCGTATTCCGCGGCACCGGCGAAGTCGCACGCAATCCGCTGCCGCCAACCTCCTGGGCCTATGACAAGACGAGCCCCGATCATGTCTTCGACCCCGCTGCCGCCAGGCAGGGGCTCGCCGATGCCGGCGTAAAAGACCTGCACATGAAGATCTGGGCGATGCCGGTGCAGCGTCCGTATAACCCGAATGCGCAGCGTATGGCCGAAATGATCCAGTCCGACCTGGCAAAGATCGGTGTCACCGTGGAAGTCGTGACGTATGAGTGGACTGAATACCTTGCCCGCTCGAAGTCACGCGACCGCGACGGCGCCATGCTGTTCGGCTTCACCGGCGACAATGGCGACCCCGATAACTTCCTGTCGGTGCCGCTTGGCTGTGCCGGCGTCGGCACCACCAATCGTGCCAACTGGTGTTTTCCGGCCTTCGACGATCTGCTCAAGCAGGCAGCCGGGATCGTCGATCCCGCTGCCCGCGCAAAACTCTATTCGCAGGCGCAAACGATCTTCAGGGAGCAGATGCCGTGGGTCGCTATCGCCCACTCCGTGGTCTCGATCCCGATGCGCGAACAGGTGACGGGCTATGTCATGGACCCCTTTGATCACCACGATTTCTCGGGCGTCGATATCAAGGAATAGCGTTCGGTGTCTGCCGCAGATCTCGATGTCTATGTAGAGAGCCTGCGCAATTTCCGACTGGTGCGGAGCTATTGCATCGCGCAGTTGCTGCCTTACCTGGAACAGGCTGGATTGAAAGCGCGCCTGCTCGACCGGCCGGCCGGCCGAGATCGGGCGCCGGTGGCCTTTCTGCATGTCGACCTGACAATCGTGCCGCCAACGTACCGCGGTCTCGGCCACCTCTACGACCGCACCATCAATGGCCGCGCGCTGTCCATCCACCGGCACCTTTATTCGACACTGAAGCTGGAGGCCGGCGACAGCCACAAGGGGCCGGTTGTCGTCAAGACGGTCCTCAACTCCAGGGGCCGACCAGAGCAGCGCTGGTGGCAGCATCGCAACGGCCTGACCAGGAGCGCGCATGCCATCCGCAAGCTCTTCGAACCCGGCTACAAGGACCGCCTGTGCCCGCCCTATAAGGTCTACCAGACGATCGGCGAGGTTCCGCGGGATGTATGGCGCAACAATCGCCTGATGGTGGAAAAGTTCGCTTTCGATACGCTCGACCTGCCCATCGTCAAGCACCGCTACATGTTCCTGCTCGGTGCCGAGGTCAACATGCGGCAGGTCTACGACGATGTGTTGTGCGCCGGCTCAAAAATCCTGAGCAATGAGGTGGGCGGCGCCGTGCCACCGGAAGTGCTGGCGGTGCGGCAGCGGCTCAACCTGGACTTCGGCGCCATCGACTATTTCATTGTCGATGGCAAAGGCGTTGTCGTGGATGCCAACAAGACCGTCGGCTCAAACCCTGAATGGCTGAAGAAAAACCGCTTTCGTCGGGAATTCAACGATCGCATGGCTGAGGAACTGATCGCCTTTGTCCGCGGTTGAGCCGGATCACCAGATCCAGTCGCCCTTGCCCAGCACCGACACCGCTTCGACGATACGGTTGAAGCTGGCGCGGGCCCGGCCGACCGTGTGCCTGGCCCGGAGATAGCCATGCACCAGCCCCGGCTCCTCGGACCAGCTGGCGTGTCCGCCTGCGGTAAGGATGCGGTCGCGGTAGGCCTCGCCGTCGGACGACAGCGGGTCGCATTGCGCGGTGATCAGCACGGTTGGCGGCAGTTTGGTGAAATCGGTGTCGGCGAGCGGCGACAAGGTGATGTCACCAGTACCGTCAGCGCCGCCGGTGCGGATGTGCTTGTAGAATTCGAGATCGCGCATGGTCAACATCGGTGCTTCGGCGTGCGCGACATACGAGCCCTTCGAACGGTCGCCGCCGAGGCCCGGATAGATCAGCACCTGGCCGATCGGCTTTTTGGCATGGCCACGCGTTGCGTGAGCAACAGCCGCGCAGAGATTGCCGCCGGCGCTGTCGCCGCACAGCAGAATAGGGCGGTCGTAGGTTTTGGCTGCCCATTCGAAGGCACGTAAAGCATCGTCGAAAGCGGCCGGGTGCAAATGCTCCGGCGCCAGCCGGTAATCGATGGAACCCACCTCGTAACCGGTGCGGGCGCAGAGCTCGGCGCAGACATCGTCATGGCTGTCTAGGCCGCCGAGGATGAAACCCCCGCCATGGATGTAGAGCACCATCGCCGCCGTGTTCGGGGTAGCGCTGCGATAGATGCGGATCGGGATGTCGTGTGATCGGTTGGCAATGAAAGTCGTTTCCGCCGTCACACCATTGGGATAGCCGGCAAAGAACTCGCGGCACATCCGGTCATAAATCGCACGCTGCTGGGCGATGGTGTAGTCGATCGTATCGGGCGGGTAATAGGAATTGGTCCGCTCGATGAAGGCCCAGGTCTCGGCATCGATGAGGGTTTTGTAGTCGGTCATGCAGCTCCTTTACCTCCCCCTTGATGGGGGAGGTCGCCGCGAAGCGGCGGGTGGGGGTGGTGGCGCATCACCCCACCCCGGACCTTCGGTCCGACCCTCCCCATCGAGGGGAGGGTAAAGAGGCTACTTCCCCTTCCACACCGGGTCGCGCTTCTCCGCAAACGCCCGGAACCCTTCCATACCGTCCTCGGAGCCATAAAGCGCATCGACCGTCGCCAGTTGCCGGCGCGTGACGCGGTTCATGGCATCCTGGAAGGTCAGCGCCTCGGCCACCCGCGCCGTCTCCTTGATCGCGGCAAACACCAGCGGCGGGCCGCTGGCCAGTAGCCTTGCGACCTCCCAGACGCGGTCTTCAAGCTTTTCCTTGGGCAACACTTCGTTGACCAGGCCCCAGCGATGCGCTTCCGCTACATCCATCCAGCGGCCGGTGAGCAGCAAGTCCATGGCGACATGATAGGGAATGCGCTTCGGCAGCTTGATCGTCGCGGCGTCCGCTAGCGTGCCGGCGCGGATTTCGGGCAGTGCGAAGGAGGAGTGGTCGGAGGCGAAAATGAGGTCGCAGGACAGCGCCAACTCGAAGCCGCCGCCGACCGCCATGCCGTTGACGCAGGCGATGACCGGCTTGTTCATGTCGCGCAGCTCCTGCAGGCCGGCAAAACCGCCGACGCCATAGTCGCCGTCGACCGCGTCGCCACCGGCGGCTGCCTTCAAATCCCAGCCGGCGCAGAAGAACTTGTCGCCGGCGGTCTTGACGATGGCGACGCGCAATCCGGGATCGTCGCGGAACGCCTTGAAGGTCTCGCCCATCAGCCGCGAGGTCTTGAGGTCGATGGCGTTGGCCTTGGGCCGGTCGAGCGTGACCTCGAGGATGGTGCCCTCGCGGCGGGTGGAAATGACGTCAGACATTCTTCTTCTCTCCCAGCACCAGCAGCGCGTCGGCGATCCAGGCGCCCTTGCCCTCGGCGCAGACGATCAGCGGGTTGATGTCGAGTTCCTCGATCTCTCCGGCATTCGTCTGCACGAAGCCGGCAATGCCCGCGATGGCGTCGATGGCAGCCCCGACATCGGCCTTGGGCCGGCCACGATAGCCGTCCAGCAGCGGAAACAGTTTAAGGCCACGCAGGGCGGCCTCGATGTCGTCGCGCGTCGCCGGCAGCATGAGCGTAACGCTGTCGCGCAACAGTTCGACCAACACGCCGCCGGTGCCCAGTGTCATGACCGCGCCGAACATCGGATCGCGGGTGAAGCCGACGATCAACTCGGCAACGCCGTCGCGCACCATGCGTTCGACATAGAGGCCGGTGCCGAGCGGCAGCAGATCATGCGCGGCCGTGCTGACCGATTCGGCGTCTTTCAGATTGAGCCGCACCGCGCCGACCTCCGACTTATGGGTGACGCCGAGCGCCTTCAGCGCCACCGGGAAGCCGAGCGCCATGGATGAGATGACGGCCTCGACAGCGTTAGCGGCACGTTCTGCCTTCGGCACCGGCAAGCCGGCCTTGATCAGCCGCGCCTTGGCTTCGGCCTCGTCAGGGGTGACATGATCGCCGCCGGCAGCACCGGCAGCCGATGTGTCGATCGGCTGCGCCTGCGGCTCGGCCCAGGCCCAGCCGATGAAGGCCGCCGCGCCTGCGGCATCCATGGCCTCGGAAATACCGAACAACGGCACCATGCCGCGCGCCATCAGCTCGGCGGTGTATTCCTCCGGCAGGTTCTCCGGCAGCGACGAGACAATCGCGCCATGCGCCTTGTTGGTCTTCAGCGCCGATTCGAAGGCGCGCAGCGTCGCCCACCAGTCGGTGACCGAGCAGCGGTCGGGGCGCGGGAAATCGAGCACCAGCATGTTGAGGTCGAAACCGCCCGACACCATGGCGGTGAAGGTGGCGGTCATCGCCGGTTCATTGTTCCAGATGAAGGTGTGATAGTCCAACGGGTTGGCGACCGCGACCAGCGGCCCGAGCGTCGATTTGACATGGGCGCGGTGTTTGCTGGTGAGCTCCGGGAAATTGACCCAGCGGCCTTCGGCGCTGTCGGCCATGACAGAGGCTTCGCCGCCCGAGCAACTCATCGATGACAGTCTATAGCCGGGCAGTGGTCCTGTGACGTGCAGAAGCTTCAGCGCCTCGATAAAGGCGGGGATGGAATCGACGCGCGCAATGCCGAGCCGCCGCAGGAAAGCGCCCGAAGCGGCATCCGAACCGGCGAGCGAAGCTGTGTGCGAGACGGTCGCCTGCCTGGCCTGTTCGGACCGGCCGACCTTCATGGCGATGATCGGCTTCTTCAGTTCGCGCGCCCGCGCCGCCAGCTTCTCGAAGCCGGCTACCGAATCGAAGGCTTCGATGTGCAGGCCGAGCGAGGTGACGCGCTCATCCTCGATCAGGCCGAGCGCCATTTCGGAGAGGCCGGTCTGCGCCTGGTTGCCGGCGGTCATCAGGAAGGCGATCGGCAGGCCGCGCTTCTGCATCGTCATGTTGATGGCGATGTTGGAGGACTGGGTGATGATGGCGACGCCCTTGGCGCCTTCGGGCAGCCTGATGCCGCCATGCTGGTCGGGCCATAGCAGCGCGCCATCGGCATAGTTGATCAGGCCGTAGCAGTTCGGCCCGATGATCGGCATCTGGCCCGCGGCAGCCACCAGTTCGGCCTGCAGCCGCTCGCCGTCATCGTCATAGGCCTCGGTCTCAAGAAAGCCCGCGGCAAAACAGACGGCGCCGCCGGCGCCGCGCTCAGCCAGCGCCTTGATTACCTCGATGGTGAGATGCCGGTTGACGCCGACAAAGGCAGCGTCCGGCGCGTCGGGAAGGTCGGCGACCGAGCGATAGGCCTTGCGGCCGGCGACCTCGTCCTTGTTCGGATGCACCGGCCAGATTTCGCCGGCAAAGCCCATCTTGATCGATTGCGCGACGACGGCAGCGGCCTGCGCCCCGCCGAACACGGCGATGGATTTTGGACGCAGGAGACGTTCAAGCTTATGCATGGTTTATGCCCCGAACGGGCGCAGCAGCGCCCGCGAAATGATGTGGCGCTGGATTTCCGACGTGCCTTCCCAGATGCGCTCGACGCGGGCGTCGCGCCAGATGCGCTCCAGCGGCAGGTCATCCATCAGCCCCATGCCGCCATGGATCTGGATTGCTTCGTCGGCAACAAAGGCGAGCATTTCGGTAGCCTTCAGCTTCGCCATGGCCATGTCCTGGTCGGTGACGGTGCCCTGATCGTACTTCCAGCCGGCTTCGAACACCATCAGGTCCGCCGCCTTCAATTCCGTCGCCATGTCGGCGAGCTTGAACGACACGCCCTGGAACTTGCCGATCTGCTGGCCGAACTGCTGGCGTTGCGCCGAGTATTCGATGGCGTGGCCGAGTGCCCGCTCGGCGCGGCCGAGACAGGTGGCGCCGACCTGCAGGCGCGTGGCGCCGAGCCAGGAATTGGCGACGTCGAAGCCCTTGTGGACCTCACCCAGCACCTGGCTTGCCGGCAGGCGGCAATCGTCGAATTCGAGGATGGCGTTGGTGTAGCCGCGATGCGAGACGTTGCGGTAGCCGTCGCGCACGGTGAACCCCTTGGTGCCCTTGTCGACGAAGAAGGCGGTGATCTTCTTGCGCTTGCCGCGCGGCGTTTCTTCCTCGCCCGAAGCCATGAAACAAATCGCGAAATCGGCAAGATCGGCATGGGAGATGAAATGCTTGGTGCCGTTAAGGACCCAGTCGTGGCCGTCCTGCACCGCGGTCGCCTTCATGCCTCGCAGGTCGGAGCCGGCGCCGGGCTCGGTCATCGCCAGGCAGTCCCACTTCTCGCCGCGGATGCACGGGAACAGGTACTTTTCGCGCTGCTCGGGCGTGCCGGCGAGCAGGATGTTGGAGGGGCGCGCGACGCAGGTCCAGTGCAGCGCATAGTTGGCGCGGCCGAGTTCCTTCTCGTAGAGCAGCCAAGTCACCGTATCGAGGCCGGCGCCACCGACATCGGCCGGCATGTTGGCCGCATAGAGCCCGGCTTCGATCGCCTTGACCTTGATCTCCTCGATCAACTCGCGGCGCAGCACGCCGGTGCGCTCGACCTCGCGTTCATGCGGGTAAAGCTCATTCTCGACGAACGCGCGCGTCGTCTCGACGATGAGCTTCTGTTCCTCCGAAAGACCGAAATCCATGGTCCTCAGCCCTTCTTCTTTTTCTTCGGCTTTTCCGCCTTCTTCACCGGCTTCGATGCCTTGGCCTTTTCGGCGGCCCTGGATGCGGCCGGCTTCTTCGCCGCCAGCTTGGCCAGTTGCTTGGTATAGTCCTTGTGCAAGGCGCCGGCGCCCCAGCCTTTGCCTTTGTTCTGTTTCGACAGAGCATCCATGATCGCGACCAGATTGTCGTCGCGGATCTTTTCCAGCTCACGGATCGACAGGCCGTGCGCCTGGTCGTCCGACTGGGTGGCGATCAGATCGACCAGCTCGTCGTTGAACTCCGGCACGTCCATCAGCTTGGTCCACGGCCATTTCAGGCACGGCCCGAACTGCGCCATGAAGTGGCGCATCCCGGCTTCGCCGCCGGCGACGCGATAGACCTGGAACATGCCCATCTGCGCCCAGCGCAGGCCGAAGCCATAGCGCATGATGTCGTCGAGTTCCTCGACGGTGCAGATGCCGTCCTTGATCAGCCACAGCGCCTCACGCCAGGCCGCTTCGAGCAGGCGGTCGCCGACAAAGGCCTCGATCTCCTTGCGGATCACCACCGGCTTCATGCCGATCGATGCATAGATCTCCTTTGCGACCTCGATCGCCTCTGGAAAGGTCTGTTCGCCACCGACGATCTCGACCAGCGGCAGCAGATAGACCGGGTTGAAGGGATGTCCGACAACCAGACGCTCCGGATGCTTCTTCATCGCCACCTGCATGTCGGTCGGCTTGATGCCCGAGGTGGACGAGCCGACAATGGCGTTGGCCGGCGCGTAGAGATCGATCTCGGCCAGTACGCGGTGTTTGAGGTCGAGCCGCTCCGGCACGCTCTCCTGGATGAAATCGGCGTCGGCCACCGCCTCGGCGATGGTCTTGGCAAAGGTCAGTCTGCCTTCCCTGGGCAGGCCGCCGGGAACCATCTGCCTGTAGGCGCGGCGCGCGCCCTTCATCACTTCCGAGACCTTGCGCGACGCTTCCGGGTCCGGATCGAAGATCGACACGTCGATGCCGTTGAGCAGCAGCCGCGCCACCCAGCCGGCGCCAATGACACCGCCGCCAATGGCGGCTGCCTTGTTGATGATGCTCATGGTCAGGCTCCGGTTCTTGTCTTGGCGGTTTCGGGGTCGATGAGAGGCACGCGCTCGCCGGAGCGGATCACGGAGGGGTCGTAGGCCTTGCGGGCGAAGACTTCGAGCACGAAGGGCCGGAAGAATTCGATCGGCAGCGTGTCGAAGTCCGGGTCGAAGCTCGACTGGTCCCAGCGTTCGCAAAACTGGTCGCAATCGTCGAAATAGGCATGGCTGGCGAAGCGGTCGCGAGCATGGCGGTTGCCGCCGAGATGATGCGCGTAATAGAGCCGCTGGAAGTCGCCATGCTTTTCCACCACCCAGGTGCATTGCTCGCGCACGAAAGGTTTCAGGATCGAAGCGGCGTATTCGTCGTGATTGTAGGGAGCGTAGATGTCGCCGATGTCGTGCAGCAGCGCGCAGGCGATCCAGTCGGTGTCGGCGCCGTCACGCCAGGCCCGCGTCGCCGCTTGCAGCGAATGGCCGAGCCTGGTGATCTTGTAGCCCGACAGGCCTTCGTCGAGTTGCACCAGTGCGTCGAGCAGCCGCTCGCCGGTCCTGGCGGCATAGTCGATCTCATGGGCGGTCAGGAACTCATAGTCTTGCCTGTCGCCATCCTTCATCGCGGTGAATTTGACGGTAGCCATCGTCAACCTCCGCTTAAGCCGCCGCTGCGATCGGCGCCCGCTTGGTCAGGTTGAGCTTCCTGCGCACTTCCTCCGGCCCCAAAATCCTGGCGCCGAGATTGGTGACGATGCTGGCCGCGCGCTCGACCAGCTGCGCATTGGTGGCAAGCACGCCCTTGTCGAGCCAGAGATTGTCTTCGAGACCGACGCGGACATTGCCGCCGGCGAGCACTGCAGCGGCTGCATAGGCCATCTGGTTGCGGCCGATGGCGAAGGCCGACCAGTTCCAGGTCGACGGCACGTTGTTAACCATGGCCATGAAGGTGTTGAGGTCGTCCGGCGCCCCCCACGGCACACCCATGCAGAGCTGCACCAGCGCGTCGGGATTCAAGACCTTTTCTTCGACCAGCTGCTTGGCGAACCAGAGGTGGCCGGTATCGAAGGCTTCGATCTCCGGCTTGACGCCGAGCGCCGTCATCATGCCGCCCATTGCGCGCAGCATGCCGGGCGTGTTGGTCATGACATAATCGGCCTCGGCGAAGTTCATGGTGCCGCAATCCAGCGTGCAGATTTCCGGCAGGCACTGGCGCACATGTTCCATGCGGTTGGTGGCGCCGCCCATGTCGGTGCCTTTTTCATTGAGCGGCAGCGGCGCTTCCGGTGAGCCGAACACCATGTCGCCGCCCATCCCGGCGGTCAGGTTCAGGATCACGTCGACTTCTGCCGCGCGGATGCGGTCCGTCACTTCGCGGTAGAGATGGACATCGCGGCGCGGCTTGCCGGTCTCGGGGTCGCGGACATGGCAGTGGACGATGGCGGCACCGGCCTTGGCCGCATCGATCGCCGAATCGGCGATCTGCTTGGGCGAGCGTGGCACATGCGGGGAGCGGTCCTGCGAGCCGCCGGACCCGGTCACGGCACAGGTAATGAAAACCTCACGGTTCATCGCGAGCGGCATGGACATCTCCTCCCCATAGAAACAGACCCTAACAATGACCGACTTGCCGGAAACTGTTTTGCAATTTACGAAGCTCTCGTGATCAAAAGCGAAAAACCGACCATCTTTCGCGCTGAGCGATCGCCGCTCAAGGTGACGCTGCTGGTGTTTTCAGGCTCGTCCATCATGTGCGTGGCGTCGACCGTCGACCCGCTGCGCGCCGCCAACCGCATCTCAGGCGAGACGCTGTTCGATTTCAAACTGGTCTCGGTCACCGGCGAGGCGCCGGTCACCACATGCGGCCTGCCGGTGGCGGTCAGGGGCCGCTTCGATGCGGCCGAGCCGACCGATGTGCTTGTCGTCGTCGCCGGCTTCGGCACCCAGAATTACGCGACATCGGCTCTGCTTTCCGGATTACGGCGAGCGGCCCGCGCGGCTCGCGCCTGCGGCGGCGTCGAGGCCGGCACATGGCTGGTGGCGCGCGCCGGCCTCCTCGAAGGCCGCAGCGCCACCACCCATTGGGAAGACATGGAGGATTTTTCCTCCGCCTTTCCCGGCGTCGACGTGCGTCCGGACCGCTACGTCATCGACGGACCGGTGTTCACCTCGGGCGGGGCGTCGCCGACCTTCGACCTGATGCTGCATCTGATCCGCACCCGGCTCGGCATGGCCGTCGCGCTCGATGTCGCCAGCGTCTTCATCTACGACCAGGCGCGCGCCGCGACCGACGCGCAGCCGCTGGTCTCGCTCGGCCGGCTCGACGGCTACGACCCGCGTCTGGCGCAGGCTATCCGGCTGATGGAATCGCATGTCGACCAGCCGCTGACCATCGACGCGGTGGCAAAACGCGCCGGGGTGACGGCGCGGACATTGGAGAGCATTTTTCGCAAGTCGATCGGCGAGACGCCGGGCGCATATTATCTCAGGCTGCGGCTGGGCGCGGCGCGGCGGCTGGTGGTCGACACGCGGATCGCCATGGCGGATATTGCCGGGCGGACGGGGTTCTCGTCCGCCGCGGCATTTTCCAGAGCGTTTTCAAGAGCGTTCGGCGAAGCCCCGGTCAGGCTGCGCCGAGGTTGATGCATGTCGCCCAAAAGTGTGTCGCGGTTTTGGGATTACGACATGCACGGACAAAGGGAGATCAGGCTGCGTTCTGTCGATCGCTGCCGGCGTCCATCTGCGAGCGCATCTGCCTCGCCAGACGGACTTCAAATCGGCTGCTGACAGCACGATCCCATTCGTTTTTCACGCTGTCGGTCGGCCGCGGCAGCGCCATCAGCCGGTCGATGATCGATCCGGTCTCGCCGGATGAGAGCAGGGCGTCGATTTCGCGTTCATGCTGCATATCGGTTCGCCTCCTTCCTTTTCACCCGCCACAACCGCATCCTTATACGAGATACGTGACGGCAGTTTGAAGGCAAGAGCGAGGTCATTGAGGGGCGCCAAAGGGCAAACCCTTGTCGTCGGATAGGGTCTTGCGCAAACCCCATTCCGGGCGGCCGGAATGTTATCCAGCCACCCTTGAGCACAACGAATCGGCTTTCCGCCCTCAGACGTAGCGGTTGACGATGTTTTCCAGCAACTCCTGGCGGCCGGAGCGTGGCTGCGGCTCGATCTTCTTCTTCACCACGCGCTCGGCGATGTCTTCCAGCGAGCGCTTGCCCGACAGCATCGCCTTGCCCTCGGCCGTGTTCCAACCGGCATAGCGCTCGGCCAGCGGACCCGACAGCGCCTTGTCCTCGACCATCTTGGCGGCTGCCTTGAGACCTCGTGCGCAGGAATCCATGCCGCCGATATGGCCGATCAGCAGGTCCTGCGGGTCGAGCGACTGGCGGCGCAGCTTGGCGTCGAAATTGGTGCCGCCGGTCTTGAAGCCGCCGGCCTGCAACACCTGGTAATAGGCCAGCGCCATCTCCGGCACATTGTTGGGGAACTGGTCGGTGTCCCAGCCCGACTGGTAGTCGTTGCGGTTCATGTCGATCGAGCCGAAGACGCCGAGCGCCTTGGCCAGCGCCAGCTCGTGCTCGAAGGAATGGCCGGCAAGAATCGCGTGGCCCTGCTCGATGTTCAGCTTCACTTCCTTCTCCAGCCCGAAGCGCTTGAGGAAGCCGTAGACCGTGGCAACGTCGTAGTCGTACTGATGCTTGGTCGGCTCCTGCGGCTTCGGCTCGATCAGGATCGTGCCTTTGAAGCCGATCTTGTGCTTGTAGTCGACGACGAGACTGAGGAAGCGCCCGGCCTGCTCCTGCTCGCGGGCAAGATCAGTGTTGAGCAGCGTTTCATAGCCCTCGCGCCCGCCCCACAGTACATAATTCTCGCCCTTCAGCCGCTTCGTGACGTCGATGCAGCTTTTCACCGTCGCCGCCGCATAGGCGAAGACATCCGGATCGGGATTGGTGGCGGCGCCCGACATGAAGCGGCGGTTGGAGAACAGGTTGGCCGTGCCCCAGAGCAGTTTGACGCCGGTCTTCTTCATCTTGGCGGCAAAATAGTCGGCGATCTCGTCGAGCCGCGCGGCACTTTCGGAGAAATCCTTGCCTTCCGGCCGCACGTCGGCGTCGTGGAAGCAGAAATAGGGCGCGCCGAGCAGCGAGAACATCTCGAAGGCGACGTCGGCTTTCAGCTTGGCCAGTTCCATCGTGTCGACGCCGCCAGCCTTGGGAAACCAGGGCCGGTCGAAGGTCTGGCCGCCAAAGGGATCGCCGCCCGGCCAGGCGAAAGAATGCCAGTAGGCGACGGCGAAGCGCAGATGGTCTTCCAGCCGTTTGCCGGCCACCACCTCGTCGGGATTGTAGAAGCGGTAGGCCAGCGGATTGGTCGAATCCGGCCCCTCATACTTGATCGCTTTGATGTCGCCGAAAAATCCGCTGCTCATCTTTTTTGTCCTCTCCGAATAATCGCGCCTGATTACCTCAGGCGTAATTGGTTTCGCTCTCGCTCGGGGTGAAAAGGCTCGTGTCAAAGCCACTCAACGAAGGAGACAGACCATGACCGACCTCAACACGATCGCCCAGAACTACATCACCGCCTGGAACGAGGCCGATGCGGATCGCCGCGCCGAACTGCTCAAGGCCACCTTCACCGAAGACGTCAGCTACCGCGATCCGCTCATGCAGGGCGACGGCCACGCCGGCGTTGCTGGGCTGATCGACGGCGTACAGCAGCGCTTCGCCGGCTTCCGGTTCTCGCTGAAGGGTACGCCGGACGGGTTTGGCGACCGCATCCGCTTCTCGTGGAATCTTGGGCCGGAAGGCGTGCCGTCGGTTATCGAAGGCACCGATATCGGTGTTATCGAAAATGGGCGCCTGAAGAGCGTCACCGGGTTTCTGGACAAGGTGCCGGCGCAGTGATCGATTAAGGGTGGCGCGAGACACCCCCCTCTGCCCTGCCGGGCATCTCCCCCGCAAGGGGGGAGATTGATAGTCACGCGGACCTTCGCCAACCAATAACGCCGAAAGAAAAGAGTCGGCGCGCAAGCTGCCAATCTCCCCCCTTGAGGGGGAGATGCCCGGCAGGGCAGAGGGGGGTGCCTCGCGCTCCCTCATGTGATTGCCGGGTGCCCCGCGCTCACTCACGCCATGGCGCCCTTGATCGCCGGATACAGCGCCCGGTAGCGCTGATAGGCATCGGCATACGCCCCGCCAAGCGGGACATCCGGTTCGATCGTCGCATCCGTCCTCGGCGCCGTGCACACCGCCAGCGGATCAGCCCCTGTCGCCGCAATCAGCCCGAGCCGGGCGGCGCCAAAGGCAGCACCGAAATCGCCGTCGGCCGGAATGTCCACGGGCACCTGCAGCGCCGTAGCGATCGCCTTCAGCCAGTAGCGCGAGCGCGAGCCGCCGCCGATTGCCGTCACCCGCGTCAAATCCGTGCCGGCGGTCTTCAAGGCTTCGAGACTGTCGCGGAAGGCGAAGGCGACGCCTTCAAGCACGGCCTGCGTCAGCACCGCGCGGCTCGACTCATGCGCCAGTCCGGTGAAGGACCCACGAATGGCGGAATCATTGTGCGGCGTGCGCTCGCCCGAGAGATAGGGCAGGAACGACACCCCGCTCGGCGCTTTCAGCACATCGCCAAGTTCGGCGGTCAATTCGCCGGCCTTCTTGCCTGAAATCTCCGACAGCCAGTTCAGCGAATCGGTCGCAGACAGGATGACCCCCATCTGGTGCCAGGTGTTGGGCAGGGCATGGCAGAAGGTGTGCACCGCGCTTGCCGGATTGGGCAGGTAGGAAGCGTTGGCAGCAAACAGCACGCCAGATGTGCCCAGCGACACAAAAGCGTGGCCGGCGCCGACCGTGCCCATGCCGCAGGCTGAAGCCGCATTGTCGCCCGCGCCACCGGCCACCGGGACGCCTGATGCTATGCCCCAGTTGGCGGCCAGTTCGGCGCGCAAGGCTCCGGCCTTCTCCGTGCCTTCGACCAGCGACGGCATCTGCCTTTCGTCGAGCGATGTCGCCGCAAGCAATTCGGGGGACCAGCGCCGTTTGCCGACATCTAGCCAGGAGGTGCCGGCGGAGTCCGACATTTCTGAGATATGCTCGCCGGTCAGCCAGAACCGAAGGTAATCCTTCGGCAAAAGCACTTTTGCAACCTTGGCGAAAACCGCGGGCTCGTTGTTCTTCACCCAGGCGAGTTTCGGCGCCGTGAAACCGGGGAAGACGATGTTGCCGGTGAGTTGGCGAAAGTGCGGGTCGGCATCGAGCGCGGCGGCCTCCGCGTGGCTGCGCGTGTCGTTCCACAGGATGCAGGGGCGCAGCACCTGGTCGCCGGCATCGAGCAAGGTGGCGCCATGCATATGGCCGGAAAGGCCGATGCCCTTGACCGCGGCAAGCTCTTTCGGGTGCGAGGCTTTCAGCTTGGCAATGGCGGTCTCGCAGGCGCGGATCCAGTCGGCGGGGTTTTGTTCGGACCAGCCGGGATGCGGCCGCGATACGTCAAGCGAAGCATGGCCGGAGCCGATGATCTTCTGCCCGGCATCGATCAACAGCGCCTTGACGCCCGACGTGCCGAGATCGAGGCCGAGATACATGCATTCCTCCCATTGCCATTAATTTTTTCGGGTCTCGAAAAAATCTGGCTCGCCAGTTTTTAAAACAAGATCCGCCGCGGGTCAATTCTCTGACAAATTGGCGGCGCGTTGCGAAAACAGCGCCGACAGCGGACTGTCCGGCCGGACCAGTGCGCGCTGGGCCGTCAACGCCCAGGCAAGCGCCGTGTCGCCGGCGCGCAACGCCGCCTCGATCAGCGTGAGATCAATCACATCGCGCTGGGCGTGGCTGCCGCCAAAGCGATGGGCAATGGCGCGGATCGGTCGGATCAGGCGCACCGCTTCGCTGTAATTGCCCTCGCCGAATGCCTTGATGCCTTCCGTCAGTGGCTGGCCGACATCCCGGGTGAAGGCGGCGTTGTCGTCGCTGCCGCGCATCGCCTCGTGCTGGGCTTCGAGCAAGATGTTGACCGGCGCTTCGAGACCGGCGCCGACGAATGCCATCATCGCATGCGCATCGTTGAAGGCGTAATTGCCGGCTCCAGCCTTCGGCGCCCAGTTGGCAGCGAGCGCTGCCCAGCGGTCGCCGACATCGACACCGCCGAGATAAAGCCGCCATAGGATCGCAGAGGCGTCGACCATGTTCAGCGCCAGCGTCGAACGCTCGCCATAGATCGGCCCGTCATAGAGCTTGAGCACCTCGTCGGTCTCGCCGAGATCGTAGTGGAACAGCGCCAGATGCCACCAATTATGCACCTGCAGGAAGCTTTCTTTGGTCCACGCCTCGGGGTTGGCGCGCATCCAGGCAATGCCGTCCCGTTGCCGGCTCTGCATCTCCATGACATGGGCGACCGCGTGCTGCGCCCAGCCGTCGCGCGGCTCGATCTCGATCGCCTGCCGGCCAAAGCTTTCGGCCCTGACATAATCGCCCATCTCCTCCAGCCCGAAGGCCTGCATACCGAGAATGGCGTGATAACCTGGCATGCTGCTCTGCCAGGACGGCAGCGCGCGGCCGATACGGTCGCGCAGCATGCGGGCATTGCCGGTGAAGAAGTCGATCTGGTGGCCGACCTGCAGCGCCACCGCATCGAGCGGGTTGTCGATGGCGATATCCTCGAGAACACGTGCGGCGTCATGCCAGCGTCCCTCGGCAAGATGGCCAAGGGCCGCCACATGCGCCTGTTCGCGCGGCGTCGCGGCAAGCGGCAGTGCCGCGGCATGGCATGCCTGGGCGACCGCCGTTGCCTCGCGTTCGGTGGCGAGGCCGAACAGATACCCCTTGAAGACACGCGCCATGACGAAACCGGGATCCGCCGATATGGCGCGGTCAACGGAGCCGACCGGGTCGCCGACGAAGCATTGCAATTCATGAACGGCCTGGCTGTAGGGTGAAAACCCGGCCTCGGTCGCGCCCGAAAACATTAGGCCGAATGGATCTCTTACTGCCATATCGGCCCTGATGCTCCGCAGTTCCTAATTGCCCGAGCGCATCGCCACCGTGGCGATCCCGGCGCCGACCAGCAGCGTGCCGCCGGTGCGGTTGAAGATGCGGATCGCCTTGCGGTTGCGTACGACGTTGCGGGCGCGCGCCGCAATCAGCGCGTAGCCGAAGGCATTGGCGAAGGCGAGCGCCAGGAAGGTCGCTTCGAAGATCAGCATCTGTGTCCAGAAATCGGCTTCCCGGTTGAGGAACTGCGGCAGGAAAGCGACGAAGAAGGTGATGCTCTTCGGGTTGAGTGCGGTGACCAGCCAGGCGTGCGCCATCATCTTGGCGGCCGAGACGGCATCTGTGCGTGGTTCGGCTTTGAGCGCGCCGCCGGCGCGAAACAGTTTTACCCCGAGATAGATCAGATAGCAGGCGCCGATCAGCTTCAGAATGGTGAACACGGTCGCCGACGCGGCCAGCAGCGCGCCGATGCCCAGCATCGACAGGGTCATGGCGGTGAAGTCGCCCAGCGCCACGCCGACAGCCATCGGCAAGGCGGTGCGCCAGCCCTGGCCCAGCGCATAGGACACGACCAGAAGAATGGTCGGGCCCGGAATGATGAGCAGCACGGCGGAGGCGGCGGCGAAGGCGGCCCAGTTTTCGAACGACATCTTTGTCTCCTTGAGCGCAAAGAAAAGGATAAATCCTCGTGTGCGGTGGAATGTAAAGAGCCCTCTCCCAAAAATGCACGGCGGACCATTTCGCCCGACCGCTGCCGCTATTGGTGGCACAGGCTTAAGACCGGTCGTTGGGCCTTCACCCTTTTTCAACCATGTTTGGCGAAACTGCCTGCTATCCGGCCGGACCGTGTTTCCCGCCGACAGCGTAGGGTTTGGGTATGCGTGAGTTGCCGCAGAATGTGACGCCGCCAGCAAATGGCGACGCAAACGAGACCGAACATCTCTATTCCCGCCGCTTCGTCCTGTCAGGGGCCGGCGCCATGACGCTGCTCGGCATGGCCGGCTGCAGCACTTCGACGCTCGAGCTGCCGCAATTCCAGCTGGATGACACGGTCACCGGCTCGGTGCGGCCGATCCGTCCGGCGATCAGCGTCGACAAGAACATCACCGGCCCCGATGTCATGTACGCCTCACTCAACGATGGCGGCTTCGAAGTGCCGGCTGTGCCCTATCAGAAGGTCAAGCCGGAGTTCCGCCGCCAGATCGTCGTCAACGAGACCGGCGAGGCGCCCGGCACCATTGTCGTCCATCTGCAGGAGCGAAAGCTCTATCTGGTGCAGGAGGGCGGCGACGCCATTCGCTACGGCGTCGGCATCGGCAAGGACGGCTTCCGCTGGTCCGGCCGCGCCAACATCCAGTACGGCAAGGAATGGCCGACCTGGACGCCGCCGCCGGAGATGATCCAGCGCAAGCCGGAACTGGTGAAATGGCAAAACGGCCAGCCCGGTGGCCTCACCAACCCGCTCGGCGCACGCGCCCTCTACATCTACCAGGACGGCAAGGACACCGGCTACCGCATACACGGTTCGCCGGAATGGGCGAGCATTGGCCAGGCGATGTCGTCGGGCTGCGTGCGCCTGATCAACCAGGATATCATCGACCTCTACAGCCGCGTTTCCAAGAAGAACCCGGTCGTGGTCGTCTGATCCTGTGCGGCGGTTTGGCGCCGCTGGAAACTCCCGTTGCGCGATGCGGCAAGCTAGGCCAAGGTGCCTTGAAAACCACAGCGCCGGGAGAGATCGAGCATGGCTGGAACGTTTGTCATCGCACAGGGCGGCGGCCCGACCGCCGTCATCAACCAGACGGTTGTCGGGGCCACGCTGGAAGTCCGCAAGCGCCATCCCGGCGCCAAGGTGCTGGGCTCGCTCCACGGCGTGCGCGGCATTCGTGACGGCAACTATGTCGACCTCTCCGCCATCCCAGAGGACCGGCTGCGGCTGATCGCCGGCACGCCGAGTGCCGCGCTCGGCTCGACACGCGACAAGCCCGACGCTGCCTATTGCGAAGTCATCCTCAACGGGTTGAAGAAGGCCGGCGCCGACGCTTTCATCTACATCGGTGGCAACGACACGTCGGGCACGCAGCAGATTCTGACCGACGCCGCCGGCGGCAGCATTGCTTTCGTCCATGCGCCAAAAACCATCGACAACGACCTCGAGGAAAACGACCACACGCCGGGCTTCATCTCGGCGGCCGAATTCGTCGCCGGCGCCTTCCTGTCCGTCGATCTCGATTTCCGCGCATTGCCCGGCATCTATGTCGGCATCGTAATGGGTCGGCATGCCGGCTTCCTCACCGCGGCGGCTGCAGCCTGGCAGCTCGATCCCGACAGCGGCCCGCATCTGGTCTACGTGCCGGAACGGCCGTTCTCCGCCGCCGGTTTCATCGACGACGTGCGCGCCACGCTCGACCGCCACAAGCGTTGCATCGTCGCCGTCTCCGAAGGAGTCAGCACCGCCGACGGCAAGGCGCTGGTCGAAAGCCTGGTGCCGCCGGACAAGCTCGAGCGCGACGCGCATGGCAACGTCAAACTGTCGGGCAGCGACCTGCCGTCAGCTCTGGAACGTGCGCTCGCCGAAGGCCTGCCGGGCAAGCGCGCCCGCGTCGATGCGCTTGGCTACATGCCGCGCGGCTATGTCGGCGCGATCAGCGCCGTCGACGCGCGGGAGGCTTTCGGCGCCGGCGCCTTCGCGGTTGCCGTTGCCGGCGAAGGCGGTGGCTCGGTGGCGCTGCAATATGACGGCACGAAAACCGTGCTGAAGAAGGTGCCGCTGAAGAACGTCGCCGGCAAGACGCGCCATATGCCCGACGATTTCATGAAGCCCGATGTCAACCAGCTGTCGGAAGCGGGCATGGCTTACCTGAAGCGGCTGGTGCCGGAAAAATACAAGGTGGGAAAGCCCTTCGTCTGATGGGCGGCCGTTTTGGCGGCACCCGTTTTGGTGGCGAGCGCGTTGTCGGCGACTGGTTCGGCAAGACGATCATCGACGACCGCACGACGATGCTGACCGAGCCGTTCGTGCATGATTTCGTGCGCGCCAACATCTGGCATTTCAGGGGACGCGACGCCGACCTGCTGGTCGACACCGGCATGGGCATCTGCCCGCTGGCGCCTGAGATCGACACGCCCGAGGGCAAGCCGCTCATTGTTGTCGCCACCCACATCCATCTCGACCATGTCGGCTCGCTGCACGAGTTTCCGCTGCGCGCCGGGCCGCGGCACAGTGCCGAGCATTTCGAGACCATGAATGAGGCAGTGACCTACGCCTACATGTTTTGCAATCTCGACGGCGCCGTTTCGAAATTGCCGGCGCCGGGCTGGACGGCGGCCGACTACAAGATCCCGCCGGCGCCGCTGACGCGCACGCTGGACGAGGGCGACATCGTCGACCTCGGCGACCGGCAGTTCCGCGTCCTGCATCTGCCCGGACATTCGCCGGATTCGATCGCTTTGTTCGACGAGGCGGACGGCCTGTTCTTTGCCGGCGACGCCATCTACGATTCCACGCTGATCGACGACCTGCCGGATTCCTCCCGGCCTGATTATCGCCGTACCATGCAGCGGCTCCTTGACCTGCCTGTTCGCCTCGGCCATGGCGGCCATGGGCCGAGCTTCGACGGCAACCGGATGCGCGAGATCGCCACAGCCTATCTCAGGCGCAACGAAGGCCGCTGACGACATTGTGATTGGAACCAGCGTGGCGCCGTGGTCGAGCGCGTCAATCCGGACAAGGCAGCCGCCAATGCGGACCTGCAGCCGGGCGACGTCATCGTCGCCGTCGACCAGTCGCCGGTGC
This sequence comes from Mesorhizobium sp. M0062, assembly GCF_040323125.1. Classification (NCBI taxonomy): domain Bacteria; kingdom Pseudomonadati; phylum Pseudomonadota; class Alphaproteobacteria; order Hyphomicrobiales; family Phyllobacteriaceae; genus Mesorhizobium; species Mesorhizobium sp. M0062. The sequence continues at coordinate 334,973 of NZ_JAMYUO010000001.1, forward strand.
GGAATGCGCGGCAAGCCAACCAGGCGATCGCCGAGGCCGGCAGATCGGGCCGGAAGTCGGTGCTGCTTTTGGTCGACCGGGGCGACACAACAATCTTCATCGCCGTACCCTTCGCCGCCGGCTGAGGCATGATGCGGCAGGCTCGCCGGACCACCGACAGGCCTGCCGCACGGCGTCGCCAAAATTCCTGTTGCCCGCTGCGACATCTTCGAGAACATTACGGCAGGCCGGCAATGGCCTGTTAAAACGGACGGTCCGATGGTCACTCGCGGTTTTTCCTCCGGTCGAAAGCCTCCGACGGAGACCGATGCGCGCATTCCGCCCGGTCAGTATCTCGAACAGGGCTTTCCGGTGCTGTCGGCGGGGCCGACGCCGCGCGTGCGCACCGAGGACTGGTCGTTCACGCTCAAGCACGGGCCACGCCCGATCAAGAAATGGAACTGGGCCGAGTTCAACGCGCTGCCCTTGACCAAGATGACGCGCGACATCCATTGCGTTACCGCCTGGACCAAGTTCGATACCGCCTGGCAAGGCGTGCTGGTCGACGACATTCTTGCCGACGCCGGCATCGAAGCGCCGACCGGCTTCCTGCTGGCGCATGGCTATGACGGCTACACCACCAACGTGCCGGCCAAGGATCTCACCGCGGGGAAGGCGATGGTGGCGCTGCTTTATGAGGGCAAGCCGATCACGGCCGACCATGGCGGCCCGGCGCGGCTCCTGGTGCCGCATCTCTATTTCTGGAAATCGGCCAAATGGCTGAACGGGCTGCAGTTCACCGAGCGCGACGAGCCGGGCTTCTGGGAATTGCGCGGCTATCACATCTATGGCGACCCGTGGCGCGAGCAGCGCTATAGCGGCGATCCATGAGCGAAGCGCCGCAATCTCCCTGGCAGACGGCGAAAATCACCCGGATCGAAAAGCGCACGCCACGCGTCACCAGTTTCTTTTTCGCGCTGTCACGGCCATTCGCCTATCGCGCCGGACAGCATGTCGATGTCAGGCTGACTGCGCCTGACGGCTACCAGGCGCGCCGCTCCTATTCCATCGCCTCGGCGCCGGAGAGCGGCGCCACGATCGAGCTGGCGATCGAGAAGCTCGACGACGGTGAAGTCTCGCCCTTCTTCCACGACGTCGCCGCGGTCGGCGACGAGATCGAACTGCGCGGGCCGCTCGGCGGCCATTTCGTCTGGTCCGATGGGGATGGCGGGCCGCTGCTTCTGGTCGGCGGCGGCTCCGGCGTGGTGCCGCTGATGGCGATGGTGCGGCATCGAGCCTTGCGCAAATCGGCGGTGCCGGTGGCGCTGATGTTTTCGGTGCGGGTCTGGGACGAGGTGATCTTCCGCGACGAGCTGATCGGCCTCGGCGACCGCGGCGACGGGTTCGAGCTGGTGCTGACGCTGACGCGCGAGGCGGCACGGCGCCCGTCCGACTATTCGAGGCGCATCGACACGGCAATGGTCATGCAGGCGCTCACGCGGCTGCCGCGGCCGCCGGCGCTCGCCTTCGTCTGCGGGTCGAACGCCTTCGTCTCGGCGGCTGCCCAGGCGCTGATCGACGCCGGCATATCAGCGGAAATCATCCGCACCGAGCGCTATGGCGTCTGAGAGGGCCACAGTGGTTCACCGTTTCATGGAAACAGCCACCCGCTCTCAGGTGGGTGAAAACCTTGCCGACAGCAATTGGAACGGCAGCGCGCCATAGGCGGCGACTTCGGCCTCATTGTCCCAGTTGCGGAACTGGCGCGATGGCCGTGCCTCGATCACCAGAGGCCGGCCGGTGTCGTCCACCGTTAGCTTGCCGCGAAAGCGCAGCACACGTCCGCCGCCGGCGCGGCTGATCACTATGGAACGCAGGCGGGCGACATGGCCGCCGCCGGCATTGATTTCCATCTCAATGCGGCGCCGGATTGGTGGAACGACGATCCTGACGGTGACGTCCAGCACCATCGCTCCAGTCCTGTCCGGACGCGGCAGGGTCTGGGAAAGTGCAAACGGCGCCGACGTCGCTCTTGCCTTGCGCAATGTGGGCCTGCCGCGCCAGACGGCGGGCGTCGGCTGCTGCAGGCGGCCCTTTTTGCGTTTGAGGCGCAACTGCTTGGCAAAGCCGCGCGACAGCCAAACGAGGCCGCCGAAATCGGTGCGCGGCTTGGCCTGCAGCACCGAGGACCAGCGCGACAGGCCGGCGCGGTCGGCCAACTCAATCGTCTTTGCAAGTTCGGCCTCCGGCACCGCAATGCCGATCTCCAGGCAGAGATAGGAGAGCGCCACCGCCGCGGCGACGGCGAGGCCCCGCTTGGCGATGATGTCGGCGAACACGCCCCAGTCGACTGCGCCACTCTCGATGGCGACCGCACAGTCGACCAGCCAGTCGCTGTGGGTGTGGGCATCGAGGCCGCCATGCGCGATGGCAAGCGTCATGCGGTCGGCAGGCGAGGGCACAAGCACGCGGACGCCATTGAATTCGGCCGACAGGGCCCGCTGCCAGACCGCCAGATCGTCTTCGGTGCTCTGCTGCGATCCGTCATAGGCCAACTGGTGCAGGTCGATGTCGCCGAAACTGCCCTTGAAGAAATTCATCGACCGCAGGGACGCCAGCCTTGTGCGCAGATATTGCGGGCTGACGCCGGTGGCGATTTGCCAGCCACCCTCGGTCAACACGTCGAAGGCGGCGATCATGTCCTGCGGACGCACCAATATGTCGATGTCGTGCGCCACCCGGCCCCGCTGCGCCGACGCGTTGACGGCGATGCGGCTGGCGCCTTTGATTAGCATCACCGCGCAGCCGGCGTCGATCATGGCCTGTAGCGCCGGCTCGGCCTCGCGCGCAGCCAGCCGCGATTTGGTCCACAGCATCTTTTGCAGGCCGACAAGACGTGGATAGGCCGGATGCCCAGCGAGCTTGCGGCCGAACTTGTCGGAGATCGCGGCCAGCAGCCGATGCTCACGGAAGGCAACATGGTCGATGTCGTTCTCGTCGAGCCAGCGCGCCGCGTAACGCCCTGCCGCTTCTTCATCGGGCAGCAATGCGGCCTTCAGCAGCTGGTCGAGTCCGCCAGTTGGCCATGACCAACCATAGTCCGGAAACCGACGGCCGATACGGCGCATGGCATTGGCCATCAGTCGGCGCTCGCCTTTTTCGCTGCTCGCCTTTGCATGGCCAGCCTTACGACTTCGACATAACCGCGATCGCGCACGGGGTCGCGTCCATAGGACATGCTGCCGGGCCGGATGCGGCGCAAGGTCAGGACATCGTCGAGCATGGCAAGCGCAAAGCCCGCCTCGCGGGCACGGGCGATCCAGTCGACCATGTCGCCGCGACCGCCTTGCGGGTCGATGATCGGACCGACGGCCTCGGCTACCTCCCGGCGGATCATCATCGTCGTGCGCGACCAGCCCGCCACGGCCACGTCCTGTTGCACATCGGGCTTGTCATCGCGAAACGTCCGCCAGTGGGCAAAGACTCCTGCCGTCGCGGGAAACCGCTCGAAATGCTCCAGCTGCCTTTCGATCTTGGTCGGCAACCACAGATCGTCCGCATCGAGCGTGGCGACGAAGGGCGTCGCCAGCGCGGCGATGCCCCTGGTGGTGGCGCTGCCTGGTCCGGCATTGTCCTGGCGCAACACCTGCACCGGCATGCCCAGCGCATTGACCACCGCGACCGTATCGTCGGTCGAGCCGTCATCGACGACGATTATGGCGTCGGGCTGGACCGTCTGGGCCGCGACCGATCGCAGCGTCTCGGCGATGGTGGCGGTCGCGTTGAAGGCCGGAATGACGACGCCGTAGCTGGCCATCACAGGAAACGCCAATTCGCAAGTTCCTTGAAATCGAAGATGCCGTCGACAGGGTGCAAGGAGCGGTCGGCCTCGCGCCGTTTCATCGACTTGTAGACGGCGCGCATGAATTCGCGAAAAGGAACATCGGCCTGCCTGGTCATGTTGCCGGGATGGCGCCGGTAATAGAGCGCAACAGTGTCGGGCATCGTGAATTTCGGCCCGCTTTCGAAAGTGCGCAGCAGATAGTCGGTGTCCTCGGCCTGGTGGAAATCCTCGTCGAAGCTGCCGATGCGTTCGACCAACCGCCGGACGAAGATAGCGGGAGACAGGTGAATGCCGCGAACCGTCACCGAGTGGCTGTCGGCTGTCGGCTCCAGCGTATCGTCATCTATGTCGTCGACCAACGTCATGCGCGAATAGGTGAGCTCGAGGGTGGGGTCTGCGTCGAAACAGGCCAGATCCGCCTTGAAGCGGCCCGGCGGGGAAATGTCGTCCGAATCGAGAAACGATACCAGCCCGGTCTGCGGCAGCAATTGCCGCAAGCCCGCGTTGCGCGCCCGCGTCACCCCGGCATTCTGCTGCTGGAAAAGGCGAATGCACGGCGCCTCCGCGATCAGCGAGCGCACGACCGCCACCGAACTGTCGGTCGAACCGTCATCGATAACGATGATGTCGAGATCGGCGGCATCGCGCTGCCTCAGCAGCGAGCGCAGCGCCGAGCCGACATGGCGTTCGCGGTTGTAGACCGGCATGATCACGCTCAGCTTCAAGCACGCATTCCAGGCTGTGATCTGTTCATTCTTTCACCACTCTGCCGGGCGCTTGATCTCGAAAAGCCCCTCGACCGGGCGCCGCGACGGATCGGCCTTGCGCCGCCGCAAGGATTTCTGAATCACACGCAGATATTCGCGCACCGCCACATCCCTTTGCTTGGTCAAATTGCCGGGGTGGCGCCGGTAGTATACCGCGACGGTGTCGGGAAAAATGTGCTTCGGGCTGGTTTCGAAAATGCGCAGCAGATAGTCGGCGTCTTCGCCCTGCCGGAACTCCTCGTCGAAAGCACCGGTACGGTCGATGAGTGCCCTGCGGAATATCCCGGCGCTAAGGCTGACGCCGCGCACGGTAGGACCTGCGCCGCCCGGCGCCGGCTGCAGGGCTTCGTCGTCCATGAGATCGACGCGCGTCATCAGCGAGTAGGTCAGCTCGAGCGCAGGGTCGGCCGCGAACAGGGGTAGGCCAGCCTTGAATCGTCCAGCCGGCGAGACGTCGTCCGAATCCAGGAACGACACCAGTTCGGTTTGCGGCAGCAACTGCCTCAGCCCTGTGTTGCGCGCGTTGGCCACGCCCTGGTTTGCCTGCTGGAACAGGCGGATGCACGACGCTTCCCGCATGATGGCGCGGACTGCTTCAACGGAGCTGTCCGTCGAGCCGTCGTCGACAACGATGATATCGAGATCGGCATCGTCGCGTTGCCTGAGCAGGGACCGCAACGTCGAAACGACATAGATCTCCCGATTGTACACCGGCACAATGATGCTCAACTTCATGCAGCGCCCCGAAGGACGAAATCCGCAATCGTGCCGGCGATCTCGCGCGGCTCGGTCCCCAGCGACAGCCGGTAGCATGGCAGATCGCGGGTAAGCTCGCTGAAAAAGCGAAAGCCCGCTTCCCGCTCGCCCGGCATCTGCACGATTCCTGACGGGGCCAAGGCGATCATGGCATCCTTGCGCGATATGGGCATGACCGAGCTTCTCGCACCTCCCCTGATATGGGGCACTATCAAAGCAATAATGTCCAGACTTGCAGGAGGTGGTCGAGGCGCGATCTCGTCGATGCGAAAGGCATGCTTGCCTTGCCAGTTCAGCGGTTGGTACGACTTTAGCCGACCCTCCAGCTTCAGCCGCTTGAAGCCCTCCGGATCCTGCTTGAGCGTGGCAAACAGCGGATAGGCCGTCACCCCCTCGGTCCGGTCGATCAGCACATAGTCGTCGCCGACACTATCGAGCCCATTGAGCAAGCCGGCGACGACCGTTCCCGATTTGCCGGCACCGCCGGAGCCCGCCAGCAGGACGCCCTTGCCATCGATGCCCAGCGTGCCGGCATGGGTGAGCCGCATGCCGCGCGCCGCATGTTCCCAATGCAGGAAGGCGCGCAGCGGCGCCCCTTGTTCCCATGGCGGAAAGGCGTCGGCCGACATCATCAGCTGCGCCCCGACATGGCGTTGCGGATCATGGAACTGCCAGAAGTCGAGGTCATGATAGTAGCTGCCGCGCAATCCGGCCTCTTCCAGCCGGTTGGCAAAGGCATGATGGTTGTAATCGCCTCGGCCCCAGGTGGCCGGGGCGGGGACGCCATCGATGCCCGGGTGGGCGACGAAAATGCGGCAGCCGTCAGATGCAGACGGATTTTCCGGGGCCGGTATGAAGGCATGGCTCATGGCTTCCGCCAGCGTGCCATGGTCGAGGTGGACACTCAGGTCCAGTCCCGGCAACCGCACGCTGGCGGTAACGGGATAGAAGGCGGCGGCGCTTTCCGCGGCCGCCAGCACATGGCGGGCATAATCCGGCAGGGTTTGCAGCGTGATCAAAGGCATGTGTTGGTTGTTCAGCGTCCAGAATTGCGCCGGGTCGCCTGATGCATGTCGCTCGGGGTGGCCCCGGTTTTGAGACGACGACATGCATAAAATCAAAGATCTAAACCGCGTCGCCTGAGTCCGTTCAAACGCGACGCGCTTTAGGGAAACGATTATGCCTGTTTCACCGCCGGCCAGCCGAGAGGTTCCTCGACCTCATGGATCGGGTCGACAATGATGAGATCGGCAAGGTCGTCATGGACATCGACCTTGAGCGGCTCATTGCTGGCAGCAAGCGCAGACGACAGCTCGCCCGAAAGCGGTTGTGCCGGTGTTTCGGCTGGCGCAAGCAACCCTAAATCGAGCAGTCGGGCAACGAAGCTTTCGAGGTCGGCCAGGCTTATTTTTGCGGCGCCCGCGGCAGCTCCGACCAGCGCTTCAGTGGCGACGCCGGACGACAAAGCTTGCCAGACCCGGCTGCCGGAATCGGAAAAGCCGAAATACTTGCCGTTCGAAAGATCGAGAACGACGGCTTCGCCATCGAATGATTCGAAAACGATGTCCTTGCTTGCGACCGCGTAGACCCGCTGTTGCATCGCTCTGTCCCCCGTTCCATGCGCCCATGAAGGGATGCGCCGGTTTCACGGTCTGCCCAGCCCTTCCTAAGTGCGTCTAAATCACTCGGCCTATGCTTGGCAAGACAAAGACCCGCGAACACAACGCTTGCGTCGGCGACCGTTGCGGCGAAGTCGACCGGCTCAAGCCTCGATTTCGAGCGCCGACAACGGTTTCGAGCAGCAGGCAAGGATAAAACCGTCATCGATCTCGTGGTCGAGGATGCCGCCATTGTGGCTCATTTCGACAGCGCCGGAGACCTTCTTCACCTTGCAGGTGCCGCACAGGCCGAACTCGCAGGCGGCGGGTATCCGCACGCCCGAGCTGCGCGCCGTCTGCAGCACGGTCTGGCCGGCAACGCAGCCGGCGTCGACCTCCGAAAGCGAGAAGCGGATCGGCGTCACAGCCTCGACAGGTGCAACAGCACCGTCTTCAGCGGGTGAAGCAAACGGCGCCGGGATTTCCTCCACCACGGGCGCGGCAAAGCTCTCCTGATGGTATTTCGTCATATCGAAGCCGGCGGCCTCCAGCATGCCGCGCACGGCGCGCATGAACGGATCGGGGCCGCAGCAGAAGATTTCGCGCTCGCGGAAGTCCGGAGCCAGCAAGGGCAGCCGGATCGCATCGATGCGCCCCATATGACCGTACCAGCCCTCGCGGCTGGAACGTTCCTCGATCATGAAGCCGAGCGACAGGCCGGGCATATGGCCGCCGAGCAGTTCGAGTTCCTTGCGGAAGATGATCTCTTCGGCACGCCGCGCGCAGTTGACGAAACCGACATCGGTCCATGGCGCGCAGTCGTTCAGCCAGCGCAGCATCGACATCATCGGCGTCACGCCGGAGCCGGCGGAAATGAACAGGTATTTGGCCGCCGGGTGGCTGTGCAACGAGAAGTCGCCGGCCGGTCCGTAGGCCTTGACATGCGAACCGGGCACCAGATGGTCGAACATCCAGCGCGTGCCGATGCTGCCGGCCTGCGCCTTGACCGTCACCGCGATCGAAAACGGCCGCGATGGCGACGACGACAGCGTATAGGTGCGCATCAGCGGCCCGTCCGGTGTCGGCAGTTCCAGCGTCAGGAACTGGCCCGGCTTGTAGCGGAACCAGGTCTGGTTGTCGGAGCGGAAGGTGAAGGTCTTGACGTCGGGCGCCTCGTCGCTGACGCCGATCACTTCCAGCACCTGCAGCCTATCGTTCCAGGGCGCCATCTGGTCGAGATGGCGATAGAGCCCAAGATCCGTCATCGCATTCATCCTCCGGTCCTTCTTCGCCTGCTCCAGCTCACGCGACGCTGCGCAGCGCCGGCCTGCCACCTTCGGCAAGGCGCGGGCCGATGAAGGCCGCGTACCATTCGACGAACTGGATCACGCCGCCCTCGTGCAGCTCCGAATAGGGGCCGGGCTCATAGGCCGGAGACAGGATGCCGAAGGCGTTTTCCTCGACGATGCGGCGGTCCTGGTCGTTGGTCTCGGTCCAGACATGGGTGAGCTCCTCAAGGTTGTAGTCGACCCCCTCGACCGCATCCTTGTGCACCAGCCACTTGGTCGTCACCGCGGTTTGCGTGGTGCTGATCGGCAGCACCCGGAAGGTGACCGCATGGTCGATCAGTATGTGGTTCCAAGTCGTCGGATAGTGGTAGTGCATCAAGGTGCCGATGCGGTCGGCGGCAACAGTGTCGGACAGGTTCTTCGTCACCGCGCGCTTTCCCGACATCGTGTAGCTGACGGCATCGCGCAGCAGCGGCGCGCGGGTGGCGCGGTATTGCCCGGCCGGATCGATGCGGAACTTGCTCGGCAGGCCCGCCGCCTCGCATTTCGCCCAGTGCGCCAGCATCTCCGGATCGCTGTCGGCGCCCTGCACGCCGGTCACCGTCGGCGCTTCGGGGAATGTCTTGCACAGCTCTGGATGATTGCCGGCGCAGTGATAGCATTCGCGGTTGTTTTCCCAGACCAGCTTCCAGTTGCCCTTCTCGATGATGGTGCTCTCGAAGGCGACCTTGGCTTCATTCAGCCGGTGCGGCTTGAGGTAGGGCTCTATCATGGCGCGCATCGGCGCAAAGTCGGCAGGTTCTTTCGCCAGGCAGATGAAGATGTAGCCGCCGACGCTCTCGCAGGCGACGGGCTTCAGGCCGAACTGGCTCTTGTCGAAACCGTCGGCCATCTGGCGGGCAAACAGCAGCCGGCCGTCAAGCTCGTAGGTCCACTGGTGATAGGGGCAGACAAGCTTTGCCGCCATGCCCTTCTCAGTGTTGCAGACACGGCTGCCGCGATGGCGGCAGGAATTGTGAAAGGCGTTGATGTTGCCCTTCTGGTCGCGGACCAGCACCACCGGATAATCGCCGATCTGCACGGTGATATAGCTGCCGGGCTTCGGCAGTTCGCAATCATGGCCGATGAACAGCCAGTCGCGATACCAGATAAGCTCCATGTCGAGCTTGAAATAGTCCGGGTCGGTGTAGAAGGGCTGTTCCAGCGAAAAGCCTTGCTTGCGGCCGTTCAGGAGCCTCAGCATGTCGTTGCGCGTATCCATAGTTCTGTCCTCGTGGTTTAAGGACTGAACTTGGTGGTGATGGAGGAAGGATCGGACGCAGGCCGGCGCGGCGCCGGACATGCACTATCCACCTCTTGACCGCCCACCGCGATCAGTCGAGTCTATGCATCTCGGGCTGGTTTCCGGGCTCTGGAGTTGTCCTTGCGGACCATCGCGACACCTTCCCAGGCTCTTGCCCAGTGGTCTCCCGTTGCGACTTCAACTCCACCACCGTTGCGGGGGCAGCGCCGGATTCTGACCGGCTTCCCAATTCTCCGCTGCGTCGTCACGAAGCGGCACCTGAGATGCGATCATCTAATCACGGCAGCGATCGCGACGTCGGCATGAAAGCGACATCGTATCCATGCGGCGCGACACGCGCGGCATACGCTCCCCGCCGCCGGTCAAAGAGCTGAGACGTTTCTTGCGACGCCATCATCGCCGTTTCGAATCGCTGCGGATCCAGTTCGATCGGGGGCAAAAAGGGCTCAACGGTATCGAAAAGTTACTATTAGCAATCTCTAATCGAACCGAACGGTTCGTTTCTGTTGACAATGCGTGCAGGACCGTGTGAACGACGGCCCGGAAACCGACACCGGAGCGAACCACTCGGTTCGACATAAGCAACTGAAAACAATGCGATAAATGACCATAGAGGAACTTCCTGGCACAATTTCAAGGTGCAGGACCGTGGTCCACACGGAACAACTTCGTGATTGGAAACCAGCCTATGGCTTTCCCACATCGGGGCTGTCCGAACGACGCGAATTGCTCCCAAGACACGCCGCTAGACGGACAGACAAACTGGAGTACTAAAAATGAAAAAGATCATCCTCACTGCCGCAGCCGTTTTGGCGATCACCGGCAGCGCCTTCGCCGGTAGCGACAATTACGGTTCCAATGGTGCGAACCAGCCAGCCGTCTCGGTCGACAGCTCGTATACGGCTTCCATTCAGAAGCCGGCGCACGCTGACAAGCAGCCTGTCGTTCAGGGCGCCGACCGCGACCTCTACGGCAATCGCTGATCCCGACCAAAGAAGGGCGGCTAACCCGTCGCTCTCGGGATCCCAAAAAATTCAGGAGTATTGAAATGAAAAAGATCATCCTTGCTGCCGCCGCCGTTTTGGCCATCTCCGGCAGCGCTTTCGCCGGCAGCGACAACTACGGTTCGAACGGCGCCAACCAGCCTGCGATTACGTCGACCGATAGTGGCCATACGGCTTCGGTTGAGAAGTCGGCTCCAGCCGAGCAGGCGCCTGCCCACGGTGCCGACCGTAACCTTTTCGGCCGCTAAAAGCCGGTTTCCAGCACGTGGCGGGCTTATCCGCTGCAGCTGGCGGCATCAGAAAAATTCAGGAGACTAAAATGAAGAAGATCGTTCTTGCCACCGCAGCCGTTCTGGCTGTTTCGAGCGCTGCCTTTGCCGGCAGCGACAATTATGGCTCCAATGGCGCCAACCAGCCGGCCGCTGCCGTCGACACCACCCGCACTTCGTCGACCGGCACCAACTCGGCGGTCTACAAGCTGCTGAACTCGTCGAACGACCAACAGAAGTTCGTTCCTCAGAGCAGCGACAGGGATCGGTTCGGCAACAACTAACAGCCGAAGCTTAAAAAAAGAGCGGCGGGCCTGGCCCGCCGCTCTTTTTTCATGCCTGTACGACGCAGCTATCTCAAGCCGCCTTCACTTCCACCGGCTTGAGCGAGAAGGAGTGCCCATCGGCGTCGAAGATGTGCAGGTCCCCGGCATCCGCGGTCAGTCGCAGCTTTGCCCCGCGCTTGACCTCGACATTGCCGGGCAGCTTGGTCACCAACGGCAGGTCAGCGCGGCCGATATCGACATAGACAAGCTGCACCTCGCCGAGTTGCTCGACATAGTCCACCACGCCCTCGAAAAGATATTCCGCGCCGGTGGCGGCCGACAGATCCTCCGGCCGCACGCCGAAGCTGACTGCCGCACCCTTTGCTGACGCCGGCGTTGCGATCGGCACCGTTGCCTTGCGGCCGCCGACATGGCTGACGATTGTCGGGTTGCCCGTCCTGTCGATTGTCGCCGGCAGGATGTTCATGGCCGGCGAGCCGATGAACTGGGCAACGAACAGATTGCCGGGCTTCTTGTAGAGGTCCATCGGCGTGCCGACCTGCTCGATATGGCCATCCTTCAGCACGACGATGCGGTCGGCGAGCGTCATCGCTTCGACCTGATCGTGGGTGACGTAGATCATGGTCGTGGCAGGCATCGATTCCTTGAGCTTGGCGATCTCGATGCGGGTCGCGACGCGCAGCGCCGCGTCGAGATTCGACAGCGGCTCGTCGAACAGGAACACTTTCGGATTGCGCACGATGGCGCGACCGATGGCGACACGCTGGCGCTGGCCGCCCGACATCGCCTTGGGCAGGCGGTCGAGATATTTGGTCAGCTGCAGGATTTCGGCGGCCTGCCGCACCCGCTTGTCGATCTCGGCCTTGCTTTCCTTGCCGATCTTCATCGAGAAGGCCATGTTGTCGTAGACGGTCATGTGCGGATAGAGCGCATAGGACTGGAACACCATGGCAATGCCGCGCTTGGAAGGCGGCACGTCGTTCACCACCTCGCCGGCGATCTTCAGCTCGCCGGAGGTGATCTCCTCAAGCCCGGCGATGGACCGCAGCAAGGTCGACTTGCCGCAACCCGACGGGCCGACGAAGACGATGAACTCGCCCGACTTTATGTCGAGGTCGATGCCGTGGAGAATGTGCAGATTGCCGTATGATTTCTTCACCTGTCTCAGCGTGACATCGGCCATAATTTCCTCCCAGTGATTTCCCTAGAGAACCTGGATTTCCTCAAAAAATCCAGTTTCGTCAAAAACTCAGTCGATGCGCCCGAACCAGGCGCCGTAGCCGCCGAGGCGGATGGAACCTGTGCCGGATTGTCCCGAAAAACCGTGCCCGGTCAATGGCAGCAGCGCCTGACCACCGAGATCGACCTCGGCCGGCTTGCTGGCCAGATTGAAGACGCAGACGATCTGCTCATTGCCCTCACGGCGGGTGAAGGCGACGGTGTCGCCCTCGCTTTCGATGAACTCGATGTCGCCTTTGGCCAGGGCCGGATGCTGGCGGCGGAAACCGAGAAAGCGCCGGTAGTGCTCGAGCAGCGAGGCCGCGTCGCCCTGCTGAACATTGACCGCTTGCGACAAGTGCTTGCCCGGCACCGGCAGCCAGGGCTTGGCCGTCGAAAAGCCGGCATTGCTGGCGGTTGCATCCCACACCATCGGCGTGCGGCAGCCGTCGCGGCCCTTGAATTCGGGCCAGAAGCGAATGCCGTAGGGGTCCTGCAGATCCTCGAACTGCAACTCGGCTTCGCCCAGCCCAAGCTCCTCTCCCTGATAGAGGCAGACCGAACCGCGCAGCGACATCAGCAGCGCCGAGATAACCTTCAGATAGGCGGCCGGGTCGGCCTCGTCGGCAGCCCAGCGCGAGGCCGGACGCATCACGTCGTGGTTGGAAAAGGCCCAGCACGACCAGCCGTCGCTGGCGACCTTGCCGAAGGCTTCCAGCACCTGGCGCACCTTGGCGGCGCTGATCTTTTCCGGCGCCAGGAAATCGAAGGAATAGCACATGTGGACGCGTTTGCCGCCGGCGGTGTAGGCGGCGACCACTTCCAGCCCACGCTGCGAATCGCCGACTTCGCCGACCGCGGCGGCCGCCGGATATTCGTCGAGCAGCGCCCGGAACCGTTCGAGGAAGGCAAGGTTTTCCGGCCGGCTCTTGTCGTAGATATGGTCCTGGTAGTTGTAGGGATTGACCGCAGGTGCTGTCTGGTCGTTGCGCTCTTCGGGCGGCAGCGGCGGATTGTTCTCCAGCCCCTGGCTGTGGAAGTAGAAATTGATGGTGTCGAGGCGGAAGCCGTCGACGCCGCGCTCCAGCCAGAAGCGGGTGACGTCGAGCAGCGCGTCCTGGACTTCCAGATTGTGGAAGTTGAGGTCCGGCTGCTCGGACAGGAAATTATGCAGATAATATTGCTGGCGGCTGGTGTCCCACTGCCAGGCCGAGCCGCCGAAGATCGACAGCCAGTTGTTGGGCGGCGTGCCGTCCGGCCTGGCGTCGGCCCAGACATACCAGTCGGCCTTGGGATTGCTACGGCTGCCGCGGCTCTCCTTGAACCATGGATGGATGTCGGCGGTGTGCGACAGCACTTCGTCGATCATCACCTTGAGGCCGAGGTGATGGGCTTCCGCAACCAGCGCGTCGAAATCGGCGAGCGTCCCGAACATCGGGTCGACGTCGCAATAGTCCGAGACGTCGTAGCCGAAATCCTTCATCGGCGACTTGAAGAAGGGCGAAATCCAGATGGCGTCGACGCCGAGCGAGGCGATGTAGGGCAGCCTGCGGATGATGCCCTTGAGGTCGCCGATGCCGTCGCCATTGGAGTCCTGATAGGAGCGCGGATATATCTGGTAGATCACCGCGCCCCGCCACCAGTCGCGACCGACGGCGAGATCGGGCTTCGAGGTCGCCTTCAAAGCGGCTTGCATAAGTCTCAACCTCCTTTGACCGAGCCGGCCAGCAGCCCGCGGACGAAATAGCGCTGCAGCGAGAAGAACACGATCAGCGGCACGATAATGGTGACGAAGGCCGATGTCGTCAGGATTTCCCAGTCGCCGCCGCGCGAGCCGAGCAGTGCGTTGAGCTTCGCGGTCAGCACGATCTGATCCCCTTCGGTACCGAGGAAAACCATTGCCACCAACAAATCGTTCCACACCCACAGGAACTGGAAGATCGCAAAGGACGCCAGCACCGGGAAGGACAGCGGCAGCACGATCTTGACGAAGATTTCGAAATCGCTGGCGCCGTCGATGCGCGCCGATTCCATGATCTCGCGCGGCAGGCCGGCAATATAGCTGCGCAGGAGATAGATGGCGAAGGGCAGGCCGAAGCCGGTATGCGCCAGCCAGATGCCGAGATAGGTTTTCGACGGCACACCGAAGAAGATGCCGACGCCGTTGTAGATTTTCAAAAGCGGGATCAAGGACATCTGCAGCGGCACGACCAGCAGGCCGATGATTGTGGCGATCAGCAAGGCGCGGCCGGGAAAACGCATCCACGCCAATGCATAGGCGGCGAAGGCGGCGATCAGGATCGGGATGACCGTCGCGGGGATGGTGACGGTCAGCGAGTTTATGAACGAGCGGCCGATGCCCTCCGAAAACAGCACGGTCTTGTAATTGTCGGTGGTGAATTTCGGCGGCGCCGACGAGGCGTAATAGACGCGCTGGCCACGGTCGCCTTCGAAAGCCTTGGGCGAACTCATGACGAACGTGCCGTCGGCATTGAGCTGCAAGGTGACGCCGTCGCCGAGATCGGCAGTGGTGCCGGCCGGATATTGCGTCGGTGCCGCCGATTTGACGCCGAAGGCGCTGATGTTGCGCGCAGCACCGTCGCCGAAGATATTGCCGGCAAGCACGAACTTGCCGTCCTTCTCGACCTGCGCCGAGGCCGGCGGCAGGCGGCCGGCTTCAGTCTGGCTGGAGCTGGAGAACGAGTTCCACCAGCCCGAGGCGATGATCTGGTCCTTGTCGCGCAGCGACGAGACCAGGATGCCGAGCGTCGGCACGGTCCAGACGGCGACGAAGACAAGCACGGCGATGTGGACGCCGAAGCGGCTGGCAAAGGACTTTCCGGTCGCGACGGCCATCTCAATGTCCTCCCGTCTCTTTGTTCGCCTGGCGGATGTTCCAGACCATGATCGGGATGACCGCGATCATGATGATGATGGCGATGGTGGCGCCGCGGCCGAAATCGCCGCCGCCACGGAACATCCAGTCGAACATCAGATTGGCCAGCACCTGGCTGTTCCATTGGCCGTTGGTCATGGTCAGCACGATGTCGAACACTTTCAGCACCAGGATGGTGATCGTCGTCCAGACCACGGCGATGGTGCCCCAGATCTGCGGCACCATGATCTTCCAGAAGATCTGGAACGGATTGGCGCCGTCGATGACCGCGGCTTCAAGCGTCTCTTCGGGGATGCCGCGCAACGCCGAAGACAGGATGACCATGGCAAAGCCGGTCTGGATCCAGATCAGGATGATCATCAGGAAGAAATTGTTCCAGAACGGCAGCGATATCCAGACCTGCGGCTGGCCGCCGAAATACTGGATGATGGCGTTGAGCAGGCCGATCTGCGTCTGGCCCTCGCCGCGATATTCGTAGATGAATTTCCAGATCACGCTGGCGCCGACGAAGGAGATCGCCAGCGGCAGGAAAATCAGGCTCTTGGCGATCGTGCCCCACCAGATCTTGTCAGTGAGCACGGCGATTATCAGCCCTAGAAAGGTGCAGGCGGCGGGCACCACCGCGAGCCAGATGATGTTATTCAGGATCGAGTTGCGGAACTCGCGGTCGCCGAACGCCCATTCATAGTTGGCGAAGCCGACAAAATGCTGGCCGCCGCGGTCCAGGAAGGACAGCCAGAGCGTCGCCACCACCGGATAGATCAGGTAGACGGTGAGGATGATCATCGCCGGGCCGACGAACAGCCACGGACGGACCAGTCCTTGCCGGCGCAGATTGTCGATGGCCGCAGCCCCGGCCACGCCGCGCGACGGGAATATCAGGTCGACCAGCTTGTTGGCGCCCCAGAAATAGGCGACGCAGCCGCCGACGCCGATGATGATGACAAAAATGGCCGATAAGATCTGAGCAGCCATGGGTCCCTCTTCCCTGCGCATGATCGGCCGGGCCTTGAACAGCCCTGGCGATGTGGCTCTGCGCCGATTTAAGTTATTCTGAAACGAACGAACGCAAATCGGTCCGGCGTAAGGCGCCGGTCGGATCCGGGCCATAGCGGCCCGGATCCAGTCTGTGGAGGAAGTCCTGAATTTGCCGCCAAAGCGGCTGATTACTTGGCAGTGGTTACTTGCCAGCTGACTGCTTGCCAGCTGACTACTTGATAGCGTCCCAGCTCTTCTGGATGTCGGTGGCGACATCCTGCGCCGACTTGCCGCCGACCAGATCGATCATGCCGGTCCAGAAGGCGCCGGCGCCGATCTTGCCCGGCATCAGGTCCGAACCGTCGAAGCGGAAGGTCGAGGCGTTGGCCAGGATATCGCCCTGCTTCTTCAGCGCGTCGCTGGCATAGGCTTCCTTGTTGACCGACTTGAGCGGCGTCACGAAGCCGCCCTGGGCCATCCAGATTTCATGCGCCAGCGGCATCTTCAGGAATTCGATGAACGCGCGGGCACTCTTGCTATCTTTCGTGATCATGGCGAGCGTACCGGCGCCGAGCACCGGCGTGCCGAGCTCGGGCTTGGATGCATAGGGCGGGAAGTAGAAGAAGTCGGCGTCCTGCCCAACCTTTGTGCCTTCCGGGAAGAAGGTAGGGATGAACGACGCCTGGTGATGCAGGTAGCATTTCGGCGGCACCGAGAAGAGGCCCTTGGGGCTGTCGCGGAAGTCGGTCGCGGCAACCGCCTTGGCGCCGCCGTCAACCATCTTGTCGTCGGTGGCGATCTTGCCGAAAATGTCGATGGCGTTGACCACCGCCGGATCGTTGAACGGGATCTCGTTCTTCACCCACTTGTCGTAGACGTCAGGCGCCTGGGTGCGCAGCATGATGTCTTCGACCCAGTCGGTCGCCGGCCAGCCGGTGGCGCCGCCCGAGCCGAGGCCGATGCACCACGGCGTGCCGCCGTCGGCGATGATCTTCTTCTCAAGATCGGCCAGCTCTTCCTGGGTCTTGGGAACCTTGTAGCCGGCTTCCTCGAAATTGTCCGGGGAGTACCAGACCAGCGACTTCACGTCGGCCTTGTAGGGGAAGGCGAAGAAGCCCGGCTTGCCGTCCTTGTCCTTGAACGTGCCGAGATCGACCCATGACTGGCCGGCGCCGTAATTGTCCTTGACCCATTTGGCGGTGTCGTCGCCGAGCGGCGTCAGCAACCCCTTGGAGGCCAGGTCCTGGATCAGTCCCGGCTGCGGCAACACGGCGATGTTGGGCGGGCTGCCGGCCTGGGTATCGATGACGATCTGCTGTTCGTAATTCTCCGACGAGGAGTATTTGATCTCGGCGCCGGTGGCTTCCTGGAAATATTCGAGAACCGTGCGGATGAGGCCTTCGTCCTCGCCGCGCCAGGGCCCGAAGATGGTCAGCGTCTCGCCCTTGAGATCGACCTTCTTCAGCTCTTCGTAGTTAGCCCAGTTGAAGCGCTTGTCTTCGCCCGGCTTGAATTTCAACTCGGCTTGCGCCGGCAGGGTCAAGGCGAGCGTGGCAAAAGCTGCGCCAAGCAAAAGCATCTTCTTCATCGGTATTCCTCCCAGTGGTCACATACACAAGGACGGAACCTCCATTCCGTCCGCCGACGCTGCAGGACTGTGACTCACTCGGAAAGGAACCGCAACCTTTCGAAAGAGTCTTCCAAAGCGCTTTGGTCTTTTTGATCTCGCCATTGAATCGACTGGAAGTCAAGAGGGCGGTGGACTAATCGATTTAAATTCGGGCTGCAACACTTGATAAAGTGCACTGCAGCATAGTTTTTTGGCGGTGCAGCAGCTTATTATGCTTCAAACTGGCCGGACCAGTGCGTATGGTCCCATGGTTCGGCAGCGCCCTTCATGGCGCCCGTGCGGATCCAAAATTAAAAGCGCTTTGAGGCTTGGAGGCCTCCCAGTGAACCTGAAGCAGCTCTCCCATATGCTGGCTCTGTCGCAGACAACGGTCAGCCGTGCGCTGAACGGCTATCCGGAGGTCAACGAGGAAACCCGCCGGCGCGTGGTGGATGCCGCCAAGCGCCACGGCTACCGGCCCAACCCGAGCGCGCGCCGGCTGGCGACCGGCAAGACCGGCATGATCGGCTATGTCCTGCCGACCGGCGCCTCGGTCGATATCGATCCGCATTTCGTCGAATTCCTCTCTGGCCTCGGCGACTATGCCCGTTCGCACGAACTCGACCTCGTTCTGTCGCCGGCCGACGCCGACGACCAGGAAACCACCTATCGCCGCATCGTCGCCAACCGCCAGGTCGACGCCGTCTACATCTCCTCGCCGCGCCCGGTCGACCGGCGGGTGGCGCTGGTCAACACGCTGGGCATTCCCTTCATCGTCCATGGCCGCAGCGACGGCTTCGACTTCGACTACCCGTTCACCGACATCGACAATGAGGGCGCCTTCCACGAGGCCGCCCGGCTGCTGGTTCAGCTCGGCCACCGGCGCCTCGCACTGATCAACGGCGACGACCGCGAGACCTTCGCCATCCATCGCGAACGCGGTATGCGCCGCGCGCTGGCCGCCAGCGGCCTGACGCTTGGCGAGCACCATGTCTGCTCGGTGACGATGACCGAGGAGAACGGCTACCGAGCCGCCCGGCGCCTGCTCGAACAGAGCGAACCACCAACCGCGATCGCCTGCTCCAGCCTGATCATGTCGCTCGGCGTCGTGCGTGCCGTGCGCGACCTTGGCCTGACCATTCCCGGCGACCTGTCGTTGATTGCCCATGACGACGTCTTTCCATGGCTGAAGCCGGAGAATTTTTCCGTGCCGCTGTCGACGACGCGCTCGTCGATCCGCCTCGCCGGCGCCCGCATCGCCGAACGCCTGGCAGCGCGCATTTCCGGCTTGGAAGAAGGGGCGCGGGGCGAGGTCTGGCCTGTCGACCTGGTGGTGAGAGGCTCGGTCGCCGGCGCGCCGGTTTAGGGATTAATCCAATTGCTCCGCTGGGCAAGTTCACCCATGTGGATGTTGCCCGCAGATAGATTGACTTCGTTGGGACAACGGTCTGCCTGGACCTGTCCTTGATTTGGCTTCGAGTGGGTGGCAACCAGTAAGCCAGAGCCATCAACCAGTCCTCAGGGTGCGCCACTTGCCCATATTCCCGTTCTCCGAAACGGATCCAATCCGGCATCCTGGCCCACCGCCGAAAACGTCGGAGGTGGTCATTGTCGGTGGCGGCATCATCGGTGTGACGACGGCGCTTTTCCTGGCACAGCGGAACATCCCGGTGACGCTGCTGGAAAAAGGACGCATTGCGGCCGAACAGTCGTCCCGCAATTGGGGCTGGATCCGAAAGCAGGGACGCGACGCCGACGAGTTGCCCATCGTCATAGAGGCTATTCGCCTGTGGCGGCAACTGGCTGAGGAATGCGGCGAGGACATCGGCCTGACCCAGACAGGTGTGACCTACCTGGCGAAGACCGACAAGGACATGGCCGGCTTCGAAGCATTCATGAAGATCGCTGCGACGCATGCGCTCGACACCCGTCTCCTGGATGCAGACGAAACCGCGGCACTCATCAAAGGCATGTCGCGCAAATTCAAGGGCGCGATGACGACGCCCTCCGACATGCGGGCGGAGCCTTGGCTGGCGGTGCCCGCACTTGCCCGGCTCGCCGCGCGAAAAGGCGTCAAAATCGTCGAGAATTGTGCGGCGCGAACCCTCGAAATCTCAGGCGGCAAGATCAAGGGCGTGTGGACCGAGGCGGGGTATGTCGAGGCCTCCAGCGTGCTGGTCGCCGGCGGCGCCTGGTCATCTCTGTTCTTGCGCAGACACGGCATCTCCATCCCCCAGCTCAGCGTCAGAGTAACCGCAGCCGCAACGGAGCCCATGCCTGAGGTCTATGCAGGTGCGGCCGCCGACGAACACATCGCGTTCCGGCGCAGGCAGGATGGCGGATATACGCTCGCCGCGGGCGGCAGCCATTTGCTTTACCTGGGGCCTGACGCATTCCGGCACGCCACCAATTACCTTCCCGCCCTCAGGGACAATCCGTTCGGGACACGCTACTTTCCGTTCGCCCCGTCAGGCTACCCTGACGCCTGGTCGACGCCGCGCGATTGGGCGCCGGATTCCGTCAGTCCTTTCGAAAAAATGCGGGTGCTGAACCCGCCCCCTGAACGAGCCGGGCTGCGTTCCATAGAACGCAATTTCGGACGTCTTTTTCCACAGCTCGAAACAGTTCGCCTGAAGGCAGGCTGGGGCGGCATGATCGACGCCATGCCGGACGTCGTCCCCATCGTGGATCATGTGCAGGCCGTCGGCGGTCTTTTCGTCGCGACGGGAATGAGCGGTCACGGCTTCGGTATCGGGCCTGGCATAGGCCGGGTCGTTGCCGACATGATCCAGGGAAACCAGACCGGGCACGACCTCAGCCGCTTCCGGCTGTCGCGCTTCCATGATGGCAGCCCTGTTCGGCTGGGTCCGGCGCTCTGAATTGGGTGGCGCGAAATTCGCCCGGTTTACTTGTTCGCCGCCGCCTTCGTATCCAGCAGCCCATAACCGAAATCATTGTCCCGTCCCTTCGGACCGAGATCCCTGGCGGTGGCGGCCAGCGCCTTTTCGATATCGTCGGCCGAGCGCTCGGGTGAGGCGTGGATCAGGTTGGCGATTGCGCCGGACACGATCGCGGCGGCAAATGAGGTGCCGGTGACGACGTCAGAGCCGGCGCCGCTCGGCGCCACCATCTCGACGCCGGGCGCCGAGATGAAGACATAAGCGCCGCGATTGGCCTGCTGCATCAGCCCGTCCTTGGCGTCGGTGGCGGTGACCGCGATCACGCCGTCATAGGCGGCGGGGTAGCCATAGGGCGCTTTCGGCCCGTTGTTGCCGGCAGCAGCGACCAGGATGATGCCGAGCCCGCGCGCATTGCGGCAGGCGGTGGCGAGCAGATCGTTCTTGGGGCCGACGAAACTCATATTGATGATGCTGACATTCTGGTCCGCCGCCCAGTCGAGCGCCGACAGGATGACATCCATGGTCGACCTGCCGTCCTCGAAGGCGCGGGCGTGATAGATCCTGGCGCCGGGCGCCATGCCTTCGAGCGCGCCGACGCCGGCGATCAGCCCGTCGACCGAGGTACCGTGGTCACGCTTTTCGACCGGCACGTTGGGCATGGCGTCGAACTGGTCGGCAATGACGCCGGACAGCGCCGGATTGGTGTCGTCTATGCCGGTGTCGATGACGGCGATGCGCACGTTTTCGCCACTGGCTTGCTTGTTGTCGAGCTGAATGCGCTCGAAGGCATAGTTGACGATGCCGGCCGCCTGCTGCAGCGAATAGATATGGTTTGGCTCGCGCCGCAGGGTGCGGCCATCGGCGGCCAGCTGCGCCAGCACGGCGCCGACCGGGCGGCCGTCGGGAATGCCGAAGCGCACCAGCGTGGTGCCGAGCAGCCGCGACTGGCGCTGCGAGCGCACTTCAAGGCCGAAGGAGGCGGCGATCTGCTGGACGGCGCCGGCATCGCCGTCGACGGTCACCAGCACCTCGTCGGGCACGAACTCGCCGGCGATGGCACGGCGCGGCGCGGTCGCGACAAGATCGGTCGGCGAAACGATCGCCCCACGGGCGGGTGGTCCAGCCTGCGTGTCGGCAGGCGGCGTTGACGGTCGTGGCGTCGGCACGGGTGCTGCGGGAGCCGGTGGGTTGGGAAACAAGTCGAAGATCAGGGCCGGAAGGGTAACAGCGCCTGGTTCGCCGCCGACCTTGGCCTCATTGCCGTCTTTCGGGCAGTCGGCAGCCGCCGCTCCGGCCGCATCGGTGCAGTCGGCCCGGCCGGCATTGGGATCATTGGTCTGCGCCGACGCCGGCACGGCGACGATTGTCATCGCCGCCACCAGGATCGCCGCAAATCGAATGACCGCCCTAGCTGCCATCAACCGGTTTCCTTCCCTCGATCACAGTCTCCGCGAAAGGCTGGGCGGCAATAAGGCCGACGAGCCTGGTGTAGCCTGCTCCGGTCTTGACCGGGATAGCGATGCGGAAGACGCCCGAGGCGGTCGGCCCGCCGGCGATCTTCAGCGCGTTCTGGTCGAGGAAGACGGCGATGTCGGACATCTTCGCATCCGGCTTGAACTTGACCAGCGCGAACGGCAGTTTCGCCAGATCATCCTCGGCGCCGGCAACCTCGAAATCATGGCTCTTGCCGCCGGTCTGCACGTAGGACTGCACCACGACCAACGCCAGTAGCACCGCCGCTGCCACCCAGCCGACCGTGGCCGGCATCGCCGTGAACCGGCCGAGTGCCTGCGCCAGCCAGGAACGGCCCGCGGGAGCGCGGACCGATCCGGCTTCGGCGTCGAGCGCCCTGGCAAAGCGGCTGAGCGCATCGGCCGGTGGCCGGATCGCCTCGTTGGCGGCGGTGGCGCCGGAGAATTCCGCCTCAGCCTCGCCAAGCGCCGCCATCGCCGCCGGATCGCTCGCCAGCCATTCCTCGACAGCTTCGAGGTCCGAGCCTTCCAGCGAGCCGTTCAGGTAGAATGGCAGCAGCGTTTCCATTTCGTCACGGCGTGACATCTTTTCAGCGGCGCTCATATCTTCAGGATTACTCATGGCCACCCCCTGTCGTAACCGGCGGCCTTGAGGGCTTCGCCGAGTTTCTTGCGGGCGTAGAACATTCGGGTCTTGACAGTGGCGACCGGGATGCCGAGCACCTCGCCGATCTCCGTCACCGACTGTCCATGGTAATAGGCAAGGTCGATCACCGAGCGGTGTTCCTCCGGCAAAGCATCGACGAAGCGCCGCAAGGCGGCGCCCTTGTCTTCCTTCATGGCGGCGACTTCCGGCGTGTCGGCGCCATCGGGAACCTGCGCCGCATCATCGTCATCGATCCAGTCTTCTTTTTTCTTGCGCAGCATCGACAGCGCCTTGAACCGGGCGATGCCGAGCAGCCATGTCGAGACTTCCGAGCGCCCTTCGAAACCGGGCGCCTGGCGCCACAGCTCGAGAAAGACCTCGTTTGCGATATCGTCGGCCATCATTTCCGATCCCGTCTGGCGCACCACGAAGCGGTAGACCCGCGCGTGGTGACGCATGAACAGCAGCCGAACAGCGGCACGGTCGCCCTTCGCGACCCGGTCGACAAGCGCGCGATCAGTCTCGGTCGCTGCCGTCATGGCCGGTCGAGCCGCCTGGCTCCTGTCTGCTCTGTCGCCGATAGGTTCAAAAAGGTTCATCCTTCCGCCAAGGAATTTTGGCGAAGCTAACCGAAGAAGGTGAGTGTTGCCAGAGTGTCTCCCTTCTCCCCGTCACTATACGGGGAGAAGGTGGCGGCAGGCGGATGAGGGGCGGCGCCGGCGTTGGGGTATTTATTTTGATGTTAGCGCTGCCCCTCACCCTTACCCTCTCCCCGTATAGTGACGGGGAGAGGGGGTAGCGAACGGCGGCTCAGCGACGACCTCCGTCACCCCAAAAACGGCTTAGCCTTCATGGTCTCCGGCACCGGCACACCCAGCCGCTTCAGCACCGTCGGCGCCAGCTGCAGCTGATCGAGCAGCGTGTCCGGATCCGGCCCATTGCCTTCCCCAAAATAATACAGCGCGAAATCCTGCATTTCGTCGTCATGGCCGCCATGATGGCCGCGGTCTGTCTGGCCGTGGTCGGCGGTGACGATCACCTCGTAACCGGCCTGCCGCCATCCCGGCAGAAAGGCTGCCAGCATGCCGTCCATCGCATAGCAGGCATGGTCCATTTCGTGGCAGTCATGGCCGAAGCGATGGCCCATCGAATCCAGCGTGCAGGTGTGCAGGATCCCGTAGTCGATGGCGTGGCGCCGGGTCAGCTGGGTCAGTGTGGCAAACAAATCGACATCGCTCGGCGTCATCTGGTTGCGCAAATTGTAGCCGGTCATGGTGTGGAAGCGGCCATGCGCGATCGGTCCGCTGGGCTCGTCATACTCCATGTCCTCGACCAGATCGAACGGATAGGAACGAAAGAATTCCGACCAGTAGGAATGCGTCACTGCGCCGGTCTTGCCGCCGGCCTTGCTGACCTCGGAGAAAATATCCGGCTTGTTGACGAGAAAACGGTTCTCGTTGGATAGGATGCCGTGCTCCTGCGGCGAAACCCCGGTGTGGATCGAGGCATAGCAGCAGGCCGAGGTCGACGGCAGCACCGAGCGCATCTTCCACACCTGCGCCTCGCCCGACTGCACCCAGCCCTCGAGATTGCCCATCAGCCGGCGCCAGTTCCGGTAGGGCACGCCGTCGAGAATGATGAGCAGCAGTTTGGTCTTGAGCGCCATGGGCGGCTCCGGAAAGCTTTTGCCGTTGAAGGAAGTTTTCGCGACAAAGGCCGCGAATTCCCTACTAGTTCCCCGCGCTCGCCATGCGCCGTCCCTTGATCGCCTTTTCCAGCCAGCCGATCTCCATCTCGGGAACGGACGACAGCAGCAGGTCGGTATAGGCGTCGAAGGGCGGCGTCAGCACCTTGCTCTTGGCGCCGTAGCGCACCACCTCGCCGCGATACATCACCGCGATCGAATCGGCGATCGACTTCACCGTCGCCAGATCGTGGGTGATGAAGAGGTAGGCGACCTTCTCGTGCTGCTGCAGGTTGAGCAGCAGCTTGAGAATGCCGTTGGCCACCAGCGGGTCGAGCGCCGATGTCACCTCGTCGCAGATGATCAGCTTGGGCTTGGCGGCGAGCGAGCGGGCGATACAGACGCGCTGTTTCTGGCCGCCGGAGAGTTCGGCCGGATAGCGGTCGAGAAAGCCCTTGCCCATCTCTATCTCATCGAGCAGTTCGGCGACACGTTTGTCGCGCTCGCGGCCGCGAATGCCGAAATAGAACTCCAGCGGCCGGCCGATAATGGTGCCGACGGTCTGGCGCGGGTTCATCGCCACGTCGGCCATCTGGTAGATCATCTGCAATTGCCGCAGATCCTCCTTCGGCCGGTCGGCAAGCCTGTTGGCGAGCGGCCTGCCGTCGAAGGTGACGGTGCCTTCTTCCGGCGGCAACAGCCCGGTGATGGCGCGCGCCAGCGTCGACTTGCCGGAGCCGGATTCACCGACGACGGCCAGCGTCTGTCCCGGATAGATGTCGACCGAGACGTTCTTCAGCACCTTGACGTGGCTGCCGCCGTAAGCGGCGGTGACGTTCTTGACCGACAGGAACGGCGCGGCGCCGGGCTTCTGCTCGGCATGCTCGATCTCATGCACCGAGACCAGCGCATTGGTGTATTCCTGGCGCGGCTCCTTGATGATCTGGCGGGTGCCGCCCCATTCGACCAACCTGCCATGGCGCAGCACCATGATCTCGTCCGAGACCTGGGCGACGACGGCAAGATCGTGGGTGATGTAGAGCGCCGCGACATGGGTGTCGCGGATGGCGTCCTTGATCGCCGCCAGCACGTCGATCTGCGTCGTCACGTCGAGCGCCGTGGTCGGCTCGTCGAAGACGATCAGGTCGGGTTCCGAACACAGCGCCATCGCCGTCATCACGCGCTGCAACTGGCCGCCGGAGACCTGGTGCGGGAAGCGTTCGCCGATGGTTTCGGGGTTCGGCAGGCTGAGCTTCTTGAACAACGCCACGGCACGTTTCTCTGCCTCGGCGCGTGTCGCCGTGCCGTGCAGCAGCGTTGCTTCCACCACCTGGTCCATCAGCTTGTGCGCCGGATTGAAGGCCGCGGCCGCCGACTGCGCGACATAGCAGACCTCGCGGCCGCGCAATTTGCGGAAACCTTCCTTGCCGCCCTTGAGAATATCGCGGCCGTTGAGCAGCACCTCTCCGCCGGTGATGCGCACGCCGCCACGGCCATAGCCCATCGACGACAGGCCGATGGTCGACTTGCCGGCGCCGGACTCGCCGATCAGGCCGAGCACCTTGCCCTTTTCCAGCGTCAGCGAGACATCGTGGACCAAAACGATGTTCTTCGGCGCCTCGCCGGGCGGAAACACTGTCGCTTCGATGCGCAGATTGCGGATATCGAGCAGCAGGCCGGGCTTTGCTTTTGTGTCAGCCATCACCCGCGTCCTCCCTTCAGGCTTGTCGTGCGGTTGAGCACCCAGTCGGCGACCAGATTGACCGAAATCGCCAGTGCTGCGATCGCCGCGGCGGGAATGAGTGCCGCCCCGATACCGAAGACGATGCCGTCCTTGTTCTCCTTGACCATGCCGCCCCAGTCGGCATCCGGCGGTTGCACGCCAAGCCCGAGAAAGGAGAGCGTCGACAAGAACAGCACCGCGTAGATGAAGCGCAGGCCAAGTTCCGAGACCAGCGGCGAAAGCGCGTTGGGCAGGATCTCGCGGAAGATGATCCAGCCGCTGCCTTCGCCCCGCAGCTTGGCGGCCTCGACATAGTCCATGACGTTGATGTCGACGGCCACCGCGCGCGACAGCCGGTAGACGCGGGTCGAGTCGAGGACGCCCATCACCAGGATCAGCGTCACCAGATTGGTCGGCAGCACCGAAAGCACGACGAGCGCCATGATCAGGGTCGGGATCGACATCAGCAGATCGACAAGGCGCGACAGAAGCGTGTCGAACCAGCCGCCGAACACCGCCGCCGAAAAGCCGAGGATGGCGCCGAGCGAGAATGACAGCGCGGTGGCCAGCACCGCGATGAACAGCGTGATGCGAGCGCCGTAGATCATGCGCGACAGAAGATCGCGACCGAGATTGTCGGTGCCCAGCAAATGTGCCGCCGTCATCGGTTCCCAGACATCGCCGACGATTTCGGCATTGCCGTACGGTGCGATCAACGGTGCGAAAACTGCCGCCAACACGAACATAGCCGTCAGCACGATGCCGATCAGCGCGGGGATGGGGATGCGTTTGATGTCGAGCATGCCCGCCGCCTATTTCGGATGTCTGAGGCGCGGATTGGCGACGATCGCCCCGATGTCCGCAATGATGTTCAGGCTGATATAAACGGCGGCGAAGACCAGGCCGACCGCCTGCACCACCGGCACGTCGCGCTTGGTGACGTGGTCGACCAGATATTGTCCCATGCCGGGATAGACGAAGATCACCTCGACCACGACGACGCCGACGATGAGGTAGGCGAGGTTGAGCATGACGACGTTGATGATCGGCGCTATGGCATTGGGGAAAGCATGCTTGCGGATGACGTTGAAGGCCGACAGGCCTTTCAGTTCTGCCGTCTCGACATAGGCCGACTGCATGACGTTGAGGATGGCCGCGCGGGTCATACGCATCATATGCGCTAGCACAACCAGCGTCAGCGCGGTGGCTGGCAACGCGATCGCCTGCATGCGCTCACCGAACGGCATGCCGTCATAGACCGTGGAAATGGCCGGGAACCATTGATACTTCACGGCAAAGAAATAGACGAGCACATAGCCGATGAAGAATTCCGGGAAAGATGTCGAGGCGAGCGCCAGGCCGGAGATCAGCTTGTCGACCCAGCCATTGCGGTAACGCACGGCGATCAGGCCGAGGATGATGGCCAGCGGCACGGCCACGATCGCAGCCCAGAAGGCGAGGAACAGCGTGTTCCACAGCCGCCCCTTGATCGACGTGGCAATATCCTGGCCGCTCGACATCGCCGTGCCAAGATCGCCGGTGAGCACACCGCCTAGCCAATGGAAATACCTGATGTAAGCCGGCTGATTCAGGCCGAGCTGCTCGCGCAGATTGGCGAGCGATTCCGGCGTCGCCGACTGTCCGAGAATGGCTTGCGCGACGTCGCCGGGCAGGATCTGGGTGCCGGCGAAGATCAGGACCGAAACGGCCAGCAAGAGGACGATGCCCAGCGCAACGCGCTGGGCCACAAGTTTCACGACGGGTGAGGACATATCCGCAAAGCCGGGCTCAGGCTTCGAGCCAGCACTTCGCCAGCGCGTAGCCGTTCATCAGCTCCTGATGCGGATCGTCTACCCAGCCGCCGACCTTGGCGCCTGTCGCATCGATGAACTGATTGAACATCGGCAGGATCAGGCCGCCCTCGTCGCGCACCAGCACGGCCATGTCGTGGTACATCTGCTTGCGCTTGGTCTCGTCGAGTTCGGCGCGTGCGGCCAGCACCAGCTTGTCGAAGTCCGGACGCTTGAAACGGGTGTCGTTCCAGTCGGCGGTCGACAGATAGGCGGTCGAGTACATCTGGTCCTGGGTCGAGCGGCCGCCCCAATAGGAGGCGCAGAAGGGCTGCTTGTTCCAGACCTCGTTCCAGTAGCCGTCGCCGGGCTCGCGCTTGAGCTCGATCTTGATGCCGGCCTTGGCCGCGCTCTGCTGGAAGAGCTGCGAGGCGTCGACCGCGCCCGGGAAGGCGACGTCGGAGGTGCGCAGCAGCACGGTGCCGTCATGGCCCGACTTCTTGTAGTGGAACTTGGCCTTGTCGGGATCATATTTGCGCTGCTCGATCTCGGAAAACAGCGGATAGGACGAATTGATCGGGAAGTCGTTGCCGAGCGAGCCGTAGCCGCGCAGCACCTTGTTCAGCATCTCTTCGCGGTCGATCGCGAGCTTCAGCGCCATGCGCAGGTCGCTGTTGTCGAAGGGCGCGGTGTTGCAATGCATGATGAAGACGTAGTGGCCGGGGCCGGCATGGTTGCGGATGGTGACGCCCGGTACGCGCTTGATGAGGTCGACGATCTTCGGCTCGACGCGGTTGATCATGTTAACCTGGCCGCCCTGCAGGGCCGCCGTGCGCGCGGTCGCGTCGTTGATGACGATGATCTCGATCTGGTCGGCATGGCCCATCTTGTCGGCCTGCCAGTAATTGGCGAAGCGCTCGCCGCCATGGCGCACGCCGGGCTCGTTGGTAGTGACCTTGTAGGGTCCTGCCGAGATGCCGGCATCCGCCTTGTCCTTGCCGCCGTTGGGCTGGACGATGAGGTGGTAGTCGCTGAGGAGATAGGGAAGGTCGGCGTTGGCCTCCTTCAGCGTCAGGACGACTTCCTTGCCACTGGCTTTGATGCTGTCGATGCCCTTCATGTAGCCCAGCGCGCCGGACTTCGACTTTTCATCAGAATGGCGCTCGAGCGTTGCCGCCACATCCTCAGCGGTCACCGTCTTGCCGTTGTGGAATTCGACGCCGTCGCGGATTTTCAGCGTCCACACCTTGGCGTCGTCCGACGAGCCGATCTCTTCGGCGATGCGGTTCTCGAGCTTGCCTTCCGGAGACAGCTCGACGATCAGTTCGCCCCACATCTTGCCAAAAGCGAACGGCACTTGCGTCATGAACAAAGCCGGGTCCAGGCTGTTCGTGGATTCGCCGCCGACGAGGCCGGCCTTCAGCGTGCCGCCCTTGACCGGGCCTTCCGCGCGAGCCGCACTGGAAAGCAGCATATTGGCGAAGGGCGCTGTGGCGCCGAGTGCTGCGGCGCGGCCGAGGAAATCACGACGGCTCAGCTTGCCGGACGCAACGCGCCGGCTCAGATATTCGAGTTCGTTGGACATTTGAGTTCCTCACTCTGTTGGTTCGACCTTATGGTCGTTTTTTGCTTGTTGTTACCAAAGGGATATTGACCGGAAGGCAAAGCGGTAAGCAAGACGGAATGCGACATGCCGTGGCGTAAATCGTGCGTCGCAACTGGACCAGTCGCGTGGACGCTCAGAGCAGGTCGCGCGGGATCGTCTCTTCGAAATCGCGTTCGAAAACCAGCGTTTCGCCCTCATAGGCTTCGATTCTGGCGCTGACGATGAAGTTTTGCGCATCGCAGCGCATTTCAGCCGACGTCTCGGTGCGCACCGACCATCCGTTTCGCGACAAGGTCTGCGTCCAGTGCGTGCGGCCCGAGGCAGACAGCGGCTCGTCGGGGTGGATCGTCCAGCTCTCGCGGGCAATGCTGCCATTGGCCAGTCCATGCGCGAGATCGCGCACTTCTCCGAAATCATCCGTGATCGACAGCGTGACGATGCCGGTCTTCTCATCCCGATCGACGTGACGCTCGGAATTCGCTGCACGAACTGTCGCGGTTGCCCAGGGTGTTGCGCCTTCGGGAGACTGGAACGAGGTCTCGTCGGCTTTTGCGAGCGGGCGCAGCGGCAGCCTCAGCGTCGCCGCTGAAAGGTCTAGCCGCACCGGCTCCGGCGACGGCCAGATCATCGGCCAGTAAGCGTTGGAAACAGCGATGCGCAGGCGGTGTCCGGCCGGCACGCGGTAGGCGCACTGGTCGAGAATAACGCGCGCCGAAACCGTTTCGCCCGGCACCAGCGCTTGCGGCTGTTCGTGCGAAGCACGATGCGTCAGGTTGAGCACGCCGTAGGAGATAAGTTCCGAGGCGCCGTCGGGGTGCACGTCGCACAGCCGCACCGCGATGTTCGCCTGCGGGCGATCGGACGACACCCGGATGAGAAGCTCCGGCGCGCCGACGATGTCGAGTGCCTCGGCAAGCACAGGCTGATCGAAGCAGACGGACAGCGCATCGTCCGGGCGCTGGTCGCCGGGCAGTTCCGGGCCAAAGGTGAAGGGAAAATATTCGCCGCCGGCGAGCCCGCAGCTTTGCGGGGTCGCCACGATCGCCGGCCTGACTCCGTCAGCAATGAGTTCGATCGCCCCGACCTTGATGTTGGGAGACGGCCATTCCTGTTCGGCCACCCAACGGCCCGGCCGCTCCGGGTGCCAGCGCGCCGGCCGCACACTGTCCATGACATAGGCGCGGTAGTCCGGGTCGGCCTCGACGCCGGTGTCGACGCCCTTCAACCAGTTGTCCCACCAGCGCAACGCCTCCTGCAGGAAGCCGATGGCGGGTTTGGGTTCGGCATAATGCGGGTATTTGTGGATCCATGGCCCGACAATGCCCTTCACCGGCGCCTGGATGTTGGTGACCAGATGCGAGATCGTGTTGCGATAACCGTCATGCCAGCCGCCGATCGACAGCACGGCGGCTTTGACGGCGGAGAAATCCTCGCAGATCGAACCGCGTTTCCAGTAGGCGTCACGATGCTGGTGGCTGAGCCAGAGCGGCAGCAGAAAAGACTGGTTCTCCAGCCGCGTCAGCCAGAGGTCGCGCCATCTGTTGTCGCCGGCGATCAGCGGATCCGGCGGACGCGATGAGTAGGAGAGCATGGTCGAGGCCCAGCCGAAATTCTCGGTCAAAAGGCAGCCGCCCTTGTAGTGGATGTCGTCGGCGTAGCGGTCGACGGTCGAGCACAGGCTGATCACCGCTTTCAGCGCCGGCGGCTGCTTGGCCGCCACCTGCAGGCAGTTGAAGCCGCCCCAGGAAATGCCCATCATGCCGACGCTGCCATTGCACCAGGGCTGGCTGGCCGCCCAGGCGATCACATCACAGGCGTCCTGCAATTCCTGTTCGGAATATTCGTCGTCCATCAGCCCTTCGGAATCGCCATTGCCGCGCATGTCGACGCGGATCGAGGCGTAGCCGTGGCCGGCGAAATAGGGATGCGTCAGCTGATCGCGAAAGATGGTGCCGTCGCGCTTGCGGTAGGGCAGGTGCTCGAGGATCGCCGGCACCGGATCGCTGCTGGCGTCCTCCGGCATCCAAACCCGCGCCGACAGCCGGCAACCATCCGGCATGACGATGCCCATATCGGGGAATTCGACGACCTTGCGGGGAAATTCGGTGATGGTTTTCATGCGATGCTCCAGGATGTCAGTGACGCATGAAGCGGGCATGTCATGAAGTCAAACGGGCGACGGCCGGTGTCGCCGCGACGACGCCACGATATGTAGCCCGATTGTTTTGCCCTGATGTTGCAGGATTATAATTAATGTATTACATTTATTAACTGAACCCAACGTGATGAGGATGGTTTCGCCTGAAAATCGTTTGGGACGAGCCAAAGCGCGTGACGAACCTGGACAGCCGGGGTCTCGATTTTGCCGAACTCGATATTGAGTTTTTTGCGACTTCAACCGTCTTTCCAGCCAAGGCCGACCGGTTCAAGGCGATTGGCGAATTCGGAGAGATCATCCTGGCCGTGATTTTCAAGCCGCTTGGTTCGGAGGCGATTTCGGTGATCTCGATGCGCCGTGCCAGCCGAAAGGAAAGGTCAGTATATGAACAATCATAAATCGCGTGTTCGACCGCTTACCGATGCGGAGGAAGTGGAAATTCAAAGACAAATTGTTGATGATCCCGACGATGCGGAGACGACAGACGAACAGTTGGCGCAAGCCAGGCCTTTCGCGGAAGTGTTTCCAGAACTTTTCGAGAGCATAAGGCGTGCTCGTGGCCGGCCAGCCGTGGAGAAGCCTAAGCAAGTCGTGTCCATCCGTCTGGATCAGGATGTCATCAGTAAATTCAAGGCGACCGGCAAGGGCTGGCAGGCCAGGATCAACGAGGTGCTGAAAAACGCGAAGGTAGGCTAGGCAATCCGCGTCAGTTCAGCGGAATGTCGTTTTCGGACTTGCGCGCCTGATAAGCGCCGGACAGTTCGTCGTAGCGGGTGGAAATATTGCCGATCCTTGCCTCAAGCCGGCCGCGCTCGGCCTCGGGCAGCGCCCGCACCAGCCTGCGAATGGAAAAACTCTTCCAATAAGCGTTCTCGGCATTGTAGCCGCCGGGATCAAGAGTGAAGACCTCTTTCAGGATTTTCAGATCGTGCGGGATCGCAAAGCTGTCGCGTGAATCCTCGTGGCTGAAGAGGTAGTAGAAATTGTCGAAGCCGGTCCAGGTGATCGCCGACAGGCAGAGCGAGCAGGGCTCATGCGTGGCGATGAAGATGGCGTCCTTGGTGTCGACGCGCTCGGCTTTCGGCATTTCATAGAAACGCTTCAGGCAGTGCACCTCGCCATGCCAGAGCGGATTTTCCATCTCGTTGTTGGTTTCGGCCAGCACCAGCGAGCGGTCGCCCTTCCGCAGGATGGCGGCGCCGAACAGCTTGTTCCCATGGGCCACGCCCTCTGCCGTTTTCGGCACGATGTCGTGCTCGATGACATCGAGCAGGCGGTCGATCAGCGATATGTCGGTCATTTCTCAGGTCTCGTTGGGGAGATGGATTTCGTAGGGGTGCGAGAAATGGAACTCTTGGAGGTTGGAGCCGTCACCGCCGCGGTCGACGATGACGAAATCCTGCGCTTCACCGAGTGGTGTCAGCACGCCGTGCCAGAGATTGCGCGGATAGTTGACGCCTTGCCCCGGTGCGGTGATGAAGGCATGCGGCTCGCGCGGACCGTCCTTGCCGTCATGGCAGACGACGACCAGGAAAGGCCGCGGTGACAGCGGGATGAACGCCTGGCTGCCTAAGGGATGGCGCTCGACCATGGTCAGCTTCAGCGGCAGGTCGTAAGGCGTGCCGCGCGCCATCGAGATCAGCACGCGGGCATTCGGTCCCGCGGCTTCAGCGGTGGCGAGATTGTGGTAGCGCTCGGTCTTGCCGCCATTGATCGGGTAGTGATTGCCGCCGCCCATGTCGATGACATCGCCGAAGCCGGCAAAGCTTTCGCGGGTCAGCGGCCGCGCTGTGATGCGGGTCACCGCGCGCGACCGCCAATGCCCGCCCCGCCGAGCTTGGCGTGCCGGTTGACGTCCTTGTAAAGGAGATAGCGGAATTTGCCTGGGCCGCCCGCGTAGCAGGCCTGCGGGCAGAAGGCGCGCAGCCACATGAAGTCGCCGGCCTCGACCTCGACCCAGTCCTGGTTGAGGCGGTAGACCGCCTTGCCTTCCAAGACATAGAGCCCGTGCTCCATGACATGCGTCTCGGCAAACGGGATGACGGCGCCAGGCTCGAGCGTAACGATGGTGACATGCATGTCGTGGCGCATGTCGGCTGGATCGACGAAACGGGTCGTCGCCCAGCGACCCTCGGTGCCGGGCATCGGCGTCGGCGCCATTTGCTGGTCACTGCTGAACAGGACTTCCGGCGCGTCGATGCCGTCGACGGCCTCATAGGCCTTCCTGATCCAGTGGAAGCGTACGGCGTCGCGACCTTCGTTGCGCACCGTCCAGCCGCTGTCCGGCGGCAGGAAGGCAAAACCGCCGGCTTGCAGCACGTGCTTCTTGCCGGCCAGCGAAACGGTCAACTCGCCCTCAACCACGAACAGCACGCCCTCGGCGCCGGCGTCCGGCTCGGGCCGGTCGCTGCCGCCGCCGGGCAGGACCTCGATGATGTACTGCGAAAATGTCTCGGCGAAACCCGACAGCGGCCTGGCGATGATCCAGGCCCTGGTCTCGTCCCAGAACGGCAGGGGGCTGGTGACGATGTCCTGCATCACTCCCTTCGGTATGACGGCATAGGCCTCGGTGAAGACGGCGCGGCCGGTCAAAAGCTCATTTTGGCCGGGATGGCCCCCATGCGGTGCATAATAGGTTTTCTGGTCAGTCTTGATCATATCCATTGGGTCCTGACCCCTCAGTCATTTCATTAGAGCGGGAGCATGTCTTTCAGGCGGAGCAGCGCGATGCGCTCGACCTGTTTGCAGGCGGTATCGAGTTCTACGCCACGGCTGTTGCCGATGCGCGCCTCGAACTCGGCGAGGATCTCCTCCTTGGTCTTGCCCCGCACCGCGATGATGAAGGGAAAGCCGAAGGTGGTGACGTAGGCGGCGTTGAGCTTGGAAAACAGCTCGCGCTCCTTGTCGGTCAGCGCGTCGAGGCCGGCGGAGGCCTGCTCGCGTGTGGATTCCGCAGTGAGGCGTCTCGCTTCGGCCAGTTTGCCAGCGAGATCGGGATGGGCGTTGAGGACGCCGATCCGCTCGGTTTCGCTGGCGGCGCGGAAGACGCGGCAGAGCGCATTGTGCAGGCCGCCGGCGCTGTCATGCGCCGGCCCAAGCTCCAGCTCATAGGCACGTTCGGCGATCCAGGGCGAATGTTCGAACACGCCGCCGAAAGTGTCGACGAAGGTCTCGAACGCCATCTTCGACGGCTTGAGCGCCGCCGGCTGGTAAGGGTGGTTCTCCTGCCAGTGCCTGGCGATATCGATGCGCCGTGCCAGCCAGACCTTGTCGTGCGATCTGACATAGTCGACGAAGCGCTTCAGCGCCGCCACCCGCCCGGGACGTCCGACGAGGCGGCAATGCAGGCCGATATTCATCATCCGCGGCCGGCCCGCTTTGCCCTCGGCATAGAGCGTGTCGAAACTGTCCTTCAAATAGGCGAAGAACTGGTCGCCGGAATTGAATCCCTGCGGCGTGGCGAAACGCATGTCGTTGGCATCGAGCGTGTAGGGGATGACGAGTTGCGCGCCGCCGCTGTGCTCGAACCAGTAGGGCAGTTCGTCGTCATAAGTGTCCGACACATAGTCGAAGCCGCCCTCTTCGGCCACCAACCGCACCGTATTGACCGAGGTGCGGCCGGTGTACCAGCCGGTCGGCCGTTGGCCCGTCACCTCGTAGTGCAGCTTGATCGCCGCTTCGAGGTCGCGGCGCTCGTCCTCGGCGCTGTGGTCGCGGTAGTCGATCCATTTCAGCCCGTGCGAGGCCATTTCCCAGCCGGCCTCCTGCATCGCCGCAACCTGGTCGGGCGACCGGGCTAATGCTGAGGCGACCCCGTAGCAGGTCACCGGCACTTGCGCCTCGCTGAACAGGCGCAGCAGCCGCCAGAAGCCTGCCCGCGCGCCATATTCGTAGATCGATTCCATGTTCCAGTGGCGCTGGCCGACCCAGGGCGCGGCGCCGACGATTTCCGACAGGAAGGCTTCCGAGGCCTTGTCGCCGTGCAGCACGCAGTTCTCGCCGCCTTCCTCGTAGTTGACGACGAATTGGACGGCCACATGCGCACCGCCCGGCCATTTCGGATCCGGCGGATTGGCTCCGTAGCCGCGCATGTCTCTAGAGTAACGCATTGCCCCTCCCCGCCGGACGCTGCCGGAAGTTGTGATCAGGATAGTCGAAAGGGTTGCTCGCGCATTCCCCCGAAATTTTTGAAAGTGTTTTTGTGCCACTCCGCTCGACCGGCCTTATGCATCGCCTTTAATTGGCGCACAATTCACTGCTTTGTTCGGCTGTATCGGAAATGGGAGGCGCCAGTGGCAGAAACGTCGAAAGCCGATGGCGGACGTCTGACGACGCATGTGCTCGACACTGCGACCGGCAAGCCGGCGGCGGGCCTGTCGATCGCGCTTTATCATCTTGAGAGCGACGCGCGGATACATTTGAAGACCGTCGTCACAAATGCCGACGGCCGCTGCGATGCGCCGCTGCTGGCAGGAGCGGAATTCCGCCTTGGCGAATACGAACTGGTGTTCGCCGCCGGTGACTATCTACGCGGCCAGGGCACCAAACTGCCGGAACCGGCCTTCCTCGACAGTGTGCCGATCCGCTTCGGCATGGCGGAATCCGTCCATTATCACGTGCCGTTGCTTATCTCTCCTTATGGCTACTCGACCTACAGGGGGAGCTGACGCATGGCCAAGATCACCATACGCAACGAGATCCGCTTCATCCTCAATGGCAGGGATGTCGCGCTGTCGTCGGTGGCGCCCGACGCGACCTTGCTCGACTGGTTGCGGCTCGACCGCTCGCTGCGCGGCACCAAGGAAGGCTGCGCCGAGGGCGATTGCGGCGCCTGCACGGTGCTGGTCGGAAAATTGTCCGCCGGCAAGCTGGTTTATGAAAGCGTCAATGCCTGCATCCGCTTCCTGGGATCGCTCGACGGCTCCCATGTCGTCACCGTCGAGCATCTGCGCGGCGCGCCTGGCCAATTGCATCCGGTGCAGCAGGCGATGGTCGATTTCCACGGTTCGCAATGCGGCTTCTGCACGCCGGGCTTCGTCATGTCGCTCTACGGCCTGTGGATGAAGTCGCCGGACCCGTCGAATGCCGCGATCGAAAAGGCCTTGCAAGGCAATCTTTGCCGCTGCACCGGCTACGAGGCAATCATGCGCGCCGCGCGTGCCATCTCCAGCTACGGCAAGGCGGCGAAGGATCCGCTGGCGGCCGAGCGCAAGGCGATCACCGCCAGGCTCGAGGCTATGCATGACGGTGCCCGCGTCGAAATCGGCGCCGGCAAGCAGCGGCTGGTTGTGCCGGCTGACGTCGACGATTTCGCCGCTGTACTGGACAAGGAACCCGGCGCCACTGTTGTCGCCGGCTCGACCGACGTCGGCCTGTGGGTCACCAAGCACATGCGCGACATCTCACCGGTAGTCTTCATCGGCAATCTCGAGGGGCTGTGCGCGATCTCCGAAGAAAATGATGTCATCACCATCGGCGCCGGCGTCACCTACACCGACGCCTTCGCGACACTGGCCAAGCGCATCCCCGCGCTCGGGCCATTGTTCGACCGCATCGGCGGCGAACAGGTACGAAACATGGGCACCATCGGCGGCAACATCGCCAATGGCTCGCCGATCGGCGACACGCCGCCGCCCCTGATCGCGCTGGGTGCGCAACTGACGCTGCGCCGCGGCAAGAAGCGGCGCACCATCGCGCTCGAGGATTTCTTCATCGCCTATGGCAAGCAGGACCGGCAGCCAGGCGAATTCGTCGAGGCCGTGCACGTTCCCGTGCCGGCCAAGGGCACGAAGTTTGCCGTCTACAAGATCACCAAGCGCCGCGACGAGGACATCACCGCAGCCCTTGGCGCCTTTTTCCTCGACTTGGCCAAGGACGGAACCGTGGCCGATATATGCATCGCCTATGGCGGCATGGCGGCCACCCCGAAGCGGGCTTTCGGTGTCGAAAAAGCGCTGCTCGGCAAGCCGTGGACGGAGACAACGGTGGAAGCGGCCATGGCTGAATATGCCGGCGATTTCACCCCGCTGACCGATATGCGGGCATCGGCCGAATACCGGGCGCTGGCGGCCAGGAACCTGCTGCTGCGCTTTTTTGCCGAAACCAGCGGCAGCAAGGCGCCGTTCCAGGTGTCACGCAACGAGGCGGCCTGATGAACAAGCACGCCTCTCCAGATCTCAAGGCGCAGAAGATTTCCGGTGGCGTCGCCGCCGACCAGCGCCACGATTCCGCGCACAAGCATGTCAGCGGCAGCGCGGTCTATATCGACGATATGCCGGAACCGGCGGGCATGCTGCATGGCTGCCTCGGCCTGTCCACGGCGACGCATGCGACGATCAGCAAAATGGATCTGTCGGCGGTGCGCGCGGCGCCGGGCGTCGTCGATGTGCTGACGGCCAAGGACGTTCCGGGCGAAAATGACATTTCGCCGACCGGTCGACACGACGAGCCGGTGCTGGCCGACGACAAGGTGCAGTTTTATGGTCAGCCGATCTTCTGCGTTATTGCCAAGACGCGCGAACAGGCGCGCCGCGCCACCCGGCTGGCCAAGGTCGAATACAGTCCATTGCCTTTCGTCACCGACATTGGCGATCTCGACCCCCGCAAGGACAAGCTGGTCACGCCGCCGCTCACGCTGAAGCGTGGCGATGCCGCTGCCGCGATCAAGGCGGCGCCGCGCCGGCTGAAGGGCAAGATGCGCATCGGCGGCCAAGAGCATTTCTATCTCGAAGGCCATATCGCCGTGGCCATTCCCGGCGAGGACCAGGACGTCACCATCTATTCCTCGACCCAGCATCCGAGCGAAGTGCAGCATATGGTCAGCCATGTGCTGGGCGTGCCGAGCAATGCCATCACGGTGGAAATCCGCCGTATGGGCGGTGGCTTCGGCGGGAAGGAGACGCAAGGCAACCAGTTTGCGGCATTGGCGGCGATCGCCGCCAAGAAGCACCATCGCGCGGTCAAGATCCGGCCCGACCGTGACGACGACATGATTGCCACCGGCAAGCGCCATGACTTCCTCGTCGACTACGAAGTAGGTTTCGACGACGCCGGCAACATTCTTGGCGTCGACTTCATGTTCGCGGCGCGTTGCGGCTTTTCATCGGACCTGTCCGGCCCGGTCACCGACCGCGCGCTGTTCCATTGCGACAACACCTATTTCTGGCCGGCGGTGCATGCGCAATCGGCGCCGCTTTACACCAACACCGTGTCGAACACGGCGTTTCGCGGCTTCGGCGGCCCGCAAGGGATGGTCGGTGCCGAACGCGTCATCGACGAGGTTGCCTTTGCCGTCGGCAAGGACCCGCTCGAAATCCGCAAGCAGAATTTTTATGGCACCAGTGGTGATAAGGACGGGGGCCGCAACGTCACCCCGTATCACCAGACGGTCGAGGACAACATCATCCACCGCATCGTCGCCGAGCTGGAGGCGAGCGCCGACTATGCGGGGCGCCGCCGCATCATCCAGGCCTTCAACGCCAACAGCCGCTTCATCAAGCGCGGCCTGGCGCTGACGCCGGTCAAATTCGGCATCTCTTTCACGGCCACCCACTACAACCAGGCCGGCGCGCTGGTGCATGTCTACACCGACGGTTCGGTGCATCTGAATCACGGCGGCACCGAGATGGGGCAAGGCCTCTACGTCAAGGTGGCGCAGGTGGTGGCGGAAGAGTTCCAGATCGACCTCGACCAGGTCAAGATCACCGCGACGACCACCGGCAAGGTGCCCAACACTTCGGCCACCGCGGCGTCGTCCGGCACCGACCTCAACGGCATGGCGGCGCAGAACGGCGCCCGCCAGATCAAGGAACGGCTGACCGACTTCGCCGCCGAAAAATACCAGGTGCCGCGCGAGCAGGTGCTTTTCCTGCCCAACCGGGTGCGCATCGGCAACCAGGAGATCGCCTTCACCGACCTCGTCAAGCAGGCCTATATGGCCCGCATCCAACTGTCGGCGGCGGGTTTTTACAAGACGCCGAAAATCCACTGGAACCGTGACAAGGGCGAGGGCCGTCCGTTCTATTATTTCGCCTATGGCGCCTCGTGCTCGGAAGTCTCGGTCGACACGCTGACCGGCGAATATGTCGTCGAGCGCACCGACATATTGCATGAAACCGGCCGCTCGCTGAACCGCGCCATCGATCTCGGCCAGATCGAGGGCGGCTTCATCCAGGGCATGGGCTGGCTGACGACGGAGGAGCTGTGGTGGGACGGCAAGGGCCGGCTGCGCACGCATGCGCCGTCGACCTATAAGATCCCGCTCGCGTCCGACCGGCCGAAGATATTCAACGTCACGCTGGCCGACTGGCCGGAGGCCAACGAGCCGACGGTGCACCGTTCCAAGGCGGTCGGCGAACCGCCCTTCCCGCTCGGCATGTCTGTGCTGCATGCGCTGTCGGACGCGGTGGCAAGTGTGGCCGATCATAAGGTCTGTCCGCGTCTCGACGCTCCTGCAACACCAGAACGGGTGCTGATGGCGATCGAACGGCTGAAGGGTGAAGCCAAGAATAGCGCCTGACTCTGACCTGGATTCTGGCAAAACGTGGAATTCAGACTGAAAAACCCTATATTTCCCGTACGGGAATGCGAAATATGAAGTCGAAAGTGCAAAGGCTCAGAGCTTTTCTCGCCAGCGCCGACCGGTTTGCCTTGGTCGAAGTGGCCAGTACCAAGGGCTCGACCCCCCGCGAGAAGGGCGCCTTCATGCTCGTCTCGCAGGCGGCGATTTTTGGCACGATCGGCGGCGGTCAGCTCGAGTACATCGCGATCGACAAGGCGAGGCAGATGGTGGGGTCTTCACCCTCCCCCTTGTGGGGAGGGTCGGGGGGGGCACGCCGCCCGGGGGGGGGGGGGGGGCCCCCCCCCCCCCCCCCGCGGGGGGGTGGGGGTGCGGACGATCGTGCCAAGCCACCCCGTTTCGCTGACGCCGCTACACGGCGTCCGCTCACCGACCCTCCCCACAAGGGGGAGGGTAAAGAAGCCCGCATCGGCTTCGACGAAGTTTGCGCCACGCTTGACGTGCCGCTAGGCCCCGAGATCGGCCAGTGCTGCGGCGGGCGCGTCGAAGTCTTGATCCGTATCGTCGATGCCGCGCTTACTGCCGAGCTGATCGCGGCCGCAGAAGCCGAGGAAGCCCACCTGCCGCATGTTTATATCTTCGGCGGCGGCCATGTCGGCCAGGCGCTGGCCGCGACGGTAGCACTTCTTCCCGTGCATGGCGTCGTCATTGAGACGCGGGCCGAAGCGCTGGAAGGTATGCCGGAGACGGTCGAGAGGCGGCTGACGCCGATGCCCGAGGCCGAGGTGCGAAACGCTCCCGCCGGCACCGCCTTCGCCATCCTCACCCACGACCATGCGCTGGATTTCCTCATCGTCGCCGAGGCGCTGAAGCGCGACGACGCGGCCTATGTCGGCATGATCGGCTCGAAAACCAAGAGAGCGACGTTCAGGAACTGGATCCTGAAATCGGCGGATGGCACGGAGGCTGAGTTGGCCCGCCTCGTCTCCCCGATCGGCGGCGACGCCGTCAGGGACAAGCGCCCGCCGGTGATCGCGGCGCTCGCGGCAGCCGAGATCATGACGGCACTGGTCGTTCACAACACCGCGCCGAATGCCGACCATGAAGTCCAGCACAAGATGATGGCCGGCTAAGCTTCGGCGCGGCTAAGCAGGCCGCTTCAGGCCGAGATGATCTCGCAAGGTGCTGCCTTCGTATTCCCGACGGAACAGTCCGCGCCGCTGCAGTTCCGGCACCACCAGCGTGGCAAAGGCATCGAGCTCGCCGGGGAAGTATGACGGCATGACGTTGAAGCCGTCCGCGCCGCCGCCCTCGAACCGCGCCTGCAATTCGTCAGCGATCTGCGCCGGCGTGCCGACGATACGCCAATGGCCACGTGCGCCGGCGAAATGGCGCGCAAGCTGGCGGATCGACAGGCCGTCGCGGCGCGATTGTTCGATGACCAGCGCCTGGCGGCTTTTCATGCCCTCGGTCTCCGGCAGCTCGGGCATCGGTCCGTCGATCGGATAGCTCCCGAGATCGGAGATGCTGAGATAGCTGGACAGCAGCGCCACGCCGACATCGTCAGGGATCAGCGCCTGCAATTCCTCCTGTTTCTCCCGCGCTTCGGCCTCGGTTTCCGCCACCACCGGGGAGACGCCGGGCATGATCTTGATGTCGTCGGGTTCCCGCCCATAGGCCGCCATACGGCCCTTGAGGTCGTCGTAAAAGGCCTTGGCTTCCTCGAGGGTCTGCGCCGCCGTGAACACCACGTCGGCCGTGCGTGCG
Source organism: Mesorhizobium sp. M0062 (assembly GCF_040323125.1). Classification (NCBI taxonomy): domain Bacteria; kingdom Pseudomonadati; phylum Pseudomonadota; class Alphaproteobacteria; order Hyphomicrobiales; family Phyllobacteriaceae; genus Mesorhizobium; species Mesorhizobium sp. M0062. The sequence continues at coordinate 377,034 of NZ_JAMYUO010000001.1, forward strand.
GCAAGGTCGCGGCCGACATCCGAGGCGCCGGCCTGCACCATCACCGGCGCGCCCTGCGGCGAGCGCGGCAGGTCGAGCGGGTCGCGCACCGAAAAGCTCTGGCCGTTGTGACAGTGAAAGCCACTGCCTTGCCAAAGTCCCGATACCACCTCGGCGAATTCGCGCGCCCGCTCGTAGCGGTCGGCATGGGGTTTCAGGCCCGTCGCGCCGAAATTGGCGGCTTCGATGGGGCTGGCCGACGTCACCAGGTTCCAGCCAGCCCGGCCACCACTCAGATGATCGAGCGACAGAAAGGTGCGCGCCAGCCCATAGGGCTCGTTGTAGCTGGTCGAGGCCGTCGAAACGAGGCCGATGCGGCTGGTCTGGACGGCGAGCGCGGACAGCAGGCTGATCGGCTCGAAGCCGATCGAGCGTGAGGTCTGGCTGGCGATGCCGACATTGGCTTCGCGCAGGCCGGCGGCGTCCTCGCAGAACACCATGTCGAACTTCGCCGCTTCCGCCGTGCGCGCCAGCCGGATGTAATGATCGATGTCGATGCCTGCCGTGACATGCGCCTTGGGGTGACGCCAGGCGGCGATGTGGTGGCCCGTCGCCCACAGGAAGGCGCCAAGCTTCATCTGGCGGGTCATTGCGCTCCTCCGGCAAGTCTGAGATGCGAGCGCAAGGTGGTGCCGGGATAATCCGGGCGGACGAGGCTGCGGCGCTGCAATTCCGGCAGCACGCGGCCGATGAAACCGTCAATCGCGGCAGGCGGTATTGCGATGTTGAACCCGTCGCAGCTTTGCGAGCTGAACAATGTTTCGAGCGCGTTAGCAGCGACATCTGCGCCAACGTTCAGCAGCAGCTTGACCGCACCCGGATCGCGTCCGCAGGCCACAACGCGGCGCTTGAGATCGTCATGGCGCGCCTTGGCGTCCTCTGTGGGTCTGTCCAGCAGGACGACATCGGCGGTGCGGGCGGCGATATCCAGGTCGGCCTCGGACAGGCCGGACAGCACCAGCACCGGCGTATCCTGCGGCGAGCGCGCGACGTTCAGCGGCCCGCGCACGGAGAAAAATTCGCCCTTGTGGTCGAGCAGGTGCATTTTTTCGGGATCGTGGAAGCGGCCGCCGGCCTTGTCGAACAGCAGCGCGTCGGCATCCCAGCCCTGCCACAGGCGCTGAACGATGCCGATGTATTCCTGCGTGCGGCGGCGGAACACATCGTCGGAAAATCCATCCGGCCGGCTGAAATTGGCGGCTTCCCGTGGGGCCTGCGCCATGGTCGCGTGCCAGCCGGCGCGGCCATGGCTGATGATGTCGAGCGAAGCAAAACGGCGCGCCAGATTGTACGGCTGGTGAGCCACCGTCGAGGCTGCAGCGACAAGGCCGATCCGACTTGTCACCGTCGCCAGCGCCGCCAGCAAGGTCGTCGCTTCGAAAGAACTCGACCCGGCGCTGTTCGGCGCGGAATCATCGAGGACAATCATGTCCAGCCCAGCCGCTTCCGCTTGCTTGGCAAAGCCGGCCAGGTCGCTAAACCCGAGCGGCTGCCCGGAAGTAATGTTGAGCGAAACGGCAAGATGCATTGTGGCTTGCTGGTCAGTCGGCATGGGACCATCGATCATAGGGCAGCGTATGCGAACCTAAGGTCACCTGCTTGTAAGACAACCCTGGCGACTGGGCCAACAGCCCCTCACTTGCCGGCCAGCAAATCCTTGATCAGCCGCTGGCAACGCTCGGCCATGAAGTCGAGCAACAGCCGCACCTTCGGGTCCTGCAGCTTCTTGTGCGGATAGACGGCGGCGAACTGCACCGGCGTTGGCGGCGTGCTGGCCAGGATGACCTGCAGCCGCCGGTCGCGGATGAAGGGTTCGACCTCGAAGCGCGGCTTGTTGATGATGCCGCGGCCCGACAGCGCCCAGCCGGTCAGCACATCGCCATCGTCGGTGTCGTAGGGGCCGTGCACCTCGAATTTCTGCGGGCCGGACGGCGTCTGCAGCGTCCAGACATATTCGCGCGCCCCGGAATAGCGCAGCATCAGGCAGTCGTGCTTCTTGCCGATCAGCTCCTGTGGCTCCACCGGCTCGCCGCGCGCTTCGAGATATTTCGGTGCCGCCACCAGCACGCGTTCACATTCCATGATCCCGCGCATCCGCAGGCTGGAATCCTCGATGATGCCGAGCTTGAAGGCGACGTCGATGCCTTCCTTCATGATGTCGATATTGTGGTCGGAGAGCCTCAGCCGCACCTCGATATCGGGGTATTTGTCGTGGAAATCCGGAATGCCCGACGCCACCAGCCGCCGTCCGAGGCCGAGCGGTGCGGTCACCTTGATGGTGCCGCGCGGTTGGCCGGAAAGAGCCGAGACCGCGGCTTCCGCCTCGGTGATCGCCTCCAGCACCTGCTTGGCGCCGGAGTAGAACACCGTGCCATGCTCCGTCGGCATCAATTGCCGTGTGGTGCGGTTGAACAGCCGCACGCCGAGGTGTTTTTCCAGCTCCTTGATGCGGTTGGAGGCGACCGCCGGCGAAATGCGCATGTCGCGGCCTGCCGCCGAGAGATTACCAAGCTCGACGACGCGGACGAAGACGGCGATGTTGTCGAGATAGGCCATTCGTGGCTCTTTATGTGGCGGCGTACGTGGTCAGCCTAGTATTTTCCATTTTTTTTTGAAAGTCATCGTACACCTCGCCTCTTTTCGTTTGCGCCCCACACCGTAAAGTCAGCCGATCGGCAGGGACGATTTCAAATGATGGATTTCGCGATTTTCTGGGACTGGCTGAGTTTCGCCGTGCGCTGGCTGCACGTCGTCACCGGCATCGCCTGGATCGGCTCGTCCTTCTATTTCGTCGCGCTCGACCTTGGCCTGCGCCAGCGCCCCGGCATGCCGGTCGGCGCATTCGGCGAGGAATGGCAGGTGCATGGCGGCGGCTTCTACCACATCCAGAAATATCTGGTGGCGCCGGCCGAAATGCCGGAACACCTGACCTGGTTCAAATGGGAATCCTACGCCACCTGGCTGTCCGGCTTCGCCATGCTGTGCGTGGTCTACTATGCCGGCGCCGATTTGTTCCTAATCGACCCCAATGTGCTGTCCATGTCGGTTCCCGTGGGCATCCTGCTGTCGATGGCGACGATCGGCGTCGGCTGGGTTGTCTACGATCTGCTCTGCCGGTCGCCGCTCGGCAAAAGTGACACCGGACTGATGCTGGTGCTCTATGGCGTGCTGGTGTTCATCGCCTGGGGGCTGACGCATCTGTTCACCGGCCGCGCCGCTTTCCTGCATCTGGGCGCCATCACCGCCACGATCATGTCGGCCAATGTCTTCATGGTGATTATTCCAAACCAGAAGATCGTCGTCGCCGACCTGATAGCCGGCCGCAAGCCCGACCCGAAATACGGCAAGATCGCCAAGCAGCGCTCGCTGCACAACAATTACCTGACGCTGCCCGTGCTGTTCCTGATGCTGTCGAACCACTATCCGCTGGCGTTTGCGACGGAGTTCAACTGGGTCATCGCCTCGCTGGTGTTCATCATCGGCGTCTTGATCCGGCACTATTTCAACACCGTGCATAAGCGTGCCGGCAACCCGCACTGGACCTGGATGGCGGCTGCGGTGCTGTTCGTCATCATCATGTGGCTGTCGACAGCGCCGAAAATACTGACCGGCGAGCTCAAGGCATCCGCCGCGGCCGAAGTCTATATCGCCTCGTCGCATTTCCCGGCGGTGCGCGACACCGTGCTTGGCCGCTGCTCGATGTGCCATACGGCCGAGCCGGTCTATGAAGGCATCTACCATGCGCCGAAGGGCGTGATGCTCGACACAGATGCCGGCATCGCCGAGCATGCGCGCGAGATCTACCTGCAAGCTGGGCGCAGCCACGCCATGCCGCCGGCCAACGTCACCCAGATCAGCGACAAGGAACGGGCGCTGCTGGTCGCCTGGTTCGAAGGCGCAGGGAAATAGGGATGACCTCCACACTTCTGCGCGGCCGCACGCTAAGCTTCTTGCGCTGGCCCGAAGCCATCGACGACCATGCCGCCTGGCGCTACGAGGAAGATGGCGGCCTGCTGATCCGCGACGGCCGGATCGTTGCCGTGGGCAGCTACACGGAAGTCGAAAAGCAAGCGGGCGACGGTGCGAAAAAGATCGATCATCGGCCGCATCTGCTGCTGCCCGGCTTCATCGATGCGCATGCGCATTTCCCGCAGATGCAGGTCATTGCCTCCTACGGCGCCGAACTGCTCGACTGGCTGAACACCTACACCTTTCCCGAAGAGACCAAATTCGCCAACGCCCAGCATGGCCGCCGCATCGCCCGGCTGTTCCTGGACGAGATGGTGCGCCACGGCACGACGACGGTCGCCGCCTACTGCTCGGTGCACAAGGCGTCTGCCGAAGCGTTCTTTGCCGAATCGCATGCGCGCGGCATGCTCAACATTGCCGGCAAGGTGATGATGGACCGCAATGCGCCGGCAGGCGTGCTCGACACGCCGCAATCCGGCTATGACGATACGAAGGCGCTGATTGCGGAATGGCACGGCAAGGGCCGCCAGCTTTATGCGATCACGCCGCGCTTCGCCATCACCTCCTCGCCCGAGCAGCTGGAGATGGCCGGCACGCTCTGCCGCGAAAACCCCGACCTGCACATGCAGACGCATCTGTCGGAAAACCACGCCGAAATCGCCTTCACGCAAAAACTCTATCCGCAGGCGCGCGACTACACCGATGTCTACGAGCAGTATGGCCTGCTGGGGCCAAAGAGCCTGTTCGGCCACTGCATCCATCTCTCGGAACGAGAGGCCGATGCGCTGTCGGACTCAGGCTCGGTGGCGGTGTTCTGCCCGACCTCGAACCTGTTCCTCGGCTCCGGCCTGTTCGACTACCAGCGCTTTCGGCGCCGCGACAAGCCGCTGCGCATCGCCGCGGCCAGCGATGTCGGCGGCGGCACCAACTATTCGATGCTGCGCACCATGGACGAGGGCTACAAGGTGATCGCGCTGACTGGCGAAAAGCTGAACCCGTTCCAGTCCTTCTGGCAATTAACACGTGGCAATGCCGAGGCGCTGTCTATGGCGGACAAGGTCGGCACGCTGGATGAAGGCACCGATGCCGACATCACCGTGCTCGACGCCCGCGCCACGCCGGCGATGCGGCTGAGGATGGAGACTGTGGAGACGCTGGCGGAGGAGCTGTTCCTGCTGCAGACGCTGGGCGACGACCGCGCGGTGCGCGAGGTCTATGTCGCGGGGCGGCCTGCCAAGAGTGATATAATCGCCGGTTAGGACCCATCATCCGCGCGGGACAAGATGATGATTGCGCCTGGTTGCCAAGTGGTTCCCCCACTCCGTCGCCGCTTCGCGGCGCCACCTATCCCCCTCCGAGGGTGAGGAAGGGAGCCTTTGCTTCGGAGGACGGGCGCCGGTTCGGACAGCTTGGCGCCCTTCCTCTACCCCGTCGATCGGGGGAGAGGTGTCGAGAGAAGCTCGACGGAGTGGGGGGCGACCCTGGCGGGGCAAGACCACCACCGCGACGAGACCTTGACCGGGCGGAGCTTGTCGTACACACGATTTGTGACGATTTCGGAGAACAAAAATGGCCGCCGCAGACGACATCGCTCTGATCCAGAAACAGGAAGAGACGCTGGTCTTCCCGGCCTTCGACGAGGCCGTCGCCTTCAAGGTCGGCGCGGCGATCCGCGAGCGGGCGCTGGCCGAAAAGCTGCCCATCATCATCGATATCAGGCTGTGGGATCGGCCGCTGTTCTATGCCGCGCTGCCGGGTTCGAACGCCTCCAACCCCGATTGGGCTCGACGCAAGATCAACGTGGTCAAGCGCTACCTCAGGAGCACCTATCGCCTGGTGCTGGAACAGCAGCGACCGGACCGCACCTTCAAGGTCGGCGAGGGGCTGGATATTGCTGATTACGTACTGGCCGGCGGCGGGTTTCCGGTGACTGTAAAGGGGGCTGGCGTGATCGGCGTCATCGCCGTCTCCGGCCTGCCGGAACGCCAGGACCACGGCGTCGTCGTCGATGCACTGTGCGATCATCTCGGCGTTGATCGGACACAATTGGCGCTGCCGCCGGAAGATAAATCGTGACGCTAGCGCTGCCCCTCATCCGCCTGCCGGCACCTTCTCCCCGTATAGTGACGGGGAGAAGAGAAGCACCCCAACGCCGGCGAACCCCTCTCCCCGTCTCTATACGGGGAGAGGGTAAGGGTGAGGGGCGGCGCCGGCTTTTCGGAAGCTCGCAAACCGCGGATGGCGGCCAATTATGACCGTGCTCGACCCAAAATCCTTTCTCATCTCGATCTTCAATGCCGCTGTTGCCGCTGCCGATCCGGAACGAACGATCAGGGATCACCTTCCGGCCAAGCCGAAGGGCCGCACCATCGTCATCGGCGCCGGCAAGGGCTCGGCGCAGATGGCCGCCGCGTTCGAGAAGGTGTGGGATGGCCCAATCGAAGGGCTGGTCGTCACCCGCTACGGCTATGGCGCCAAATGCGAGCGCATCGAAATCATCGAGGCGGCACATCCGGTGCCGGACGCTGCCGGTCTTGAGGCGTCGCGGCGCCTGCTCGAAAAGGTGCAAAGGCTGACTGCGGACGACCTGGTAGTGGCGCTGATATCGGGCGGAGGATCGGCGCTGCTGCCGTCGCCTGCCGCTGGCCTGACGCTCGCCGACGAAATCGCCGTCAACGAGGCGCTGCTCGCCTCCGGCGCGCCGATCGCGGCCATGAACACCATCCGCAAGCATGTCTCAACCATCAAGGGCGGCCGGCTGGCAGCTGCCGCCTGGCCGGCCAAACTGGTATCACTGGTTGTCTGTGACATTCCCGGCGACAACCCGGCCCTGGTGGCCTCCGGCCCGACCGTGCCCGACTCCGGCAACCGCGCCGATGCGCTGGCCTCGATAGCGGCCTATGGCATGAAGCTGCCCGACGCCGTCATGGCGCACATCAACTCGCCAGAGGCCGATGCGCCAGATACGGATGACCAGCGCTTTTCACGCAATGAAGTGCACCTGATCGCCTCGGCTGGCGTATCGCTGGAAGCGGCAGCCGCTGAGGCAAAACGGCAAAGCATCGAAGCCGTCATCCTCTCCGATTCCATCGAGGGCGAGGCGCGCGAGGTCGGTGGCGTGCATGCAGCCATTGCGCGCGAAGTGGCGACGCGCAACCGGCCGTTCCAAAAGCCGGTGCTGATCCTGTCCGGCGGCGAGACGACCGTGACTTTGCGGGCCCCTGTTGACGGAAAAAGGGGCAAGGGCGGCCGCAACTCCGAATTCCTGCTCGCCTTTGCCATCGGCATCAGCGGCGCGGAAGGTATTCATGCACTGGCCGCCGATACCGACGGCATCGATGGCTCGGAAGACAATGCCGGCGCCTTTGCCGATGGCTCGACCGTCTCGCGCATGCGTGCCGCCGGCATCGACGCCAAGGCGATGCTGGCCGGCAACAATGCCTGGACGGCGTTCAACGCGATCGGCGATCTGTTCGTGCCGGGGCCGACGGGTACGAATGTGAATGATCTGAGGGCAATCCTGATCAGTTAATTCGGCCGTGGCGGCCGAAGTTTCCAACGTTGGATTCACGACCGTGAAGCCACTCAGCTTCGTCATCCCTGGGCGAAGCAGGAGCGAAGCTCCTTGTTCCGCCCGCGGATGACGATGTCGCTGAGGCTTTCGCTCATCTCACGACCCCATCAGCCGCTTCACCTCTTTCATATCCTTTAGGAACCGCTCGCGCTCAGCCTCCTTGTCCGTCGGCTCGTGAATGCGCAGGATAAAGGACGGGTGGATGGTGATGAACACGCGCAAGCCATCCTCGCGTTCGATCAACTGGCCGCGCATTTTCGTCACGGCAATGGCCTTGCCCAGCAGCGACAACGCCGCCGTTGCCCCAAGCGCCACGGCGAGGTCCGGCTTGATCAGCTCAAGCTCCCGGCCGATCCACCAGCGGCAGGCCTGGACTTCGCCGGTATTTGGCTTCGAGTGGATGCGGCGCTTGCCGCGCGGCTCGAACTTGAAGTGCTTGACGGCGTTGGTGACGTAGACTTTTTGCCGGTCGACGCCTGCGTCATCGAGAATTGCATCGAACACTTTGCCCGCTGGCCCGACAAAAGGTTTGCCGGCGAGATCTTCCTGATCGCCAGGTTGTTCGCCGACGAAGACCACTTTGGCGTCATCCGGCCCCTCGCCGAACACGGTCTGTGTCGCGTCGCGCCAGAGCGGGCAGCGACGACAACCCTTTGCAGCCTCGCGCAAATCGGAAATCGTCTTGGCATCGTCTTCATCCGGCGCCTCGGCCGGCTCGGGCTTCGGCCAATGTCTTGCCTGCAGCTTGGCGTGGTGCGGCGCCGGCGTCGTCGGTTGTCTGGCAATCATGGCTATAGCGGCCTCGTCCGCTCCTGCGATCAGATCTGGAATGAGCGAGGCCTCGGGAAGGTTCCGCCAATATTTCTTCGGCATCTCCTTCTGCATCGCCTTCACCTTGAGCCGCGCCGGGTTGAAGATGTTCTGGAAATAGGTCAGCCACAACGCCTCGGTGTCGTCCTGATCGGGTGCATCGCCCTTGGCCGCACCCGGGCCGATCGCCAGCCTTTCGCCATTCCAGTCGGCGGAGGCATAGGGCGTCAGGACGGTCCAGCGCATGCCGGTGAACCGCCGGACGAAGAAATCCGCGTTGCGCTCGACAATGAAATGCTCCGGCTCGAACCAGGCGACGTAGCGCTCGTCCTCGCCGTAGCCGATCTTCCGGAAGCGTACGAAGGCATGCATCTTATGGCTGTCGCGCCGCACCGCCTTTTCCATGGCTTCGAGCCGCCTGGTGTCGGGATCGGATGCGATCGCCAGCAGTTTCGGCTCGGTGCGCAGGCGACAAAGCATCCAGTAGAGAAAGGCAAACCGGCCGGGGTCGGAGTGGCAGAAGGCGGTTTCGGCATGGGCGATGAACTCGCGCGGGACGGTAAGCTGCGCGCCCTCTGGCACCGCCGGCAAGGCATCTCGAGGATCATTGGCGTCGGACCCGACACCCCAACTAATATCCTCAGGCCGGACCTCATTCAGCGTCAGACGCCGTGCCGCATCGCGCCAACCGGCGAAATCGGTCTGGCTCGCTAGCCGGACAGTGTATCGGGCAAGGTCGAGCTGGGCCGGCTGCATGGTCAAAACAGCGACAGTTGTTCGCAGGACTTTACGATCGTATCGCGCAGGCCTGTCTTGTCGGTGAGTCCGCCCGGCGACCAGCCTTCGGCGATGATGAAGGGCCTCAGCTTGGCGATCGAATGGCAGATCCGTCCGACATCTTCCAGCCGCATACGTCGGTGGCGGCGGGTTTCAAGGATCTTCGCCACCACCTTGGTGCCCAGACCCGGAACCCGCAGCAGCGCTTCCCGATCGGCGCGGTTGATGTCGACGGGAAACCTCGCCCGATTGCGCAAAGCCCAGGCGAGCTTGGGGTCAATGGCGAGATCGAGCATGCCGTCGCTGCTGCCGGCGAGGATTTCCGGCTGCGAAAAGCCGTAGAAGCGCATCAGCCAGTCGGCCTGATAGAGCCGGTGCTCGCGCATCAGCGGCGGTTTCTGGAGCGGCAGCGACGATGACGAATCCGGGATCGGGCTGAAGGCGGAGTAATAGACGCGCCGCAGATGGTAGCTGCCATAGAGCCGCGCACTGGAGTGCAAGATACCGTCGTCGGATGTCTTGTCGGCGCCGACGATCATCTGCGTCGACTGACCTCCGGGCGCAAAGCGTTCGCGCTTCTTGGTCCGCAACGTCGGCTCGGCCTTTTCCTCCATCTTCCGGCGCAGGTTCGCCATGGAAAGCCGGATCGTTTGCGGCTTCTTCTCCGGCGCCAGTTTCTTCACGCCCTCATCGGTCGGCAGTTCGACATTGATAGACAGCCGGTCGGCGTAGAGCCCGGCCTGCTCGACCAGTTCGGCCGAGCTTTCCGGAATGGTCTTCAGATGAATATAGCCGGAGAATTTTTCGTCCAGCCGCAGCCGCCGCGCCACCTCCACCATCTCGGCCATGGTCTCGTCCGGGGAGCGGATGACTCCTGAGGACAGGAAGAGGCCCTCGATGTAGTTGCGCCGATAAAAGTCCATGGTCAGCTTCACCACCTCGTCGATGCTAAAGCGGGCGCGGCGCACATTCGATGACGAGCGGTTCATGCAGTAGCTGCAATCGTAAATGCAGAAATTGGTGAGCAGGATTTTCAGGAGCGAAATGCAGCGGCCATCCGGCGCGTAGGAATGGCAGATGCCCATGCCTTCTGTGGAGCCGATACCGCCGGATTGGAGCGAATCCTTCTTCGCCGAGCCGGACGAAGCACAGGAGGCGTCGTATTTGGCGGCGTCAGACAGGATTGCCAGCTTTTCACGGACGGTGGGCGCGCTCATCCGTTCATGATATGTTCTTGAAGGCTGCAGCGCCACCTCATTTGATGCAGGCGGCGAAAAAGTGATCGCCGCCCGCCGTCAGGGCAATCAGAGACCGTTTCGAAATTCGCTCTGGCGAGTCATATGGTGGTGGTTTCGAGAACCGAAGCGCAGCGGACATTTGGTCCGTGAGCATCGGAAGCGCAGAAACCACCATCGATGGCCGCCGGAGTAGAATTTCGAAACGGTCTCTCAGACCTCGTGCAGGTAGAGGTGGTAGTCCAGCTCGCTCACCGTACGCGCGACGCGCAGATACTCCGACTGCTTGATCGCCACGAAGGTGCGATGCAGATCCTCGCCAAGCGCCTCTTTCAGGAAGCTCGAGGCCCGCGCCGCCTCGATCGCGGCGCGCCAGTCGACCGGCATGGTCGTGCGCGTGACAGCGGCTTCATAGCCATTCCCAGTGGTTTCAGGGCCGGGGTCGAGGCCTTCGTCCAGACCCTTGATGATGCCGGCCAGCACCGTTGCCGCGATCAGGTAGGGATTGGCGTCGACGCCCGACGGCCGGTGCTCGATGCGCCGGTTCTTGGCGTCGCCGGCCGGCACGCGCAGCGCCACCGAACGGTTGTTGACGCCCCAGGTCGGCGCCACCGGCGCATAGGACTGCGAGACGAAGCGCCGCCAGGAATTGGCGTGCGGCGCAAACACCAGCATCGATTCGGCCATGGTCTGGATCAGCCCGCCGAGCCCCTGCAGCAGCGGCAGCGACCAGCTTTCGCCGCCGGCTTCGGCAAAAACGTTGCGGCCGTTCTTGTCCTGCAGCGAAACATGGAAATGCATGCCGGAGCCGGCATATTTTTCGATCGGCTTGGCCATGAAGCAGGCGGTAACACCATGGCGGCGCGCCTGCGCCCGCACCAGCCGCTTCAACATGACGAGGTCGTCGGCCGCCCGCATGACATCCTTGCGGTAATTCAGCGTCAGCTCGTACTGGCCGGGCGCGTATTCCGAAATCACCGTTTCGGCCGGAATGCCTTGCGCCTTAGCCGCGGCATAGATGTCGGAAAACAACGGCTCCATGCCGTGCAGATGGTCGACGGAATAGACTTCCGTCTTGGCCGAGCGGCGGCCGTCGAGCACGGCGTCCGCCGGTTTTACCTTGCCGTCGGCGTCACGCTCATTGGCAAGCAGGAAAAATTCGAGTTCGAAGGCGCCGGCGGGATAGAGGCCCTTGGCCGCCAAGATGTCGACCTGCCTGGCCAGCGCCAGCCGTGGGTCCGACGACATAGGCTGTCCCTCGAGATGGTACATCGCCATCAGCAACTGGCCGCGCGGCGGGTTCGTGCCGTAAAGCGGCACCAGCGTGCCGGGGATCGGCCATGCCCTGAGATCGCCGTCTCCAGTCGTCCAGATCAGCCCGGTTTCGTGCACATCCTCGCCGGTGATGTCGAGGCCGAGGATCGAGATCGGCATGTGGCGGCCGCCCTCGAAGATGCTTTTCAGCTCATGCCGGCGCACGATCTTGCCGCGGCCGACCCCGTTGGCGTCGGTCAAGACGATATCGAAGGCTTCGATTTCGGGATGGGCGTCGAGAAAGGCTTGCGCCTCGGCGGGCGTCGAGCCCGAAGGTGAAGTCATGATTAGTGTACTCGAGTTTGGCTTGGCAGCTTGTCTCATGCCGTCAGCCTTGCCGCAACCGTGGCGAAGGCGGTGATCAGCCGGTTGACCTGGGCGCCGGTGGTGGCCGGTGAGATCAGCATCATGTTGTGAAAGGGCGCGATCAGCACGCCCTGGTTGACCAGCGCGACATGGATAGCCGCCTCAAGCTCCGGCGCATGGGCAGTCTCGGCTTCGGCGCCGTTCCTGAGCGGGCCAGGGGCGCAGATGAACTCGACGCGGGCGCCGACGCGGGCGACATGCCAGGGCAGATTGTAGCGATCGATGACGCCGGTCAGCCCGGCATCGAGCCGCAGGGCGAGGCGATCCATCCGGGCATAATTCTCCTGCGTCATCACCTCTTCGAGCGTTGCGCGCATGGCTGCGAACTGCAGCGGGTTCGCCGACAGCGTCGTGCCCATGCCGGAATAGCCCGGCTCCTTGGTTCGGTTGTAGTCGGCATAGCGCGAGGCGACCTCGTCGCTCATGCCCCACACGCTTGCCGGCACGCCACCGGCGATCGGCTTGCCCAGCACGAAAAGGTCGGGCTGCAGCCCGAATTTTCTGGTGTAGCCCCCTGGGCCGGTCGAGATGGTGTGGGTCTCGTCGATCAGCAGCAGCGTTCCGGCCGCGCGCGTCAGTTTGCGCAAGGCGTCGTGAAAACCCGGATCGGGCAGCACCATGCAGGAATTGGTCAGCACCGGCTCAGCAATGACGCAGGCGACATCCTTGTCCTTGAGCGCTGCTTGCAGCGCGGCGACATCGTTGAATTCAATGACCTTCGCCGTCTTGGTCAGGTCGCGAAACTCACCCGCCAGCCCCGGCCGATTCACGGGCTTGCCGTCGACCATCCGGACCATCGTCTCGTCGACCGAGCCGTGATAGCAGCCGTTGAAGACCAGTATCTTTTCGCGGCCGGTGACGGCGCGGGCGACGCGCAGCGCGAAGCGGTTGGCGTCGGTGGCGCTGGTGGCGATCTGCCAGAACGGCAGACCGAAACGCTGTGTGAGCAGCGGCCCGATGGCCAGCGCATCCTCCGAAGGCAGCATATAGGTCAGGCCGCGCCCGGCCTGGCGGCGGATGGCGCGCGCCACCGGCGGCGGCGAATGGCCGAACATCGAACCGGTGTCGCCGAGGCAGAAATCGTCCAGCCTGTTGCCGTCGATATCCGTGATGGCGGCGCCCTTGGCGCTTTCGACCAGGATCGGGAATGGCGTCGGCCAGTCGTTCATCCAGTGCATCGGCACACCGCCGAAGAAGCCTGGCAGGCCGTTACCGACCTTGGCCTGCGATTTCGGCCGCGCCTTGCGGAAGGTGTTCGCCTCGCTTGTCCGCAATGCAGCGATGCGGTCACGGCTGATACCGCCAATGGACGCCTTTGAACTGTTCGTGCTGTACATGAAATCCCTCTCGGCCGGCACACTACCCAATTGGCGACGGCAACCGCAATTGGCCGTGTTGGTGCGCTGCATTGGGTCAGCAGCAAGTTCGGCAGACTTGACCTTCCGGCGCAGTCGGGCGCCAATGCGATCGGGTCTGTGGTTTGGGGAGAAAAATGCGGACGATCATCTGCGCTATTGCGCTACTCTTGTCGGCCGCTGCGGCTTCCGCATCGGGCGGCGTCTGGTGTTCCGTCGATGACAAAGCGGTGCAATTCGAGGTCGGCGCCGGGGTCACCAGAGGTATGGGCGGCCCGACCTTCAATTTTCGCGGCGATCTCGAGATACTTGGCCGGCCGGAAGGCGACAGTCTGCGCAAGACCGTCTTCGAGGATTCCGACCTCACCCAGTACTGGCTGGACGACAAGGAGTTGCGGCTGAACGTCTACCACGAGCATCAGCTCGGAGATAAATTCAACTCTGTCGAACTGACGATCCTGACCAAGACCAGTGACGAGGGCGTCTATGACGGCCGGTACACGCTTGCCGTCTACGACAACGCCGCCGACACGGAACAGGACGGCAAGCCGAAAGAATTGACCGGCAAGGTGTCGTGCGGAGCCGAATAGGTCACGCCGAGATATCGATGACGCCGCAGTCGCCGGCGGCACTGCCGAAGGCGACCCGGCGCTCTTCCTTGTCCCACATCATCGCGGTGATGGCGCCCATGCCCGGGCGGCGCAACAGCACCTCTTTGGCATCGGTAAAGCGCACCGCCATGACCATGCCGTCATCATAGCCGACGGCGACGACATCCTGGCTCGGATGGCAGGCAACCGATGTCACCATGGCGTTGCCGCGCGTGCCGAGCTCCAGCGGCGCCTTGCCCATCGGGCCGTCCTTGCCCGAAAACGGCCAGACGATCGCCGCCGGCGCGCCGGAACTCGCCAGCCACTTGCCCTTCACGCTCCACGACAGGCTTTTGACCTTGCCGGGATAGCCGGTCATGCGCATGTGCTTGCCGTCGGCGAGCTTCCAGCCATGCAGCGCGTTTTCCTGCATGGTGGTGACGAGGAAGGCGCCATCCGGCGAGAAGGTCACGCCGGTATGGGCGCCGGCCCATTCCAGCTCCACCGGTCTGCCCTCGGCGGCCGGGAAATGCAGCGTCGCGCCATTGTAGCGGGCGACGCCGAAGCGCATGCCCTTGGGGGAGAAGGCCAGCCCCTCGACCGAACGTGGATGGGCAAACTCTTTGGTCCTGCCGTCGGCAAAGCGCACGAACGCAGTCTTGCCTGTGGCATAGGCGATAGCGCCTTGCGGCCCGGCGGCGACGCTGGTGATCCACTTCTTGCCGGCGCTGGCGAGTTCGCTGACATTGCCGCCGGCAACGGCAAAAATCTTGCCGTCCTCGCCGCCGGTGATCAGGCGGTCGTTGGCGGCGTCATGGAACGTGGAGAGCAGGCCGTCATTGGCCTGAATTGTCTTGTGGCCGTTGTCGAGCCTATGAACTGTCCCATCGGCGAGCGCAAAATGCGGCACGTTGTCGAGGAAGACGGCGGCAAGGCAGTGACCTTCCAGGTCGAGGGGAGCAACTGTGGGCATCAGGACCATTCCAATGAAGCTGTCACCACTCCCGGGAAGCCACTGAGGCGGCCAGGCCTGGCGTCAACCTTCTCCCCTTGTGGGAGAAGGTGGATCGGCGCGCAGCGCCGAGACGGATGAGGGGTGTTGAACGGATCGCCGTCGGTGCCGAGCTGGAGCACCCCTCATCCGACCTCGCTTCGCGAGGCCACCTTCTCCCACAAGGGGAGAAGGAAGAGCGGGCAGCGCTAGCGCCATAGAGTCCGGAAATCAAGCCGCCTGGCAGGCGTCAAAGCTCTTCTTCAGCCGTTCGGCGTCAAGCTCGCGGCCGATGAACACCAGCCGGCTCTCATGCTTTTCGCCGTCTTTCCAAGCGCGCTGGTGGTCGCCTTCGATGATCATGTGCACGCCCTGGATGACATAGCGCTCGTCGTCGCCCTTGAGCGCGATGATGCCTTTCAGCCGCAGGATGTTGGGACCTTCCATCTGAGTGATCTTCTCGATCCACGGGAAGAATTTCTTCGGGTCCATCTCGCCGCCGCGCAGCGACACCGACTGTACGGTCACGTCATGGATCTCGGAGGGATGCGCGTGATCGTGATGATGATGGTCGTGATCATGGTCGTGGTGATCGTGGTCGTGATCATGGTGGTCGTGATCATGATCGTGCGCCTCGAGAAAATGCGGATCGTTTTCCAATGCGCGCGACAGGTCGAAGGCGCCGCGGTCGAGCACTTCGGACAGCGCCACGCCGGCGCGCGTGGTGCGGTGAATCCTGGCCGCCGGGTTGATGGCGCGGATGGTGGCTTCGACCTTGGCCAGCTCTTCGGGCGTCACCAGATCGGTCTTGTTCAGCACGACAACATCGGCGAAGGCGATCTGGTCCTCGGCTTCCTTGGAATCCTTCAACCTGAGCGGCAGGTGCTTGGCGTCGACCAGGGCCACGACAGCGTCGAGTTTGGTCTTGGAGCGCACGTCGTCGTCCATGAAGAAGGTCTGCGCCACCGGCACAGGATCGGCGAGGCCGGTGGTCTCGACGACGATGGCGTCGAAGCGGCCGGGACGGCGCATCAGGCCTTCGACGACGCGGATCAGGTCGCCGCGCACCGTGCAGCAGACGCAGCCATTGTTCATTTCGTAGATTTCCTCGTCGGATTCCACGATCAAATCATTGTCGATGCCGATCTCGCCGAATTCATTGACGATGACGGCATAACGCTTGCCATGGTTTTCCGACAGGATGCGGTTGAGCAGCGTCGTCTTGCCGGCGCCGAGATAGCCGGTGAGAACGGTCACGGGGATTTGCGTCTGTGCTTCGCTCATATCTTGCCTCGAAATGGCTGGGCCACGGAATTGCGGGCCGCAAGAAGGGATTGTTGGCATATAGGATGTGTGCCGGCCTTTTGCACGAGGCAAACCGCTTGGGTGTTTGACCCAGGTTGACGAAGCGGATGGGTAGACCCGAGAGGCCGAGTGCGAGGGATGCCGACCATCAACGTGTCGCCGGAAACGCCTCTTCATTGACCTGTGCTGAGCCGCGCCGCGTCAAACCGTTGCAATCGCCTTGGCGGAAACTCGTTTGTCATCTAACTGAAATAAACATCTGGCATCACCATTTCGAGCACCACAAATGCTTGCCGGCAAAGCTGTTTCGAAAGCCGGAATGTTTTTGATCGTCGATTGCCAACCGGCCGGCTGCGTCTATGCTGCACGCACCGGTACGGCCGAAGAGGGATCACCATGGCCAAGGCGGACAAGACTGCAACGATGAGCCGGCTGCATTCGGCGGCAAGGCTGGCAAGGACCGCGCTGGCGGCGCGGCTTCTGGCGCACGGCTTCTATGCCGGCCAGGACCAGATCATGCTGACGCTCGACCGCGAGGACGGCCAGACGCCCGGCAATCTCGCCGGCCGCCTGGGCGTGCGCCCGCCGACCATCACCAAGACCATAAACCGGCTGCAGGCCCAGGGCTTTTTGGAAAAGCGCGCCTCTTCCGCGGATGCACGCCAGGCGCATATCTTTCTCACCGACACCGGCCGCGAGATCATCCACGCCATCGAGAAGTCGGTGAAGAAGACCGAAAAGCAGGCGTTGAAGGGCCTCGACAAGAAAGAACAGAAGACGCTGTTCAAGCTGCTCGCCCGCATCGAGGCCAATTTGTCGAACGAGGAGCTGGTGCTCGTCGACGACGACGCCGACATCGACGACTGACCGGCACGGCGGCCGCGTGTCTTGAGCTAGGCCGCCACCGAAGGGCCGCGCACCAGCGCCGACCAGCGGCCGGGCGTCAGGCCGAATGCTTTCTTGAAATGCCTGTTGAAATGGCTCTGGTCGCTGAAGCCGGCGCCAACGGCAATCTCGGCCAGCGGCTCGCCCACCTCGATCATCCGTCTTGCCTTTTGCAGCCGGCGCATCAGCAGGAACCGATGCGGGCTGGTGGAATAGGTCGCGCGAAAATGGCGTGACAGCGCATAGCGGTCGAGCCCGGTGACGGCTTCCAGCTCATCGGAACGAACGGACCGCTCCGCATTCTCCTCGAGATAGCCGCGCGCCAGCGCTGCCGCACGTGAGGCCGACCTCCCCATCGGCTTTGCTTTCTGTCCCGCATGACGCCCCAGATGCTGCGCCAGCTCCGCAACGAAATCGGCGACGAACAGCTCGTCCAGTTCCTCATCGAGCGGCGACAGGGCCGAAAGCAGCGTGCCACGCAAGGCAGGATCGCTGACCACAGCATCCCTGACGAAAGGCAGCGGCGCGCCGTCGAGGCAGTCGAGCAGCAGTGACGGCTCCAGATAGAGGATCCGGTAGCGCAGACCATCCTCGGTCCCGGCGCCGCCATCGTGCACTTCGTCGGGATGCAGCACGATAACCTGGCCGGGCAGGCTGTGGTTGACAGTGCCCCTGTAGTGGAAGCGCTGCACACCGGAAAGCGTCACGCCGACGGCAAGCGTATCATGACGGTGCAGGTCGAAGGCGTTGCCATGGAAATGCGCCTCGATGCGCTCGATGCCAGCGGTAACAGGCGCCGAGACGATCCGGTCTTCATCCGCGCACGAACGTTCAAGACCCTGCGTCGCCTCACCTTCTAGATCGTGCGTCATCACCTATCCCTGCCCTTCATGGGCGTGCTCCGGAGTCCTCATTTTGGTGTTCGATACGAAATTTGCAATCGTGCTGCGGGACGATCTCGCCGTCTGGCAAAAGCTCAACGTCGCCGCCTTCCTGACCAGCGGCATCGTCGCGCAATTCCCCGCCATTATCGGCGAACCCTACCGCGACCGCGCCGGCAACCTTTACAATCCTCTGTCGATCCAGCCGGTCATCGTGCTTTCGGCCGATGGGCCGACGCTCAACTCCATCCACCGGAAGGCGCTGGAGCGGGGCGTGACGGGGTCAGCCTATGTCGAGGAGATGTTTGCCACCGGCTTCGATGCGGCCAACCGCGCGGTCTTCGCCGAGTTCGGGCCTGAGGACGCCAAGATCGTCGGCATCGCGCTGCGTGCCGACAAGAAACTCGTCGACAAGATCACCAAGGGCGCCCGCATGCACGCCTAATTCAGCAGGAAGCGTGTAACGGCGCTCATGAATTCAGTCGGCCGCTCGACGTTCAGCATATGGACGCCCGGAAGCAGTGTAAGCGTGGCGCCGGGAATGCTGGCTGCGATCGCCTCGCTGTGGCTTGCCAGCGTTACCTTGTCGTCTTCTCCACCGATCACCAGGGTGGGCGCGGTAATGAGGGAGACAGTCCGGCGCAGATCGCAATCGCGTACGGCGGCGAAGCATCCCGCGAGACCTTGGGGCGGCGTCGCCAGGACCATCGCGCGGAACGCGTCGACGGTTTCGTTTGGGCCGGCAAGCATCGAGGCGGGAAACCAGTTGTGCATGAACATGTCCGCGGTGGCCGACATGTTGCTCGCTGCAAGGACAGTCCTGATCTGCTCATCAAAGTAAGAAGCCGGCCCGAGATGCGGCGAGGTGTTGGAAAGGATGAGACGCTCGATGCGCTCCGAGGCATGGATACCCAGCCACTGCCCTACGAAGCCGCCCAGCGACAGCCCGCAGAAATGCACGCGGGCGATTTGAAGCGCATCCAGCAGCTCAAGGACGTCGCGGCCCAGCCGATCAAGCGAATAGGCTCCGGCCGGAGCATCGGAACTGCCGTGGCCGCGCAGATCATAGCGCAGCACCCGGAAAGATCCGGCAAGTTCCGCTAGCTGCCGGTCCCACATATGCAGGTTCGTCGCAATGGAATTCGAGAGCACAAGCACAGGGCCGGCCCCCGCCAGCTGATAGGCGATCCGGCAGCCGTCGCCCGTCGTAAAATAAAGCGTGTCAGTCATCTGGTCCTCATCTCACCCTGGCGAAAGGAGTTAGATGCTCCCGCCGCCCTTTGAATGAGCCACCCTAGGCCTCGTAATTATCCAGGAAAATTACTATGATTGGACAATCTCAGTAGGTTTTGGCGATAATGAATGGTCTGAAACTCCACGACCTACGGTGCTTTGACGCCGTGGCAAGCGAGGGCAGCTTCCAGGCGGCCGCCCTTGCCTTGAACCGATCGCATCCATCCGTCTTCGCCGCTGTCGCACGCCTCGAGCAGTTGCTCAGGCTCACACTTCTCGACCGCAGCGGATATCGGGTGGGGCTGACGGAGGCGGGCCGCGAGTTTCACGCGCGAGCGCAGCTGACATTGCGCGAGCTCGACCATCTGCGAACCTATGCGGGCCAGTTGGCGAGTGGCGAGGAGACGGTCCTGCGTGTGGTCGTGGGTGATCTCTGCCCGCGACCGCAAATCCTGCCTATGCTCAGCGGCTTCTTTGCCGAACGCACCGGGACACGCCTGCACCTGGAGTACGAGGCGGTCGGCGGTCCGCTCGAACGGTTGATGGAAGGAGAGGCTGACCTCATCTTCCATCGCGCGGATCCTTCCGATCCGCATCTCGAGCGGATCCATCTCTGCGCGGTGCCCCTCGTGCCGGTGGTGGCGCCTGGGTTCCTTCCGTTCGCGCCTGGCCGCGAGATTGCGCCGGAGCAGATGCGGCCCTTCACCCAGTGCGTGATCCGCGACACGGCGCGGCGGCCGTCGCCGGAGAGCTATTTCCCGTCGACGGTGCGCATCAGTGCTCGGTGCCGGATCATCTGATGAAGAAGGAACTGATCCTTCACGGATTGGCCTGGGGCCATCTGCCGGCATGGCTGATCGAGGACGAACTGCGGGATAGGAGGCTGATCTCGATCGCTGGTGCACATCTGCCCGGCCGGACGGAGACCCTGGCGGCGGTGCGCCGGCGCGACCGACCGCACGGACCCGTCGCCCAGGCGTTGTGGCTTCATCTCCAGGCGCAAGTGGCATCCGGCGAGGCGCTTTAGCCGGCATAGGATCGGCCCGCGCTGAGCCTGCGCGCGGCTCCTGTTGTGCCAGTCGCTTTTGGCTTGCCGGGCGCAGGCGATTGCCGCAAAGGTTAAGCGTTGATCCTCCCTGCCCGGCCTGACATTGAACGTTCCCGCAAAATCAGACGAAAGCGCAACGCCGCCCGCGGCGATGCTGTTCATGCTTTCGACCTATGTCTTTTTCACCTTTCTCGACACATCGAGCAAATATCTGGTGCTGGCCGGCGTCTCGGCGCTGATCGTCGCCTGGGCCCGCTTCACCGTCCATGTCCTGCTTGTCGGCGTCTTCCTGCGCGGCTGGCGCGAGCCGTCGCGCTTCCGCGCCAACAATTTGCCGGCCCACATCCTGCGCGGCGGTCTGCTGTTCGGCTCGACGATGTGCAACGTCATGGCGCTCAAAACGCTTCAACTGGCCGAGACCACCTCGATCTACTTCTTCGGGCCGATGGTGATCACCGCCCTTGCCGGACCGCTGCTTGGTGAATGGGCCGGCTGGCGGCGCTGGCTGGCAATCCTGTCGGGCTTTGTCGGCGTGCTCGTCATTACAAGGCCGGGCATCGGCGTGTTCGGCATCGGCCATCTTTTCGCGCTCGGCTCGATGCTGTCGAACAGTTTTTACGTCATCATGACGCGGCGGATGTCAGCCAGCGAAACCTCGGAAAGCCTGATCCTGTTTTCGGCGCTGGCGCCGGCCGTGCTGCTTCTGCCGATGCTGCCGTTCTCGCATGGGCTGCCGCAGGATGGCTGGCACTGGTTCATACTGGTGATGCTGGGCGTGTTCGGCGCCGGCGGCCACTGGCTGCTGGTGCAGGCCTACCGCCTGGCGACCACCACGGCGCTGGCGCCGTACCCCTATTCGCAGATGGTCTGGATGATCCTGTCCGGCTGGATCATCTTCCACCAGTTCCCCGACCGCTGGACGCTGGTGGGTGCAGCCATCATCGTCGCCAGCGGCCTTTACATCATCCATCGCGAGCACCGTTTGCGGCTGCGCAATCGCACGACCGTCGATGCCGAGGCGGAGGCGCTGGCGAAAAAACTTTGATTTGCTCCGAATCCGATGGCATAACGCCGCATTTAAAAAATTTTAAAAAAACTCGGGGAGCGAAGGGCTGGCACAAAAGATCAAGCTTTCGACGATCGCGGATGCGCTTGGCGTCTCAACGGCCACGGTATCCCTCGCCTTGCGCGACAGTCCACTGGTCGCAGGCGCCACGCGTGACCGCATCAAGGAGCATGCGCGGGCCATCGGGTATATCTACAACCGCCGCGCCGCCTCACTGCGCACCTCGCGCTCGGGGATTGTCGGCGTCGTCGTGCACGACATCATGAACCCGTTCTTCGCCGAGATCCTGCGCTCCATCGAAAGCGAACTCGATCGCAGCCGGCAGACCTTTATCCTGTCCAACCACTACGACCAGCTGGAAAAGCAGCGCACCTTCATCGACACGCTGCTGCAGCTCGGCGCCGATGGCGTCATCATGTCGCCGGCCATCGGCACGCCGGCTTCCGACATCGTCATGGCCGAAGAAAACGGCCTGCCGGCGGTGCTGATCGCACGCAGCGTGGAAGGCGCCGACGTGCCGGTGTTTCGCGGCGACGATGCCTATGGCACAGCACTTGCCACCAATCACCTGATCTCGCTCGGCCACAAGCGCATCGCCATGATCGGCGGCACCGACCAGACCTCGACCGGGCGCGACCGCTACCAGGGCTATCTCAACGCCATGGAAGCCGCCGGGCTGGAAGTCAGGCCGTCCTGGCGCATTGCCGGGCCGCGCACCAAGCAGGGCGGATTCGAGGCGGCTGGACAGTTTTTGGCGCTTAAAGACAAGCCAACCGCCGCCTGCTGCTGGAATGATCTCGTCGCCATAGGGCTGATGAACGGCATTGCCCGCGCCGGCCTGGTGCCGGGCGCCGACATATCGGTCACCGGCTATGACGATCTCGAGGAGGCGGCAATCGCGACACCGGCGCTCACCACGGTCTGGAATGGCCAGCGAGAGGTTGGCCGCCGTGCCGCCAGCGCGCTGCTCGACAAATTGAACGGACAGGCGGTACGGCCGTCACAGGAACTGATCAAGCCGGAACTGCATGTGCGCCAGTCGACCGGCAAGCCGGTGGAGCGTGCATGACCAAGACGGATGCGTTGCAGACCGTCGCCGTTCTGGTGCCGGGACATTTCAACGACCATGCGGTCGAGCGCATCGACCGCACCTTCAAGCGGGTCAAGATAGAGCGCGCCGATCCCGCCCTGGTCACCGACGAGATGCGCCATGACGTGCGCGCCATTGCGTCCTTCGCCGGCGTCAATGCGGCATTGATGGATGCATTGCCCAACCTCGAACTCATCGCCTCCTTCGGCGTCGGCTATGATTCGGTCGATGCCGGCCATGCGGCCAAGAAAAACATCATGGTCACCAACACCCCCGATGTTTTGACCGAGGAGGTCGCCGACACCACGATCGGCCTTTTGCTCAACACCGTGCGTGAACTTTACAACGCCGAGAAATGGCTGCGCGACGGCAGTTGGGTGAAGAAGGGCAACTATCCGCTGAGCCGGCTGACCTTGCGCGGTCGGCATGTCGGCATTTTCGGCATGGGCCGCATCGGCCTTGCCATTGCGCGCCGGCTGGAAGCGTTCGGGCTGCCGGTGGCCTACCACAACAGGCGCAAGGTCGAAGGTCTGGCTTATGAATACCACCCGACGCTGAAGGGCCTTGCCGAAGCGGTCGATACGCTGATTTCCGTAGTGCCGGGCGGCGCTTCCACGGAGAAGGCGGTCAATGCCGAAATCCTGGCGGCGCTTGGCGCCAACGGCGTTTTCGTCAACATCGGCCGTGGCAGCACGGTCGACGAGGCAGACCTCGCCGCAGCGCTTGCCAACGGCACCATCGCCGCCGCCGGGCTCGATGTTTTCGCCGATGAACCGAATGTGCCTAAGGCTTTGCTGGAGGCGCCCAACACCTCGCTTTTGCCCCATGTCGGCTCGGCCTCGCACCACACGCGCCGCGCCATGGCGGATCTGTGCGTCGACAATCTCGTATCCTGGTTCAGCGAGCGCCGGCCACTGACCCCGGTGCCGGAGACGGCGCAAGTCAAGCCACGAAGCTGAGCGGCTGTCTGCCACACTCGTTAACGTCGGCTTAACGCTTTGGAATCATTCTGCATCTGCGCCGGGGGGCGCGGAGTGCAAGATGACGAAACTTCCGGCATTGATTGCGGCAGCGGCACTTTTCGCCGGCTTTCAGCTGTTTCACGGCGGCAGCAGTGAAAGTTCGGCCAATGAAGCAAGGCCGGCAACCACCTTCAGGCTGGTCGCCAATGGCGACGAAGGCGACTGCGCGGTTAGCCGCGGCGCCGCGATTGACGATGGCCTGTCGCTGTTGACCGTGGCGCCGAACTGCCGCGGGCTGCTGCCGGGGATCGAGCGGGCAAAATTCTGGCGAGAGGGCGAGGACGGCACGATCGCGTTCAGCGCCGACGGCACCGACCCGATCGTCACCTTCTCGGTTGCGGATGGCGACGGCTACGAATCCTACGCTCCGGCCACGCCGCTGCTTTCGCTGGCGACAACCGGCGAACGGGATCAATCCGCCGGCAATTGATCGTCGGGATTTATTCCGCCGCCGCCCGCGCGCCGGCCTTCGCCGCCGCATGCAGGCGCACCGCATCGCCGAAGGCGCGGAAGATCTTGGCCGAGTTGCCGTCCGACTTGACCCAGTATTCGGGGTGCCATTGCACGCCGACGGCGAAGGCGCGGGCGTCCTTCACCGAAACTGCCTCCACCGTGCCGTCGCCGGCAACCGCCTCGACCTGCAGCTTCGAGCCGAGCCGGTCGATGCCTTGGCGGTGCAGCGAGTTGACCTTGATGTCGCCGGCGCCAAACACGCCGGCCAGGCAGCTGCCCGGCTTGATCGAAATGGTCTGGTGAATGGCGAAGCGTTCGTCCTGGTTGTCGCTCACCGGCGCGCGATGGTCGAGCGAGCCTTCGCGCTCCTGGATCTCGGTGCCAAGCGTGCCGCCCAGCGCAACGTTCAACTCCTGGATGCCGCGGCAGATGGCAAGCAGCGGCACGCCGCGCTCGATCGCCTTGCGGATTAGCGGCAGCGTGGTGGAATCGCGCGCCGGGTCGTAGGGGCCGTTGGCTTCGCTGGCGTCGCCGCCATAGAGCGATGGATGCACGTTGGACTTCGAGCCAGTGACCATGACACCGTCGACCGAAGACAACAGCTCGTCGAAGTCGAGCCGGTCACCGAATGACGGCACCAAAAGCGGGAACACGCCGGCGCCGGAAAGTGCTGCCTCGATATATTGCTGCGGGACGGCATGCCAGGTGTAGTTGTCGAACTGACGGACGTCGGTTGATATGGCGACGAGCGGCTGGTGCATTTTGGGTCCGGATTCCATTTGGCGCGAAGCGAATAGCTATTGTGCCTGCAAAATAGGCGATCCGAAGGCGCTTTTCCATGGCAAGTTTCGCCATCTCGCATGGGCCACGCGGCGAACGTTAGACTATAGTTGCAGGCTGGCCGGCCGGCCCGCGGATTTGTCGCCAGCGCCGCCGTCAAATCCCGCCACCATGCTGGACTCGACCTTTTGCCCGTGTATTGTTTCGGGCAAATCGATACCGGACGTGAGGAGATGTCCCTGATATCGGTTGTTGGTCCAATAGGGAGGAACTGCATGGATCGTCGTTCATTCATCCGCAAGGCCGGGGTCACCGGCGTGGGCGCAGCGGCGGCTGCCGCTACGCTAGCCGCACCGGCAATCGCCCAGTCCAATCCGAAAGTGACGTGGCGGTTGGCGTCATCCTTTCCCAAGTCACTCGATACGATCTATGGCGGCGCCGAAGTCTTCTCCAAGATGCTGTCTGAGGCGACGGACGGCAATTTCCAGGTCCAGGTCTTCGCCTCCGGCGAACTCGTGCCCGGCCTGCAGGCCGCCGACGCCACCACTGCCGGCACCGTCGAGGCCTGCCACACGGTGTCATACTATTATTGGGGCAAGGACCCGACATGGGCGCTCGGTGCGGCGGTGCCGTTCTCGCTCAACGCGCGCGGCATGAACGCCTGGCACTATCATGGCGGCGGCATCGACCTGTTCAACGAGTTTCTTGCCACGCAGGGTCTTTTCGGCCTGCCCGGCGGCAACACCGGCGTGCAGATGGGCGGCTGGTTCCGCAAGGAGATCAACACCGTCGCCGACCTGTCCGGCCTCAAGATGCGCATCGGCGGCTTTGCCGGCAAAGTGGTGCAGAAGCTCGGCGTCGTGCCGCAGCAGATCGCCGGTGGCGACATCTATCCGGCGCTGGAAAAAGGCACGATCGACGCCGCCGAATGGGTCGGCCCCTATGACGACGAGAAGCTCGGCTTCTACAAGGTCGCGCCCTACTACTATTATCCCGGCTGGTGGGAAGGCGGCCCGACCGTCCATCTCTTGTTCAACAAGGCCAAGTACGAGGAGCTGTCGCCCGCCTACAAGTCGCTTGTGCACACCGCCGCGCAGGCGGCGGACGCCAACATGCTGCAGAAATACGATTTTCTCAATCCTGCGGCGGTGAAGCGGCTGGTGGCCGGCGGCGCGAAATTGCGCCCGTTCAGCCAGGACATCATGGCCGCCTGTTTCGAGAAGGCCAATGAGGTCTACACCGAAATGGAAGCCACCAACGCACCGTTCAAGAAGATCTGGGACTCGATCAAGGGCTTCCGCAAGGAGCACTATCTGTGGGCGCAGGTGGCCGAGTACAATTACGACACCTTCATGATGGTCCAGCAGCGCAACGGCAAACTGTAGGCTGGGATCTGTCCCTTCTCCCCGTCACTATACTGGGAGAAGGTCCCGGCAGGTGGATGAGGGGCGGCGCAAACTTCGGCGATTGATCGCCTTGGGCTTGGTAGCCGCCCCGAAATTATAGCTTATCTTTCCAAGCGTTGACGCTGCACCTCACCTGCCTGCCGGCATCCTCTCCCCGTATAGTGACGGGGAGAGGGGCGCGGTCATCGCCGTTTCGCCAATCGCCAACACCGCAGGATTGAGGCTGCCCTTCATTCCCTGCCCGGCACAACCAACACCTTGACCTCGCCCGGCGCTGCCGGATTGGCGATCACCGAGGCGGCTTCCTCCAGGCCGACCTGCCTTGAGATGAGCTTGTCGATCTCGATTGCGCCGGACGCGACAAGGTCCGCCGCCCGCCTGTGGGTGAAGGGATTGATGAACGAGCCGAGAACCTTCAGCTCGCGAAACAGGATGTCGAACGGTTCGAAGGGCACTTTCACGCCTTGCGGCATCACGCCGACGATCACCACCGAGCCGCCGGACTTCGCCAGCCGCATCGATTGTTCGACGGTATCGGGGACACCGGCGCATTCGAGCACCACGTCGGCCCCGCCGGGCACAAGGCCGGCTGGGCCGGCGATCGCCTCGATCGGGTCGACCGCGCTTGGGTCGACCGTCGTCGTTGCACCGAGCTCTTCGGCGAGCGCACGGCGGGAGGCCTGCCGCGTCGACAGGATGATGGTCGCCGCTCCTGCGAGCCTCGCCAATTGCACGGTAAGCAGGCCGATGACGCCGCCACCAAGCACCACCACGGCAGCGCCGGGTCTGATTCCGGCGAGGTCGACAGCGTGCAGGCAGCAGGCCAGCGGCTCGCAGAAGGCGCCATGCGTTGGCTTGAGGTTCGCAGGCAGAAGAAAGGCCTGGCTCTGCGGCATCACGACGTAGTCGGCGAAGCCGCCGTCGCGATGGATGCCGATGGCCCTGAGATTGCTGCACAAATTGACCCGGCCAGCCCGACAATGACTGCAGCGTCCGCAGAAGATGTTGGGATCGCCGGTAACACGGTCACCGATGGCGATGCCGGAAACCGCATCACCGACAGCCTCGACGATGCCGCAGAATTCGTGACCAAGCGTCACCGGTGGGCTCGAAGGGAATTCGCCGTGGAGGAGGTGACGGTCGGTGCCGCAAACGCCGCAGGCTTCGACGCGCACCAGAACGTCCTGCGGTCCCGCAACAGGCTTGTCGACCTCCCGTAGCGCAATGCTGCCCACGGCTTCCAGGCGCACGGCTCTCATAACATCCTCACTCAGGTTCTCAGTGTTCACACATCAGTTGAAGTTCGGCGGCTGCGACAGGTCGGTCGCCGGCGCCGCCGGCTTGGCGGGCGGCGTCTCGCCGAAATTCGGCGGCTGCGAGAGATCGTTCAACGGTGGCGCCGCGGGTGATGGGCCACCGTTGGCTGGTGGTGGTGTGCCGAGAGGCGCAAGGCCTGGCATATCAGGCAAGTTGATCTCGATCGTTCCCGGATCGACGGCCGCACCCTTGTAGCGCATGACCATTTGCGGGAAGGCGATGGTCAGCCCGATCATGATCACCTGGATGCAGACGAAGGGCACGGCGCCCCAATAGATCTGGCCGGTGGTCACCGGCGCGATCTGCTTGCCGGTGAGGCGATCGAGATAGGGCACGCGCGCGGCGACAGAGCGCAGGTAGAACAGCGCAAAGCCGAAAGGCGGGTGCATGAAGGAGGTCTGCATGTTGACGCCGAGCAGCACGCCGAACCAGATCAGGTCGATGCCGAGCTTATCGGCTGCCGGCGCCAAAAGCGGCACGATGATGAAGGCGAGCTCGAAGAAATCGAGGAAGAAGGCGAGCACGAAGACCAGGATGTTGACGCCGATCAGGAACCCGACTTCGCCGCCCGGCAGCGACGTCAACAAATGCTCGACCCAGACGTGGCCGTTGACGCCGTAGAAGGTCAGCGAGAACACCCGCGCGCCGATCAGGATGAACAGCACGAAGGAGGAAAGCCTGGTGGTCGACGCGAGCGCCTGTTTGATGACATCCAGCGACAACCGCCCCTTCATTGCCGCCATCGCCAGGGCGCCAACCGCGCCCATGGCGCCGCCCTCCGTCGGGGTGGCGATGCCGAGGAAGATGGTGCCCAGCACCAGGAAGATCAGCGCCAGAGGCGGGATCAAAACGATGATCACCTGCTGCGCCAACCTGGACATCATGTTGATGTTCAGGCCCTTGTCGGCGATCGCCACGATATAGATCAGGATCACCCCGATGCTGGCGCCAAGGATATCGGCATTGTCGCCATGCGCCGGCGCAAGGTAGCGATAGGCCGCATAGGAAGCCGCGACTGCCACCAGCAGTGCCGCGAGCAGCGACAGCACGCCGTGGCCAAGCGTGCGGGCCGCCAGCGGCAACGCCGGCATCGAGTTCGGCCGGACGATCGACATGGTCAGGATGTAGAGCGTGTAAAGGCCGGTCAGCACCAGGCCGGGGATCAGCGCGCCGGCATACATGTCGCCGACCGAACGGCCGAGCTGGTCGGCCAGAACGATCAGCACCAGCGACGGCGGGATGATCTGGGCGAGTGTGCCGGATGCCGCGATGACGCCCGACGCCAGTCGTCGGTCATAGCCGTAGCGCAGCATGATCGGCAGCGAGATCAGGCCCATGGCGATGACCGAAGCCGCGACCACGCCCGTGGTAGCGGCAAGCAGCGCGCCGACGAAAATCACCGCATAGGCAAGGCCGCCGCGAACCGGGCCGAACAGCTGGCCGATCGTGTCGAGCAGGTCCTCGGCCATGCCCGATCGTTCCAGCACGATGCCCATGAAGGTGAAGAACGGGATTGCCAAGAGCGTGTCGTTCGACATCACCCGGCTGCCGTAGAAATTGTCGGGCAGCGCATGCAGCAGCGGCCACGCCAGGTTGATCGAGCCGCCCGAATAGGGCGACAGCACGACACCGATGAAGAAGAACATCAGGCCGTTTGCGGCGAGTGAAAAAGCGACGGGATAGCCGATCAGCAGGAAGATGATCAGCGAAGCGAACATGATCGGCGCCATGTTCTGGGCGATGAACTCGATCATGGGCGCGCCTCCTGGGCGAGCGCCTTGGCCTCTTCAGCAAGGGCTTTAGCCTCGAGCTCGGCCTGTTCGTGCACCGAGATGAACGGATTGGGATCGTCCATGTCGCCGCGCATGATGGCTATCTTCTTGATGATCTCGGAGATGCCTTGCAGCGCCAGCAGGAAGAAGCCGACGAGCAGGATCGCCTTGGCCGGCCAGATGATCAGGCCGCCGGAATTGTTCGACATTTCGCCGCTGCGGAACGACAGCGACACGTAGGGGACAAAATAGATCACCATCAGCGTCACGAACGGCATCAGGAAGAAGACATGGCCGAGCAGGTCGATCCAGTGCTGCACGCGGCGCGACCACATGCCGTAGACGATGTCGATGCGGATATGGTCATTCTGCTTCAGCGTATAGGCGGCGGCCAGCATGAAGGCGGCGCCGAACAGGTACCACTGCAGTTCCAGCCAGGCATTCGACGAGACGTCGAAGACCTTGCGGATGATGGCATTGGCGGCGCTGACCAGGATTGCCAGCAGGATCAGCCACGATATCCACCTGCCGATGAACTCGTTCATACGGTCAATCGTTCTCGATAGAGCGAGCAGCCCTGCCATGCATTTCCTCCCTCAGGTCGAAGGCGCGCCGGCTCCCGTATTTTCCGTCGCGCCGCTGTGGCCCAACGGTATGCCGTGCGTGGTTCGGCGGGTCAACATGGCATGGCGCGATCAACGCCGTCGTGACGGGAGGCAGGGGATAAAGTGCCGACCGGCTGCTGCGTCATGCAACCAAAGTCTGACAGCGGATGCGGCGATCAGGCGATCTTCTGCTGGTCGCGGCCAGGACCGATCAGCACAAGTGCCGCGACCAGGAACAGATACATCCAGCCATCGCGCCATTCGACCGGGAAATAGCCGGCCCATAGCGACTCCGCCATGCCGAAGGCGGCCGCACCGAGCGCGGCCCGAGGCGGAGAGAGATAGCCGCCCACCGCCGTCACGAACAGGATTTTCAGCCCGTAGACAAGGCCGGAGCCGAAGCTGACATTGCCGTAGTAAAGGGCGGCCATGATTCCGGCCAGCGCGGCGCAGAAACCGCCGAACAGCACCGCATGCCGGAACACTGCACGCACGTCCACGCCGCACATGGCAGCCGCTTTGGGATCGTCGGAGACGGCGCGCCAGCGGCGGCCGAAGCCCGAGCGGGCAAACGCCCATGCAGCGAGCATGATTGCCGCCAGAACCACCGCGCAATCGATGAGCTGGATCAGCGTCAGCGTCGCCTGGAAGCCGGCATCCTGAGCAAAAACGATGGGCTGCGCCAGCATCGGCGGCAGCCACCAATCATGCGTGTCGGCGGCGATACGGCTTGCTTCCGACAGCACCAGCAGGATGCCGAGCGTCGTCACCACAATGGCATTGGGCGTGCGGTCGGCCAGCGGTTCGAAGACGCTGCGCGACAGCACGTGGCCGATCAGCGCGGCATAAAAGAAAGCCGTGACGACGCCGAGCACCACTGCCGCCAGCAAGGTCAGCCACAATACCTGATAGCCGAAGGCCACGGTCAGGATCATCGTCTGGCCGCAAAAGGCGAACAGCGCGCCATAGGCGAGATTGGTCCGGTGCAGGATGCCGTTGGTCAGCACGTAGCCGAAGGCAAGCAGCGCATAGAGCGCGCCGGAATGCAGCCCGTTCAGCACCTGCTGGAAGAAATAGAGCATGGACAGCTTTCAGGGCATGTCGCCCAAAAGTGCAAAGCGGTTTTGGGGCAACGACTTGCCTCAACAAAATCCTGCGCCGGAGCCCGCGCCAAGGTTTGCATCGTAAAATCTAACTTGTCAAACGCGATTTATCGGTTAGATTTCTGATATGACAGTATCTTGGACCCCACATCGCTTCACCGGCGGCATTCTTGCGCTCGATACGGCCAACACCGTGGTGTTGCGCAACGATCCGGAAAAGACTTTCGACCGTTTTGCCGATCCGGCCGAGATCGCGCGCTTCGCCAACGCCGCAACCGGCTTTCGCGGTGCCGAGCTTGGCGGCAGACCGCTGGAGGCGACCTCGCCGGACAGGATCGCCCCGGCGGTGCTGGCGATCCGCGAGACGACCGACCGCCTGTTTCGCGGCGCGGTGTCGAAAGGTGCGCTTGCCGCCGGCGACCTCGCCGCTTTTCTCAAGGCCTGCGCCAACGGCCTCGATCGGAGCCCTGCCGAAATCGGCGCACCGGGTAGACCGTTCGGCGATCCATCGACGCCGATCGCGTTCGAGGCGGCGCTGGCGGTTTCGGCCTTGTCGCTGCTGCGCGACGACACGGTCGCCAGGCTCAGGATCTGTCCCAATTGCAGCTGGCTGTTCGTCGACAGGAGCCGCAATTCCAGCCGCCTTTGGTGCGATATGGCTGTGTGCGGCAACCGCCAGAAAGCAAGCCGTCACTATCGCCGCCGCACGGCGGCACATGAGGTCAACAATGCTTAGGGTTGTTTTTCGTCCGATCCTTGTCGGTGCTGCGCTCATTGCAGCCGTTGCGCTTGGCGCCTGCCGCGACACCGGCGGCGACGGCAAGCTGTTCGAGGTTTCCGGCAAGGTCGTCGTCTTCAATTACCGCCTCGCCCGGGCGACCTATGTCGTGACGCTGCGGCCCCTGCAGCCGATGGGCAAAGGCCAGGTTGCGGTCGCCAGCTTCCAGAATCCGGCTGGCGGTCCTCCCCTGGTGATCGAGCAGAAGGTCTGGCCGAAGCTCGACAAGGTCAGCCTGGAAAGCCCGGCGCTGACCTGTATCGTCAAGGACAAGCCCTATGCGATTTCGATCAGCATCAGGGGTCCTGACGGCACGTTCCTGCAGAACATCGACACGACGCTGATGTCGAGCGAGGACCAGTCGATCCTTCCCGACCGGCCGCTGGTGGTCGACCAGCTCTATACGGCCAATCCCGATCTTGCCGGCCATCCCGACGGCAAGCTGCCGGGTGAGCCGAAGCCGGATTGCTCGAAAGGCTGACGCGTCTTTGCCCGGCGCGACTGCGTGGAAATTTCTGGTCGCCGGACAACCGCCGCGGACCGATTTCGTGCCGAATACGCGACGGCAGCGGATCGTTCGTTGCGCTTTGCCTGGCACTTTCGATTTCGTTTGACCTGCCTTGCAAGCGGAGAAAGACTGCGCCATCTCACTCCTACGTTGGCTGCGCGCCCCCGGTGCTGTCTCCGCAGAGGAAATGCCTGATGACGCTGCACGACGTCGCGCTCGACGACAAGTTCGATCTTGGTAAGGAGCGCATCTTCCTGTCCGGCGCACAGGCGGTCATCCGCATGCTTTTGATGCAACGCGAGCGCGACCGCCGGGCCGGCCTCAACACGGCCGGCTTCGTGTCCGGTTATCGCGGCTCGCCGCTCGGCGGCCTCGATATGCAGCTGTGGCGGGCGAAAAAGCAGCTGGCGCAGGCCGACATCGTCTTCCAGCCCGGCCTCAACGAGGAGCTTGCCGCCACCGCCTGCTGGGGCTCTCAGCAGACGGAATTAATGGGCGAAGGCAAGCATGACGGGGTGTTTTCGGTCTGGTACGGCAAGGGACCGGGCGTCGACCGCTCCGGCGACGTTTTCCGCCACGCCAACCTCGCGGGAACGTCGAAGTATGGCGGCGTGCTTGCGCTGATGGGCGACGACCATATGGCCGAATCATCGACCAATGCGCACGCCACCGAATTCCTGTTCGTCGACACCATGGTGCCGATCCTCAACCCGGCCGGCGTTCAGGAGATCATCGACTACGGCCTCTACGGCTTTGCCATGTCGCGCTTCGCCGGCACCTGGGCGGCTATCAAATGCGTCAAGGACAACATCGAATCCACGGCCTCCGTCGATGCCGCGCTCGAGCGCCTGAACATCGTCGTGCCGGAGTTCGATATGCCGCCCGGCGGCCTCAACATCCGCGATGAGATCGACATGCTCGGCCAGGAGGAGCGGCTGCATGAATACAAGCGCGCCGCTGCATCCGCCTTCATCCATGCCAACGGCCTGAACCGCATCGTCTATTCGGGCGGCCGCGCGCCGAAGCTCGGTATCATCACGCTGGGCAAGAGCTATCTCGATGTCCGCCAGGCGCTGGAAGACATCGGCATCGACGAGGCCGCCGCCAACCGCATCGGCATCCGCCTGTTCAAGGTCGGCTGCCCCTGGCCGCTCGACCTGCAGCATATCGCCGAATTCGCCCGCGGCCTCGACACCATCGTCGTCGTCGAGGAGAAGCGCTCGCTGATCGAGGTGCAACTGCGCGAAAACCTCTACGGCACCGCCACCCAGCCGATGATCGTCGGCAAGAAGGACGAGCGCGGCGACTGGCTGTTCCCGGCCAAGGGCGCGCTCGACCCCAACGAGATCGCCATTGCGCTGGGCGAGCGCATCCTGCGCACAATCGGCCCTTCGGAAGAGATCACTGCCAAGGTGGCAAAGCTGCGCCAGTTCCAGGCGATGCTTGCCGACACCAGCGATATCGGTTCGCGCACGCCGTTCTTCTGCTCCGGCTGCCCGCACAATTCCTCGACCAAGGTGCCGGACGGCTCGATCGCCGCCGCCGGTATCGGCTGCCATTTCATGGCGCTGTGGATGGACCGCAACACGGTCGGCTTCACCGCCATGGGCGGCGAGGGCGCACAATGGGTCGGCCAGGCGCCATTCTCCAAGCGCGGCCACATTTTCCAGAATCTCGGCGACGGGACCTACAATCACTCCGGCACGCTGGCGATCCGCTTCGCGCTGTCGACCGATGCCAACATCACCTACAAGATCCTCTACAACGACGCCGTCGCCATGACCGGCGGCCAGCCGCATGAGGGCGGCCTGACTGTCGACATGATCGCCAGGCAGGTGCGCGCCGAAGGCGTCGAGCGCATCGCCATCGTCACCGACGAGCCGGACAAATATGCAGGAAAGGCCGAATTCCCCTTCGGCGCCACCATCCACCACCGCGACGACCTCGACCTCGTTCAGCGCGAGCTGCGCGACGTCAAGGGCGTCTCGGTGCTGCTCTACGACCAGACCTGCGCCGCCGAAAAGCGCCGCCGCCGCAAGCGTGGCACCTTCCCGGATCCCGACAAGCGGGTCTTCATCAACGAACTGGTCTGCGAGGGCTGCGGCGATTGCGGCGTGCAATCGAACTGCGTCTCGATCCAGCCGGTCGAGACCGAGTTCGGCCGCAAGCGCAGAATAGACCAGTCGAGCTGCAACAAGGATTTCTCCTGCGTCAACGGCTTCTGCCCGTCCTTCGTCACCGTGCACGGCGCCAAGATCAGGAAGGCCGAAGGCATTGCCGGCCGCTCCGACCCGCTTGACGGCGTGCCGGTGCCAGCCGAATTCCCGCTCGGTAGCGAGGGTTGGGCGGCGATCATCGACGGCGTCGGCGGCACCGGCGTCGTCACCATAGGTGCTGTGCTCGGTATGGCCGCCCATCTCGAGGACAAGGGCTGCGGCATGATTGACATGGCCGGCCTCGCCCAGAAGGGCGGTTCGGTGTTCACCCATGTCCGCATCGCCCGCACGCCGGACGACATCCACGCGATCCGCGTTTCGGCCGGCAAGGCCGACCTGGTACTCGGCTGCGACCTTGTCGTGTCCGGCGCCAAGAAGGTGCTTGGCGCGGTGCGCGAAGGCCATACCATTTTCCTTGCCAACACTGCCGAGATCATGCCTGGCGAATTCGCCCGCTCGGCCGATTTCTCGCTGCCCATCGAGCGCCTGAAGAAGGCGATCCGCGCTGCCGCTGGCGACGACAAGACGCATTTCTTCGACGCCACGCGCACCGCCACCCAATTGTTCGGCAATTCGCTCGGCGCCAACATGTTCATGCTCGGCTTCGCTTTCCAGCATGGCGGGCTGCCGCTGTCCGCGCAAGCCGTTGAAAGAGCGATTGAATTGAATGGCGAGGCGGTGGCGATGAACATCGCCGCCTTCCGCTGGGGCCGGCGCGCCGCGCATCAGCCGGAGTTTGTGCGCGGCCTCATCGCGCAACCGAGCAAGGCCACTGAGATCGCCGAGACGCTGGACGATATCATCGCCCGCCGCGTCGCTTTCCTCTCTGCCTATCAGAATGCCGCCTATTGCAGGCGCTATGTCGAGCGGCTGGCGGTCCTGCGTGCCGCCGAGGCAAAGGCCGTGCCCGGCTCGACCGCGGTGACCGAGGCAGCCGCCAAAAATCTGTTCAAGCTGATGGCGATCAAGGACGAATATGAGGTGGCGCGGCTCTACACTGACGGCTCCTTCGCTATGGAGCTGTCAAAACAGTTCCATAGCTACGAAAAGCTCGAATTTCATCTGGCGCCGCCGATCATGGGCAGGCGCGGCAATGACGGCAAGCCGAGGAAATCGAGCTTCGGCCCGTGGATGATGAAGGGTTTTCGCCTGCTGGCGGCGCTGAAAGGCCTGCGCGGCACGGCCTTCGACGTGTTCGGCTACAGCGCTGAGCGGCGCATCGAGCGGCAGCTTCTGGCCCGCTATGAGGCCGATCTGGAGCTTGTCGCCAAGGCACTTGCGCCAGGCAGGATCGAGGCCGCCATCGCCCTTGCCTCGGTGCCGGCGCTCATTCGCGGCTACGGCCATGTGAGGCAGGCCAGCGCCGAAAAGGCGGCGGATGAACGAAATCGCCTTCTTGAACGATTCAAGTTGCCGGTGCAGCCAAGCGCATTACAAGCCGCTGAGTAGCCAAAAGGGCCGGAAAAACAGGCCCTTCAGCGCGAGCTAAAGGTTTTTTAATGGGACTATGCCAAGGCTGTGGTTCAGTTGGGCGCCAGTAATGGGCAGAACAAAGACCGATAACATCCCTGTGGATGTTTATATCCAGTTTGTGCGCTCGTTGTTCGACAACGCGCATATGCTGGTCATTGGCGCGCTTTGCCACGCAACCGCCAGCCTTATGGTCTATTGGCGCAACGGCCAGCCTGTCTTCCTGGTTCTTGCCGGAGCACTGCTTGGCATCGGCGTTTGGCGGTATTTCAGCTTGCGGCGGTTCCATCGCCTGGGTGGTTCCATCCACGATGCCTTGGATGCGACACGATGGGAGCGCGAATATATCCTGAACGGCAGCATCCAGGGGCTGATGCTGGGCCTGTTCTGCTTCATTTCGATCTATGTCTACTCGGATGCATATGCCGAGATCGCAGCGCTCGCCATAACGCTTGGCTCTCTGGTCACGGTCGTAGGCCGAAACTACGGCTCGCCCCGCATGGTCACGATCTTCGCGGTAACCTTCGTCGGGCCGATCGCAGCAGCCCTTATCCTCAGGTTTGACATCCCCAGTGTCGTGCTTGGGCTGCT
Source organism: Mesorhizobium sp. M0062 (assembly GCF_040323125.1). Taxonomy (NCBI): domain Bacteria; kingdom Pseudomonadati; phylum Pseudomonadota; class Alphaproteobacteria; order Hyphomicrobiales; family Phyllobacteriaceae; genus Mesorhizobium; species Mesorhizobium sp. M0062. The sequence goes on from NZ_JAMYUO010000001.1 coordinate 413,583, forward strand.
CATCATCCCGTTCATGTTCATCATCAAGGGCAGTGCCGACCATGTGCGCAACGTGCTGTTCTCGGCCGTGGTCGGGCATAAGCAGGCGAGGCAAATCGCGCAGCGCTTCAACCGCGCACTCAACACCATGTCGCATGGCCTGGTCATGCTCGGACCCGACGGCAAGGTCGTGGTCGGCAATGCCGAAGCAGCGCATCTGATGTCGCTGCGCTCGCCCGACCAGCTGCTCGGGCGGTCGATCCATTCGCTGCTCCTGCGCGGCGTTGCGGGCGGCATGCTGGCGCCGAAAGACTGCCGCTATGTCGAAGCGCAGCTGACGCGCGCGTTGCGCGAAGGCCGTGACCGCAAGGTGCTGGTCTCCTTCTCCAATGGCCAGCACTACGAGTTCTCGGCCCGCGAGGGCAATCAGGACCTCGGCGTCATCACCTTCGAGGACGTCACCGCCCGCGTCGAGTCCGAAGAAAAGATCCGCTTCATGGCGCGCTATGACAGCCTCACCGGCCTGCCGAACCGCGCCTATTTCCATGAGCTCGTCGGCGAGGCCATGGCGTCGGGCAGCCGCGACCGGCTGTGCGCCCTGGCGGTGCTCGATCTCGACGATTTCAAGAGCGTCAACGACACACTTGGCCATCCGGTCGGCGATGGGCTGATCTATGCCGTTGCCGAGCGACTGGCGGCCGTCGCCGGGCAAGGCGTCAATGTCAGCCGCTTCGGCGGCGACGAGTTCATGATCTTCTTCGACCGCGTCGAGGATGAAAGCCATCTGACCGGCCTGCTCGACCAGATCTTTGCCGATCTGCAGGGCGAAGTCGATGTCGCTGGTCACAGCCTGCGCATCCAGGCAAGCGCGGGCACCGTGCTGTCCAGGGTCGAGGACACCGATGTCGACGCCATGATCGTCAAGGCGGATCTGGCGCTCTACAAGGCCAAGGAACTCGGCAAGAACAACTGGCGACTGTTCGAGGCGGCGATGGATGCGGCGTTCCGCAACCGCCAGATGATGAAGGCCGACCTGCGCACGGCGGTCGAAGGCAAGGCGCTGCGGGTGGTCTATCAGCCTATCGTGGCGATGAACACCATGCGCATCGCCAGCTGCGAGGCGCTGTGCCGCTGGGATCATCCCGACCTCGGGCCGGTTTCGCCCAGCGTCTTCATTCCGCTGGCCGAAGAAATGGGCATCATTTCCGAGATCAGCACCTTCGTGCTCGCGGCTGCCTGCGCCGAATGCGCCAAATGGCCCGCACAGACCAGCGTCTCGGTCAACCTTTCGGCCAAGGATTTCCGCAGCCGCGACGTCGTCCAGAAGGTTCGCGACGCGCTTGCCACTTCGGGGCTCGCCGCCGGCCGCCTCGAGATCGAAGTCACCGAAACCGCGCTGCTCGACGACAAATCGCTGACGCGCCAGTATATCGAGGAACTGAAGCAGCTTGGCGTGCGCATCGCGCTCGACGATTTCGGCACCGGCTATTCAAGCCTGAGCTACCTCCACAAGCTGCCGCTCGACAAGATCAAGATCGACCGTTCGTTCCTGATGGACGTGACCCAGAACAAGCGTTCGCTCGACTTGTTGAAGGGCATCGTGGACCTGACCCGCGTGCTCGGGCTGACCGTCACCATCGAAGGTGTGGAAACGTTCGAACAGCTGAAGATCCTGGTGCATTCGGTGAAACCCGACCTCGTCCAGGGCTTCCTCTTCGGCGCAGCTCTCAGCGCGTCCGGCATCGAAACGATGTCCAGTGTGACCTGGCCCTTCGCCGCGGAATTGCGGCCCGTCGCCAAACTCGCGACCACATGAAGCCCAACCTTTAAATCGCGCTTGGAAGCCGTCAAAAAAGCTGTGAATTGCCAAAACGTTAACCTATTGTTAACGTTAATATTCGGTAAACACAGACGATTAGAGTTTCATCTTCTTGTTCATTCGGTCGTCCGGTATGGTTTAGTTGCGACGGCACGAGGGTAACAATGGAAACTCAGCTAGCAGGTATGCCTCTGGTGGCTTCTAGGGCCACCGCTCAGTCTCCTTCGGTGTTTTCTCGTCATATCATGGACGTCCTGGAGCACGTCGAGTATCGCCTTTGCGACGGTGCCGAGGATTTGGAAGCCATCTATCGACTTCGCTACAAATCCTACCTTCATGCTGGCATGGTGAAGCCCGATGCCTCGCGTATGGTAAAGGACGACTTCGACGATCTGCGCAATTCCTACCGATTTGGCGTGTTCTTCGATGGTGTTCTGGTCAGCACCATCAGAATCCACTACGCCTGCGCGAAATACCCTGTTTCCCCCAGCACGGCCGTGTTCGGCGACACGCTGGCGCGGCGGCTGGCAGTTGGCGAGACGTTCGTCGATCCAAGCCGTTTCGCTGCCGATATCGAGTGGTCGACCAGCCTGCGCGTGCTGCCCTACGTGACGCTCAGGCTTGCGGTCGTAGCTTGCAGCCACTTCAAACCGACATATTGCCTGACGGCGGTCAAGGAAGAGCATGCCGGCTTCTATCATCGCATCTTCCGTTCCGAGCAGGCGGTGCCCCCCCGCATCTATCCCGGTCTCACCGTTCCCGTGCATCTGTTCCAGTCGAAGTGCTCCGAAAACATGCAGGCGACGCTGGATCGCTTCCCGTTCTTCAACTCCACGGCGTTCGAGCAGCGCATGCTCTTCCAACGCCCCAAGAGCGGCGAACTCGCACCGCTAACCATCCTGCCCACCGCCAAGTTTTTCCGCGAAGCCGCCTGACACCACTGAAGCCTGCGCAATTTGGCACGCGAGCTCTGGAGCTTTCCCGCCGCTTCCGCGTTCTGGATGACGCCGACGCGGCCATAGAAAGGAACCGACATGCATATTCCCGAGCTCGCGCTTACCCCGCTGATCTCGCTGATTGCCGGCGTGCTGATCCTGGTGATGCCGCGGCTGCTCAACTACATCGTCGCGCTCTATCTGATCGTCATTGGGCTGCTCGGGCTGTTTCCGCATCTGGCCGGTTGAAGCGCAAACCCTTAACGTTCGACGCCAGGCCGGCGACAAGAGCCCATACCGCCGGCTTTCAACATTCTTTGAGGCTGTTGTCGCTGGTCGTGCGGCAATAGCGCCATTGCTCTTGGCCTGGCTTTTCGCTATGTGCCTCAAAGATGTCTTCGAAGGGGTATTCCTATGGCTGATCACACGCCGACCGGTCCTGTCGAACTGGGCGCGAAGATGGACTATGCCGAACATGACCGCACCTATCATGGCTTTCTGGCGCTGGCCAAATACGGCTCGCTGTTCTGCGGCGCCCTGCTCCTGGCCATGGCTTTCGGCTTCTTCGCAGGCGGCTTCTTCTCCGCGACCATCCTGTTCGTGCTGATCCTCGCCCTCGGCGCCTTCATTCTCCGATAGTCTCTTCAGACCCTTGCCAAGGGCGTAGCCGGACATCCGGCCGCACTCTTTCGCAAAGCCGCACTCTTGCGCAAACAGGTTCCAGCCGAAAGGATCATGCGGTGGGACAGACGGTTTTCATCCCTCGCGAGCTCGATGCCAGCGAGCCTCGTGTCGCGGCCTCGCCCGATACCGTGAAGCGGCTGGCGGCGCTGGGCTTCGACGTCACCGTCGAGACGGGCGCAGGCACCAAGTCGCGCATTCCCGATGAGGAGTTCGCCAAGGCGGGTGCCGCGATCGGCAAGGCTTCGGATGCGAGCCGGGCGGATGTGGTGCTGAAGGTGCGCCGGCCGACCGACGCCGAGCTGAAGGGCTACAAATCGGGTGCGGCGGTCATCGCCATCATGGATCCCTACGGCAATGATGCCGCGGTCGCGGCGCTTGCCGAGGCTGGGGTCACCGCCTTCTCGATGGAATTCATGCCGCGCATCACCCGCGCCCAGTCGATGGATGTGCTGTCGTCGCAGGCCAATCTCGCCGGCTACCAGGCCGTGATTGACGGCGCATCGGAGTATGACCGCGCGCTGCCGATGATGATGACTGCGGCCGGCACCGTGCCGGCGGCGAAGATCTTCATCATGGGCGTCGGCGTTGCCGGCCTGCAGGCGATCGCCACGGCGCGCCGTCTCGGCGCTGTCGTCACCGCCACGGACGTTCGTCCCGCCGCCAAGGAACAGGTGGCGTCGCTTGGCGCAAAGTTCCTCGCCGTCGAGGACGAGGAGTTCAAGGCGGCCGAGACCGCCGGCGGCTACGCCAAGGAAATGTCGAAGGAGTACCAGGCGAAGCAGGCAGCGCTCACCGCTGAGCACATCGCCAAGCAGGACATCGTCATCACCACGGCGCTGATCCCCGGCCGGCCGGCGCCGAAGCTGGTGTCGGCGGCGATGGTCGCCTCGATGAAGCCGGGTTCGGTGATCGTCGACCTCGCCGTCGAGCGCGGCGGCAATGTCGAAGGCGCGGTTGCGGGTCAGGTGGTGACGACGGCCAACAACGTTAAGATCGTCGGCCACCTCAACGTGCCCGGCCGCGTCGCCGCATCGGCCTCGCTGCTCTACGCCAGGAACCTGTTCGCCTTCCTCGAGACGCTGGTCGACAAGACCAGCAAGACGCTCGCCATCAACCGCGAAGACGATCTGGTTAAGGCGACGATGCTGACCGACGCTGGCCGCGTGGTGCATCCGGCCTTCGCCAAGGCGGCGGAACAGCCCCATATCGAACCGGCGGCCATTCCGGCCGAGACCATGGTGGCTGATGCCACGCCGAAGAAGGCTGCACCGAAAAAGGCGTCCGACAAAGCCACTGCCGGCAAGTCCGCCGCCAAGCCGAAGGGGATCGCGTGATGGATCAGACCTTGCAGAAAGCCCTCGATCAGCTCGACCAGGCAAGTGCCGCCGTCCGGCTGGCTGTGCAGAACCTGGCCAACGCGCCCGGTGGCGTCGATGCGGCGGGCGATGCCGCGCACGCACTGTCCGGCGGCGCCATCGATCCCTTCGTCTTCCGCTTCGCCATCTTCGTACTTGCGATCTTCGTCGGATACTACGTCGTCTGGTCGGTGACGCCGGCGCTGCACACGCCGCTGATGGCGGTCACCAACGCCATCTCCTCGGTCATCGTCGTCGGCGCGCTGCTGGCCGTCGGCATCTCGGCCTCCGGCATTGCCACCGGCTTCGGCTTCGTCGCGCTGATGCTGGTCTCGGTCAACATCTTTGGCGGCTTCCTGGTCACCCAGCGCATGCTGGCCATGTACAAGAAGAAGGACCGGTAGAGAGCCATGAACGCCAACTTCGCGTCCTTCCTCTACCTGGTCTCCGGCGTCCTGTTCATCATGGCGCTGCGCGGCCTGTCGCATCCGACCACCAGCCGCCAAGGCAATCTCTACGGCATGATCGGCATGGGCATTGCCATTGCCACCACGCTGGCGCTGGCGACTCCGTCCGCCGGGCGCTTCGGCCTGATCGTGCTTGGTCTGGCCATCGGCGGCGGCGTCGGCGCCGTTACAGCGCGCCGCATCGCCATGACGTCGATGCCGCAGCTGGTCGCCGCCTTCCACTCGCTGGTCGGCCTTGCCGCCGTCATGGTAGCGGCAGCCGCCATCTACGCGCCGGAAAGTTTCGGCATCGGCACCAATGGCGACATCCACGCCCAGGCGCTGATCGAGATGAGCCTTGGCGTTGCCATCGGCGCCATCACTTTCACCGGCTCCGTCATCGCCTTCCTCAAGCTCGATGGCCGTATGTCGGGCAAGCCGATCATGATCGGCGGCCGTCACATCATCAACGCGGTCCTCGGCATCGCGCTGATCGTGCTGATCGTGCTTCTGGTCACCACCGAGGCCAAGCTGGTGTTCTGGCTGATCGTCGCGGCGTCGCTGGCGCTCGGCGTCCTCTTGATCATCCCGATCGGCGGCGCCGACATGCCGGTCGTCGTCTCGATGCTGAATTCTTATTCCGGCTGGGCCGCCGCGGCACTCGGCTTCACGCTTGGCAATCTGGCGTTGATCATCACCGGCGCGCTGGTCGGCTCGTCCGGCGCCATCCTGTCCTACATCATGTGCAAGGGCATGAACCGGTCGTTCATCTCGGTCATCCTCGGCGGCTTCGGCGGCGAGACCGCGGCGGTTGCCGATGACGGCATCGAACGCACGGTCAAGCAGGGCTCGGCCGACGACGCCGCCTATCTGATGATGAACGCACAGAAGGTCATCATCGTGCCGGGCTACGGCATGGCGGTCGCCCAGGCCCAGCACGCGCTGCGCGAAATGGCCGATAAGCTCAAGGCCAATGGCGTCGACGTCAAATACGCCATCCACCCCGTGGCAGGCCGCATGCCGGGCCACATGAACGTGCTGCTCGCCGAAGCCAATGTTCCCTATGACGAAGTGTTCGAACTGGAAGATATCAACTCCGAGTTCGCGCAGGCCGATGTCGCCTATGTCATCGGCGCCAATGACGTCACCAATCCGTCCGCCCGCGACGACAAGTCGTCGCCGATCTACGGTATGCCGATCCTCGACGTCGACAAGGCCCGCACCTGCCTGTTCGTCAAGCGCTCGCTCGGCTCGGGCTACGCCGGCATCGACAACACGCTGTTCTACAAGGACGGCACCATGATGCTGCTCGGCGACGCCAAGAAGATGACCGAGGAAATCGTCAAGGCCATGGATCACTGACCCCGCCGCAACCTTCCACTGGAAGGTTGTCGGTCCATCATCGGAAACAAAAAAGCCCGTTTCGACCGGGCTTTTTGATGTTGAAGACCGGTTCAGCGGCTGGTCAGGAAAACCGCTTCCTCGTCGTCGCGCTGCCTGCCGCCCAGTGCTGCCGCAGCGCTGGCGATGAAGGCGCCGATAACCAGCGACAGGGCGCCAAGCAGTGCGAAGGTGGCGCTGCCTTTCCGTGCGGCGTCGGCGGCCTGCTTGGCCTTGACCTTGGCGTCCTCGACCCTGGCCACCAGGGCGTCGACACGCGCCTTGGCGTCAGCCTCGGAAAGCCCGGTGCGGGCGGCGACCAGCTGCGACAGATAGGTCTTGTCGTCAGCCGAAATTTCGCCTGCCGCCGCACTGGCGACGAGGATGCGCGAAGCCTGCCCGGCCGCAGCCGCATCGCTGTCCGGATTGGCCGCCGCGAGCCTGGCGGCATCAGCCGGACGGAACAGCGTATCCACAAGATAGGACGTCGCATTGTCGGCCGGTGCGCTGCCGGCATTGGCGGACGCGCCGGCCGAAGCACCCATGGCGGCGCCCGAGGCAACAGTAGAAGCCGCCTGCACGCCTGAACCAAGCACTGCCGACAGCGCCGACCCGAGAATGCCGACGACCAGCAATGTCGCCAGCGCCCAGGCGAGGAGGCCGTGCGCGGTGTCGCGGAAATAGACCTCATCGGTGTGGATGCCGACCCATTTGGTGCGCAGGCGTCCGGCAAGATAGCCACCGACCCCGGAGGACAGCCATTGCACGATGATGAGCCAGATGGCGCCGGACACCGCGAAGGTGGTCAGCGAGGCACTGGCGCCGGACCACGGCGAGACCATGGTCAGCCCCAGCCCCGAACCGAGCAGCATGAGGATGAAGGTCAGCGTCGAGGCCGCGAAGGCGCCGGCGATGATCGGACCCCAGCTGACGGCCGGGGCGGAGGATTCTGTTGAGGCGGATACGTCGACAGCCGATACGGTGGACTGCATCGACGCCTCCTACCGTACGAACAGCATGATGAGAATGATGATCGGGATCGGAATACCGAGCAACCAGAGCAAAATACCGCGTCCCATAAAGAGCCTCCCTGCGAGAAATTGATCGATGTCGTCACAATGTTCCTGAGCGATTTCCGTTCCGAAGGGCAATGAAATGATTTGCTTGCCGGGAACGGAACTATTTTCCGCGCGGCCCGAGGCACGACTGCGAAACTGTGGATTGGTTCACGGAGTTCCACATGGGCTGCCGTGTATTGTTGGCTCGGTGAGCCGGGGGTAGCATGAGCGATCCCGCCGTCGGATGTCGTCAACGGAGACGCTGATGCCCAAGACTGTCGCATCGCTGGCTTACAAAAAGGCGCAGCCCGGCCAGGCGGTGGTGATCGTGCACGGCATGGGCGAGCAGCGGCCGATGGGTACGCTGCGCGGCTTCGTCCAGGCGGTCTGGAGCAGCCACCCCACCCGTGCTCCGCCTTACGCCCGCATCCCTGATCCGGCCGTTTCCGGCGCCACGATCAACCAGAGCTGGATCACGCCCGACAGCCGGACCAAGTCACACGAACTGCGCCGCATCACCACGCCCTACGACGTCGATGGCCGCCGTACCGATTTCTACGAGCTTTATTGGGCCGACATCACGCAAGGCACGACGCGCGGCCGGCTGGCCGCCTGGGTGACGAACCTGTTGTGGCGCAAGCCCGCCGACATTCCGCTCGACGCCCGCAAGCTTTACTTCGCCACACTTCTGATCGTTATCGTCATTCTGGGCGCAGCACTCGTGCTGGCAACATCGGTCTGGCAACAGGCCGTTACCTCGACGACCGGCCTGATGATCACCGCCCTCGCTTCTTTTGTCATCTGGGCGGTGGATCAGTTCGCCCTGCCCTATTTCGGCGACGTCGCCGCTTATGTGCGCGCCGAGGCCGGAACGATCGAGAAGCGCGCGCTGATCCGCGACCGCGGCCTGACGCTGCTCAAGACGCTGATGAAGGACGACGCTTACGATCGCATCGTGCTGGTCTCGCACAGCCTGGGATCGATCATCGCCTATGATCTGCTGCAGATCTTGTGGGCCGAGTTCCGGCCGCGAAGGCTGGAAGCGGTCCGCGACAAGGCCAAACTGGCGGCGGTCGAGGCCATCGACAAGGCAACGCTCGGCTCTGATGGGTCAGCGTGGCCAAACAATCTTGAAGACCTCGCCGGGTTCCGGCGCGGCCAATGGGCGCTCTACCAGCAGCTTCGGACCAAGGACGCCGACCACCCGCTGCCCTGGAAGATCAGCGATTTCGTCACGCTTGGCAGTCCGCTCTCCCACAGCGAATTCCTGGTGACCTACAATCTCGCGGAATTCAGGCGTGGCCTTGCCGAGCGCCTGTTCTCGGCCTGCCCGCCGATTGCCGATGACGGGCGCGCCGGCGGCACCGTGCTTTACCAGGAAGGACACAGCCAAGCAGGCAAGGCGCAGCGCGCGGTGCATCATGGCGCGGTGTTTGCGGCAACGCGCTGGACGAACGTCTACGACCGCGGCAATGGCTGGGCGACAGGCGATCCGATTTCCGGTCCGATGACGGAAAATTTCGGCCCCGGTGTGGAGAACATCCAGGTCGAGCTTCGCAGCTCACTTGGCCGTATCTTCACCCACACGCTTTATTGGTCATCGACGGCAAACGGCGTCGAAATCGCCCTGCCGGCGGGCACCGCGCCGCGCTCGCATCTGCAAGTGCTGCGCGACGCGGTGGACCTTGGTCGGAAGCTGGAGCCAAAGGCCTGACCCGGAGTGGAGCTCCGGCGGCAAGGCCCCCAGCCATCAAATGTCCAGATTGGCCACCGACAGCGCGTTGTCCTGGATGAATTCGCGCCGCGGCTCGACCTCGTCGCCCATCAGCCGCGAGAACAAGCTGTCAGCATCGGTGGCGTCATTCACCTTGACCTGCAGCAGCGAGCGCACATTCGGGTCGAGCGTGGTTTCCCAGAGCTGTTCGGCATTCATCTCGCCGAGGCCCTTGTAGCGCTGCATGGTCAGGCCCTTGCGGCCGGTCGCAAACACCGCGTTGAGCAGCGCCAGCGGCCCCGAAATGACTTCGGAGACATCCTTGCGGCGCAGCACCGGCGGCTCGCCATAGACTTCCATGAGGCGCGGGGCATAGCGGTCGAGCTGGCGTGCGTCGGCCGAATTTATCAGCCCGGCATCGAGCTGCGCGAATTCCTTGACGCTGCGCACCGTGCGTTCGAACACGTAGCCGCCGACGCCCTCATTGGAGGTCGACAGCCGGCCGGTCCAGCCGCGCTCGGTGTCTTCGGCAATGATGTCGAGGCGCTGGGCGACGCGCTCGGCCATGGCGTTGGCGCGGCCGAGATCGTTCAACACGTCGGCATTGAGCGCGCCGGCGATCGCCGCCTGTTCGACCACACCCCTGTTGTAGCGCGTATGCAGCCCGTTGATGAGCTGGCGTACTGCCAGTGCATCATCGATCGAGCCGCGCAGATCCTGTCCGGCCCGCGCCTCGCCGGAGGCAAGCGTCAGCGAAGCCTCTTCCAGCCCCGAGCCGATCAGGAATTCCTCGAAGGCGCTCTCGTCCTTGATGTATTGCGAGCTCTTGCCGCGCGTCACTTTGTAGAGCGGCGGCTGGGCGATGTAGAGATGGCCACGCTCGATCAGCTCCGGCATCTGGCGGAAGAAGAAGGTGAGCAGCAAGGTCCTGATATGGGCGCCGTCGACGTCGGCGTCGGTCATCAGGATGATCTTGTGGTAGCGCAATTTGTCGGCGTTGAACTCGTCCTTGCCGATCGAGGTGCCGAGCGCGGTGATCAGCGTGCCGATCATCTCGGAGCCGAGCATGCGGTCGAAGCGGGCGCGCTCGACATTGAGGATCTTGCCGCGCAACGGCAGGATCGCCTGGTTCTGGCGCGAACGGCCGCCCTTGGCGGAGCCGCCGGCCGAGTCACCCTCGACGATGAAGATTTCGGATTTCGCCGGGTCGCGTTCCTGGCAGTCGGCAAGCTTGCCGGGCAGAGAGGTGACGCCGAGCGAGCTTTTGCGGGTGATGTCGCGGGCCTTGCGCGCGGCTTCACGCGCCGCGGCCGCCTGGATCACCTTGTCGATGACCACCTTGCCCTCGGTCGGGTGTTCTTCCAGCCATGTGCCAAGCGCCTCGTTGACCAGGCCTTCGACCACGGGCCGCACCTCTGACGAGACCAGCTTGTCCTTGGTCTGCGAGGAGAATTTCGGGTCGGGCACTTTGACCGACAGCACCGCCGTCAGGCCTTCGCGGCAGTCGTCGCCGATCAGCGCCACCTTTTCCTTCTTGGTCAGGCCCGACGATTCGCCATAGCCGGTGATCTGGCGCGTCAGCGCGCCACGGAAGCCGGCCAGATGGGTGCCGCCATCGCGCTGCGGGATGTTGTTGGTGAAGGCCAGCACGTTCTCGTGGTAGCTGTCGTTCCACCACATCGCCACTTCGACGGTGATGCCGTCGCGCTCGGCCTTGATGGCGATCGGCTTGTCGATCAGCGGTTTCTTGACCCGGTCGAGATATTTGACGAACTCTTCCAGGCCGCCATCATAGTGCAGTTCGTGGCGCACGAGATCGGCATGGCGGGCATCGGTCAAAATGATGCGTACGCCGGAATTCAGGAAGGCGAGTTCGCGCAGCCGGTGCTCCAGCGTGCCGAAGTCGAACTCGACCATGGTGAAGGTTTCGGACGACGGAAAGAAGGTGATCTCGGAACCGCTGCGGCCCTCATAGGTGCCGGGCTGCTTGTTCTGCTCATAGCTGCCGGTGGCCTTGAGCGGCGCATCGGCATTGCCATGCGTGAAGCTCATCTCGAAAATCTGGCCGTTGCGGCGGATTTTCAGCTTCAGCCAGGCCGACAACGCATTGACCACCGAGACGCCGACGCCGTGCAGACCACCAGACACCTTGTAGGAATTCTGGTCGAATTTGCCGCCGGCATGCAGCTGCGTCATGATCACTTCGGCCGCCGAAATGCCTTCGCCAGTGTGAATATCGGTCGGAATGCCGCGGCCATTGTCGATAACGGTGACCGAACCGTCGGGATTTAGCGTCACCGTGACGAGGTCGGCATGGCCGGCCAGCGCCTCGTCGATGGCGTTGTCGACCACCTCATAGACCATGTGATGCAGGCCCGAGCCGTCGTCGGTATCGCCGATATACATGCCCGGCCGCTTGCGGACAGCGTCCAACCCCTTCAAAACCTTGATGGAATCGGCGCCGTATTCGGCCTCAGCGCCGTTGGCGTTGTCGCTTTGATCGCTCATGAAAACCTGTCTGATTGATGCCGCATGCTCAGCGCGAAAAAATGGCTTCGAATCACGCCGCTTTGATGTCCTAGATATAGGCGCAAAAGGCGGTTTTTCCAAGGTTTGCGGGCATTTCAGGGCTGAATCCCGAGCTGGCAGCCGGCTATTTTTTCGCGGCTTTCAATTTGGCCAGAAGACCGCGCAGATATTTGATCGTGGGTTTGTCCCTCGGCGCCAGTTTGCCTGTGCGGTCAAGCTCCAGCGTCAGGTCTAGCGCCTGCGACAACACAGCCTTCGGATTCTTCGCCACATAGGCATAGTTGATGTAGGCCTGTACCAGATCGAATTGCCAGATCGCATTGTCCGGATCGGACAGGGCCAACCGCTGGCGGATGGTCAGGCTGGCTTCGAAGGCCTTCTTCGAGCCCTCATAGTGGCGCTGCTTGGTCTCCAGCAGGCCTATTTCCTCGAACGTGATCGACAGGTCGCGCTGCCAATCGGAATTGCCCGGGTCGAGCTTTGCCAACCGGTCGGCAATGACGAGACTGTCCTGGTAGTTCTGCAAAGCACCGGCGATATCGCCCTGGGCATCAAACACGCCGGCAATTTTTTCCAGACAGACTGACAGGTCGCGCTGCCAATCGGTGTTGCCTGGGTCGCTGGCGGCAAGGTCTCGCGCCGTGGCCAGCGCCTGCTGGTAGGCCTCCAACGCGAGTGGCCAGTCCTTCTGGTCGCCGTAAGCATTGCCGATCTTGGCGTAACCGACCGACAGGTCGCGCTTCAAATCGGTGTCGTTTGAGTCGCGGCGCACCAGCGCTTCGGCGATTATTTGGCTCTTGTTGTAGGCGTCGAGCGCGCCCGCAGCGTCGCCACGCTCGCGCAGGACGTCGCCGATCCTGGTGTAGCTGACGGAGACGGCGCGCTGATGCCTGGGGTCGTCGGGGTTGTTCTGCGCCAGCGCCAGCCGAATTCTCAGGCTCTCTTCGAATGCAGTCTGGGCGCCATCCAGCTGGCCGGCGGTGCGGGCAAGACCGCCGATTTCGTCGTAGGTAATGGTCAGGTCGCGCAGCAGATAGACGCTGTTCGGCTCGGCATCGGCCAATTGCTGCTTGATGGACAGGCTTTGCTGGTAGGCTTGGGCTGCCGCACCCACATCGCCTTGCGTGGCCAGCACATTGCCGATCTTATCATGGGCCATGGCGAGATCGCCGAGCAAGTCCTTCTTGTCCGGCACGTTTGTGGTCAGGCCCTGCAACATGTCCCTGGCCGCCTCATAGTTTTGCAGGGAGGCCGGCAGATCGCCTTGCGCCATCTTGATGTTGGCGAACTTGATATGGCCAATGGCGAGGTCGCGCTTGACGCTCGGATCGGTTTCTTGACGCGCTCGCTGCTCAAGATTGGCGACCAGCGCCGCAAAGGCGCGGCCGGCGGCATCGGTGTTGCCAGCCGTCGTGTAGAGGATGCCGAGCTCTTCCAGCGTGCGGCTTTGGCGGTCGGCCTGTTCCAGGCTGAGCGAGGTCTGCCCGGCCTCGCCATAGAGCGACAGCACCGTTTCATAGTCCTTGATGGCGGTGGCATAGTCGAGGGTGGCGCGCGCCGCGCCGCCCGAGAGAAATAGCGTCGCGGCTTCGGACAGGGTGCGGCTGACGAAATTGGCCTTCAACGCCTGGCGCGAGACATTGTCGACGTCGGCGGCCTTGGCGAGGATCACGCGTGCACCATCGAAAGCGCCGAGCGCCAACTGTTCCTCGGCCTGGCGGCGCAGTTCGGTCACCTGCGGGTCGTCGGCGGCCAGCGTCTTCATCTCGCCGCGCACCTTGACGAAGGCGTCGGCGGCCTCGCGCAGCTTGGCGTCCAGGCTTTCGCCGGAGAGATGGCTGGTGTCGGAACTGATCAGCGCGCCATAGAGCGGCGCCAGCGGCATGTCGGCATCGCTGGCGACCCGTTCGACCGCGCCGCGCATTTCCGGCGTCACATCGGCCATGGCAAGCAACAGCCGCTCGCGCTCCGGCAGTTGTTCCTTGGCCGCCGAGGCGAAGAACAGCTTCGGCAGCCCGCTCTCGACGTAGGGCAGCTGTTTTCCGCGCGAAAGGTCGTAGACCTCCTGCTGCACCAGCGTCAGCACCGAGCGGATTTCTAGCCCGTCAGTGCCGAGGTATTTGATCAGCGCCGCTGTAAAGGGCGAATTCGCACCGGTACCGTCGGCAGCCGTCTCGCCGGGCGCCGCCGAAAAGGCGAACAGGATGTTTTCCGCCTTGCCGACGCGTCCGAGGCCCGGCTTGATCTTGTCCACCAGGTCCTTGATCAGCGATGTGGCGCCACGCCCGTCGCCGTTGCCGCCTGTGAACGGATCGCTGCGGCAGGCGTCGAGCACGATCAGCCCGACCTTCGCCGTGGCGGCAACCGCATCGCGCACTTCCTCCAGCGGCAGGCTGGTCTTCTCCAGCTGGTCGAGCGAGGAGGCATCGGCATCGACCGGCAGAAGACGGTTGTCGCCGGAGATTTCAACGCCATGACCGGAGAAATACACCAGCGCCACGTCGGCGCCCATGGCGTCCTCGCGAAAATCGTCGAGAGCCCGGCGCATGCGCCTGAGATCACGGTTGGTTTCGAGAACGACCTCGAATCCAAGCGTCTTCAGCGCCGCTTCCATCGCCTCGCCGTCATTGACCGGATTGGCGAGCTTCCGCACCAGCCGGTAGTCGTTATCGGCAATGACCAGCGCCATGCGCCGCTCCGCCACCGCCGTGGCGGTGGTCGCAAGCATCAACAGCAAGGCAAACAACAGGCGCAAATCGAACCGCCCCCGGCTCAGTCACCTGCCGACCATTCCACCTCTTTATGGCATGAGCAAGCCGGGGCCGGCTGCGTTACGCAGCCCGCATCGGCTTCAGCGCCTCGCTCCAGCGCGAGAGCTCGTCCAGCATGGTCTTGGTCCCACCCTCTACCTGCTCACTAGCCTGGAAGGAGCCGTCGCTCTCCAGCAGTTTCTGATACATCGGCAGCGCGACGCCTTCCGAGATGGGCATGACGCCCACCGCGGTCAGCAGCGGCTTCAGCGCCTGCGCGGCGCGCAGGCCTCCGGAAACGCCGCCATAGCTGAAGATGGCGGCTGGCTTGTATTTCCATTCGCGCGCAAGGTAGTCGATGGCGTTGACGATCGCAGGCGCCACGAAATAATTGTACTCCGGCGCCACGAACACGAAGGCGTCGGCGGCATCAATGACCTTCGACCAGGCTTTGGTGTGGTCGTTCTGGTAATTGCCGAGCCTGGGGTGATGCGGCTCGTCCAGAACCGGCAGATGGAACGTGGCAATGTCGGTCAGCACCGGTTCGAATTTGCCGTGCTCGCGGGCAAAATCCTCCAGCCAGTGGGCGAAGACCGGCCCGGCGCGGCCCGGCCGCGTGCTGCCGATTATGATGTTCAGCTTGTGCTTCAAGCGGACTCTCCTGGGCGATTGGCAGTAGCTGTTGGTAACTGTCACCTATGGCAGAGTGTCCAACCGGACAAGCCGCAACCGTTTCACCGGCGGTCACGATCCGATGAACACACCGTCTGTCGGGCACACCGGGCGCTGCAGCGTTTCAGTTTGCCGTTCGGTCACATGGACGCCCGGATTGCCAGCCACTACATCTGAGCTATCAGCGGAGCACCTCATGGACACGCAGCCCGTCCCCTTCGTGCCGCCAGCGCCCAAGCCGCGCACGACGCCGCCTTCGACGCTGGAGATGATGCGGATCGTCTACCGCAATCCGCTCGAACTGTGGGGCGAGCACACCTACAACGAGCCCTGGATTTCGGCGAATGGCGTCGGCGGGCATCTGATCGTCGCCAACGATCCCGGCCTTATCCGCCACGTGCTGATCGACAACGCCAAGAACTACAAGATGGCGACGGTGCGCCAGATGATCCTGCGACCGATCTTGCGCGACGGGCTGTTGACCGCCGAAGGCGAGGTGTGGAAGCGCTCGCGCAAGGCGATGGCGCCGGTGTTCACGCCGCGGCATATCTTCGGCTTCGCCGAGCCGATGCTGCGCCGCACGATGCAGTTCGTCGCCCGCTATGACGAAGGCGGCATGACCGATGTCGCCCATGACATGACGCTGCTCACCTACGATATCCTGGCCGAGACGCTGTTTTCGGGCGAGATTGCGGGCGAGCCCGGCAGTTTCGCGCAGGAGATCGACCGCCTGTTCGAAACCATGGGCCGTGTCGATCCGCTCGACCTGTTGCGCGCGCCCGAATGGCTGCCGCGGCTGACCCGCATCCGCGGCCGCAAGACCATGGCCTATTTCCGCAAGATCGTCACCGATACGGTCAAGATGCGCGAGGAGCGGCTGAAGCGCGACCCCGACACCGCGCCGCAGGATTTCCTGACGCTTCTGCTGCGCGCCGAAGGCCCCGACGGGCTGACGCGGGCGGAAGTCGAGGACAACATCATCACCTTCATCGGCGCCGGCCACGAGACCACCGCGCGGGCGCTGGGCTGGACGATCTACTGCCTCGCCGAAGCGCCGTGGGAGCGCGAAAAGGTCGAGCGCGAGATCGATGCCGTGCTGGCGCGCGAACCCGAGCCGACGAAATGGCTCGACGCAATGCCGTTCACCCGCGCCGCCTTCGAGGAGGCGCTGCGGCTTTATCCGCCGGCGCCGTCCATCAACCGCGAGCCGATCGAGACGGAGACCTGGAACGATCTGGTGCTCCCCAAGCGCGCGGCCGTACTGGTGATGCCTTGGGTCGTACACCGCCACAGAAAACTGTGGGACATGCCCGACGCCTTCATGCCCGAACGCTTCCATCCGGGAAACCGCGAGAAGATCGACCGCTTCCAGTATCTGCCGTTCGGCGCCGGTCCGCGCATCTGCATCGGCGCCAGCTTCGCCTTGCAGGAGGCGATCATTGCGCTGGCCATCATGCTGTCGCGCTTCCGCTTCGACGTGACGGCCGAGACCAAGCCGTGGCCGGTGCAGAAACTGACGACACAGCCGCAAGGCGGCCTGCCGATGCAGGTGACGCGGCGCGTTTAACGGCGCAACGCCTTGTTACGCGATGCCGGCGGGCTTGCGCTGGAATTGGCCTGCGGCGCGGAAGCGCCAGAGATAGCTGGGCAGGATTGTGCCGATAGACTGCGGCTGGATGTCGAGGCCGGCAAGGTTCCGGTTGGCCTTGTTGGCCTCCACCGACACGATGTTGGGCTGGCGCAGCAGCAGCACCTGGTCCTTGGTCAGCAACGGGTTGGGCAGCAGGCCGAGGATTGAGGCCTGCAGATTGGCCATCCACCACGGCACCGGGACCAGGAGCCGCTTGCGCTCGATGACGGTGAGCAACTCTTCCATGCACTGCTTGAAGGTGAGCACTTGCGGCCCGCCGAGTTCATAGATCTGGCCGCCCTTGATCTTGCCCTCGACCGAACGCGCCACCGCTTCGGCGACATCGCCGACATAGACCGGCTGGAACTTGGTCTGGCCGCCGCCGATTAGCGGCAGCACCGGCGAATAGCGCGCCATGTCGGCGAAGCGGTTGAAGAAACTGTCCTCGGGTCCGAAATTGATCGACGGACGGAAGATGACGGCGTCCGGGATCGTCTCCAGGACGGCCTTTTCGCCGAGCGCCTTGGTGCGGGCATAGTCGGATTCGGCGTTGAGGTCGGCGCCCAGCGCCGAGATGTGGGTGAGCCCTGCGCCGACCGAGCGTGCGGCTTCGGCGACGGCGCGGGCGCCGAATTCGTGCACGGTGTTGAATTTCTGCCGGCCGCTTTCATGCGGGATGGCGACCAGATTGATGACATGGTCGGCGCCCTGCACGGCGCGGTCGACAGACCAGCGCACGCGCACATTGGCCTGCACCGGCTGGATCTGGCCGACATTGCCGAGCGGCTGCAGATGTCCCGCTAGATCGGGCCGGCGCACCCCCACCCTGATGCGGTAGCCGCGCTTGGCCAGCGCCCGCACGATGTGGCGGCCGACGAAGCCGGAGCCGCCGAAGACGACCACGAGCTTGGGGATCTGCAGGATTTCGGTCATGACTGGCTCCGGCGCTCGAAAGCTTGGCTGAAGCCGTTTCATAGTCCGTTTTGGGCCAAAGGCAAAGGGTGACGCGTCGTCGCTGCCACCCTCTTATGGACCCTTCAGAACGCCTTGCCGAGGCGCGCGTCGACCGACTGGCGGTTGCCGCCGCGGATAACGAAGAACAGCAGGATCGCCGCCCATAGAAGCGACTTTTCAGCGCCGGAAAAGCCCTGGCCGACAGTGATCCAGTGGAACCAGACGGTGACCAGCAGCACGATCATACCGGCAAAGGCTGCGGGCCGAGTCAACAGGCCGATGGCGATCAGAATGCCGCCGAAGAATTCGGTGCAGGACAAAAGCAGCGACCAGAACGCGCCGGGATAGAAGCCGAGGCCTTCGACCATCTCGGCGGTGCCGAAAGGGTTGGTGATCTTCTGCGAGCCGTGAATGGTGAGAAACCCGCCGGCGACGACGCGCAGAAGGGTTTCGGCGCCATCATACAGCGACGAATACAGGCGGCCAAACACCGGAACGATAAGTTTGCCCCGGGAAGCGTCGGTGGTTGCGGACATCGTAGCTCCTGTTGTTGTGACGATCCCTTGCAAACGCCCGATGGTTCCGGCAAGTCAAGTTAACAAAAGTTAACTTCCGCCATCATGTTTTAGCACACAGAGCACGAACGCAGAAAACCCCGCCGAAGCGGGGTTTTCCGGGTGACGCAACTGTCGAGACAGAGCGCAACGCGGCGGATAACCTGAGACGGCATACGCCCGCCCGGGCCCTAAACGCATCCGACAGAAGACACCGACCGGGCAAACCCGACCCGGCAGCTATTGGTCGTTGCGATCGGTAGAAAGGTTCAGCCAGGTCGCGTTGTCGCAGGACCGCTTCAGCCCGAATAGCGCTCGGCGAACTCGGAAATGCGCTGCACCACGGCTTTGGGGGCATTGATGCCGCGCGCCTGCGCCTTCTCGGCCGCTTCGGCCCGCGCCCGGCCCGGAACGTGCACGCCAAAGCGCCGGCGCAGCCGGTCGAGCTGGTCCTTCATGCGCTGCTCGAAATCCGGGTCGAGCAGCTTGGGCTCGACGGCGAGCACGAACAGGCCGGTTCCCGGGCTGTCCGATCCGCCGGAGAACCAGGGCGCGTCGAGCGACCAGTTGGCGCCCGACAGGCCAGCCGCCAGCACTTCGACCATCAGCGCGATGTTGGCGCCACGCTGGCCGCCGAAGGCCAGCATGGCGCCCTTCATGGCAGCGGCCGGATCGGTGGTCGGGTTGCCGCTGGCGTCCAGCGCCCAGCCTTCGGGGATCTTCTTGCCGTCCTCGGCCGCCTTGCGGATGTTGACGAAGGCGGTGGCGCTCGACGACTGGTCGATGACCAGCGGCGCGCCATCGGCGGCGGGTGCCGCAAACGACATCGGGTTGGTGCAATAGACCGGCTTGACCGAGCCCGAGCCTGCCAGCACCGCCGGCCCGTTGGTGGCGGCGAAGGAGACCAATCCCAGCTGCGCCAGACGCCCGGTGAAATAGCCTAGTGCGCCGCACGTATAGGCGTTCTTCTGCGAGAAGATGGCGACGCCGAACAGCTTTGCCGCCTTGGCGACGTCGTCGATGGTGCGGTCGAAGCCGGTATGGGCGAGGCCGCCACGCGCATCGGAGAGATAGACGGCGAGCGCCGGCCTGGTGATCACCGGATCGGCATTGCCGTCGATGCGGCCGGCTTCCAGCGCTTCGAGGTAATCGATGAAATGGGTCAGCCCGACGGTCGAAAGCCCTTCCGCCTCGGCGGCAATGATCGAGGCGGTGAGCGACCGCGCCGCCTC
Source organism: Mesorhizobium sp. M0062 (assembly GCF_040323125.1). NCBI lineage: Bacteria > Pseudomonadati > Pseudomonadota > Alphaproteobacteria > Hyphomicrobiales > Phyllobacteriaceae > Mesorhizobium > Mesorhizobium sp. M0062. The sequence goes on from NZ_JAMYUO010000001.1 coordinate 433,274, forward strand.
CTCATTGGCGCCGGCGCCGAGCGCCGCCATCCGGCACAGCCCTGTTGCCTGGTCTAGAGAGAGTTGCATGGTGCGGACCCGATTGGTGGTGAGAGTGAGTAGGGAGTAGTCAGTAGGGAGTAGCGAAAGCAAGCGGTTTCCCGGTCATATGCTGACTACTCACTACTGCCTGCTCACTATTCCCTAGCCCACCTTGTTCGGTATGCGCGCCTCGATCTTGCTGAATGCAAACACCAGTATGCCGGTGATGATCATGTAGATCAGCGCCAAAAGCAGCAAGGGTTCGTAGGTGAGGTAGGTGTCCTGCCGGACCTTGGACGAGACTGCGAAGATGTCGATGACGCTGATCGTCGCCACCAGCGGCGTCGACTTCAGCTGCAGCACGGTTTCGCCGGTCAGCGTCGGCAGCGCCCGGTAGATGGCCTGCGGCAGCCAGATGCGGCGGAAAATCTTCCAGCGGCTCATGCCGAAAGCGCGGGCCGCCTCTAACTGCCCCTTCGGCACGCCGGCAAAGGCGCCGCGCATTACTTCGCCCTCATAGCCGGCGAAGGACAAGGTCAGTGCCAGCACGCCATAAGGCCAGGCTTGCCTCAGATACGGCCACATCCAGGATTCGCGGATCCAGGGAAATTGCGGAAACAGCGAGCCCAGCCCGTAATAGAGCAGCCATAGCTGGATCAGCAGCGGCGTGCCCCTGATGACGGTGCAGAATGTCCTGGCGGGGGCGGAAAGCCAGAACGGGCCGGCGGCCTGCGCCAGCCCGAGCGGCACGGCGAGCAGGAAGCCGAGAAAGCAGGTGACGGCCAGGATCCACAGCGACCGCCAGATGCCGAGAAGCCCCATTTCGTAATATTGCGGCAGCCAATCCCAGCGCATGAAGAAGGCTGCGCCGAAAACCAGCGCGATCGCGACCAGGATCAGCACGATGCGATGCGGCTGCAGCCACAGCGACGTGCGCGCGGCAGCGTTGATGATGGTCGCTTCTCCGGCCATCAGCGCGCATCCTTGAGCGACGGCATACCGCGCCGCGACCAGGCCTCGACGCGGCCGATGAGCAGGTTGGAGACCAGCGACAAGATGAGATAGAGCACGCCCGCGGCGAAAAAGAAGGTGAAATAGGCTTTGGTGACCCCCGCAGCCTGCCGCGTCGCCAGCGCCAGCTCGTAAAAGCCGACGACCGCCAGAAGGGCCGTATCCTTGGTGGCGATCAGCCACAGATTGGCGAGCCCAGGTATGGCGAAGGGCAGCATCGCCGGCAAGGTGATGCGCCGCAGCATGAGCCCGGGTGACATGCCATAGGCGCGGGCGGCTTCGATCTGGCCCTGCGGTATGGCCAGGATGGCGCCGCGGATCACTTCGGTCGAATAGGCACCCTGGACAAAGCCGAGCACGGCGATGCCCGCGGCAAGGCCGCTGATGTCGACGCGCTGGTAGCCCATTGCCGTCAGCGCCTGGTTGATCAGGTCCGTCCCGGCATAATAGAGCAGCAGGATCAGCACCAGTTCGGGCACGGCGCGCACGATGGTGGTGTAAACCGCCAGCAGGTCGCGCACGACCGGACCGCCGTAAAGCTTGCCAAAGGCGCCACCGGTGCCGATCAGGAGACCGAGGACCGTGGCGCCGAGCGCGATCTCGATCGAATGGAGCAGTCCAAGCAAGAGCGTGCCGCCCCAGCCCGGCGGATTGGGCGAAAGGAGCTCTATGATGCCGGCCGCCGAGGCCGAAAGAAGTGCGTCGATCAGCGTCGCCCCCGGATGCTGGCTCTAACCGCCGACGGCAGCGCCGGCGGCAAGCATGTCTGGGAAAGATCGGGCAGGGAGGCATGGCGCTAACGCCATGCCCCCTAGCTCATGCGAGGATCGTCAGTTCGACTGCGCGCCGCCACCACCGTAAATGTCGAAATCGAAGTATTTCTTCGATATCTCGTCATATTTGCCGTTCGAGCGGATCGCCTTGATGCCGGCGTTGATCTTGGCCTTAAGGTCGGTGTCTTCCTTGCGCACGCCGGCGCCCACGCCCGGTCCGAGCACTTCATCGTCCGGAGCCACCATGCCCTTCAGATCGCAGCAGGCCTTGCCCTGGTCCGACTTCAGAAATGCGTCGAGCGCGATCGAATCCGCCTGGACGGCGTCGAGGCGGCCTGCGGCCAGATCGTTGTTGGCTTCGTCCTGCGTCTGGTATTCCTTGATCTCGGCAGCCGTGGGCCCGAAATGCTTCTTCGCATAGGCCGAATGGGTGGTCGACACCTGCACGCCGAGCACTTTGCCCTTGAGATCGTCCGGCGTGGCGCCGAATTTCTGGTCCTTCGGCCCGATGATGGCGGTCGGCGTGTTGTAGTACTTATCCGAGAAGTCGATGGTCTTCTCGCGTTCGGCGGTGATCGACATCGAACTGGCGATGACGTCGATCTTCTTGGTCGTCAGCGCCGGGATGATGCCGTCCCAAGCGACAGGCGTGATGACGCAGTCGAGCTTCTCCTCGGCGCAGACGGCGTCGATGAACTCGATTTCCCAGCCAACCCATTTGCCGGAAGCGTCCGGCGAGGTGAAGGGCGGATAGGGCTCGGCGGCGACACCGATCTTGACCGGATCGGCCTTGGCCACGCCCATGGCGGCAACGCCGAGCAGCAGCGCTGCGGCGAATGTTTTCAGAACAGTCTTCATGTCACGACTCCCAGTTTGTTGTTGGTTCCCGGTTTTCTTCCGTCCCGGCTTGTCCTAGCCGATGTTGCGGATGAACTGCTTCAGCCTTTCGGATTTCGGTGCGCCGAATATCTGCTCCGGCGGCCCCTCTTCCTCGACCAGCCCGTTGCAGAGGTAGACGACATGGGTCGCGACCTCGCGGGCGAATTTCATTTCATGCGTGACCAGCACCATGGTGCGGCCCTCGCGCGCCAGGTCGCCGATCACCTTCAGCACCTCGCCGACCAGCTCCGGGTCGAGCGCCGAGGTCGGCTCGTCGAACAGCATGACGCGCGGGTTGATGGCCAGGGCGCGGGCGATCGCCGCGCGCTGCTGCTGGCCGCCCGAGAGATAGGCCGGATAGACGTCGCGCTTTTCGGCCAGGCCGACGCGCGCCAAAAGCTTTTCGGCTTCCCTGATCGCCACGTCGCGCCTGACGCCCAGAACATGCACCGGAACCTCGATGACGTTCTCGATCAGCGTCATGTGGCTCCACAGGTTGAAGTTCTGGAACACCATGCCGAGCTTGGCGCGGATGCGTTCGATCTGCCGGCGGTCGGCGGGCACGGTGTGGCCGTGGCTGTCGGCCTTGAGTTTGATCTCCTCGCCATTGACGCGGATGATGCCGCTGGTTGGGTTTTCCAGGCAGTTGATGCAGCGCAGCAGCGTCGACTTGCCGGAACCCGAGCCGCCGATAATGGCGATCACCTCGCCGTCGCGCGCCGACAGCGAAACGCCTTTCAGCACATGCAGCTGGCCGAATTTCTTGTGCAGGTTCTCGACATGGATGGCTTCGGCGGCGCCGTCCTGCACCTTGCCGGATTGGACTGCGGCGGTTCCCGCCGCGCTCACCGGGGAACCTCTGCCACAGGGTCCACGGCAGATCGTCGAACGTCTATCCGGCTAATCAACATACGCTGTAATGCCCACTCCAGACTTCAGCATGGACCCAACAGCGCGAGCCCGTCAATCCCGCTCATTACGGCACTTGCGGCCTTATTGTGCAAGTGTATAAATAGCCTCCGATGAAATTTCTTCCATTTTTTTCACCCTGAACACGGCATTGAAAAGGGCACCGATGAGCGCTTTCGGATCACAGTCCATGGCGGCGCCGTTGCGGCGCGTGCTGATGCGGTCGGCGGCCAATGCCATGCGCGGTGCCGACCGGGCTATCTGGCACTATGGCCCGGGTTTCGACCCGGCGAAAGCGGCGGCGCAGCACGCGGCTCTCGCTGAGCTGGTGACGGCGTCCGGCGCCGAAATCGAATGGATCGATGACAAGGCCGACGGGCTGTCGGATTCCGTATTCACCCACGACCCGTCGCTGATGACCGACCGCGGCGCGCTGATCCTGTCCATGGGCAAGCCATTGCGCGCCCGGGAGCCATCGCTGCATGAGGAAACCTACACACGCCTGGGTATTCCTATCCTCGGCCGCGTCGAGGCTCCCGGCCAGGTCGAAGGCGGCGATTGCGTATGGCTGGATAAAAACACGCTGGTAATCGGGCGCGGGGTGCGCTCCAACCAGGAAGGCATACAGCAGGTTTCCAACCTGCTGACGCCGCTCGGCATTTCCGTCTACGGCTTCGATCTGCCGCTGTGGCAGGGCGAGGAGGCGTGCCTGCATCTGATGTCGGTGATCAGCCCGCTGGCCGACGACCTGGCCCTGGTCTATTCACCGCTTTTGCCGGCGCCGTTCTATCAGTTGCTGAAGGCGCGCGGCATCCGGCTGGTGGAAGGCGACGCCGAAGAGTTTGCCGCGTCCAACGGCCTCAGCCTGAACGTGCTGCCGACCAGCCCGCATAAGGTCATTGCCGTCGCCGGCTTTCCCAAGACCAAGGCCGCGATGGAAGCCGCCGGCTGCACGGTTCAAATCTTCGAGGCGGATGCCCTCTGCATCGCCTGCGAAGGTGGGCCGACATGCCTGACGCGGCCCATCCTGCGGCAATGAATGAGCGCCGCAAGTTCCGCCGCGAGGGCGAGGAGCGGCGGCGGCAGGATTTGATCGACGCAACCCTGGACAGCGTGGCCGAACATGGGCTGGAGGGCGCCAGCCTGCGCACCATCGCACTGCGCGCCGGTGTCACCGCCGGGCTGATCCGGCACTATTTCCCCGGCAAGGAAGACTTGCTGCAGGAAGCGTACGCGGCGCTGATGGGCCGCATGACCGAGCAGGCGAAGGCGGCATTGCTCATGGAAGACGCCTCGCCGCGCCAGCGCCTTGCGGCCTTCGTTGCCGCCAACCTCAACGCGCCGATCATCGATGCACGCGTGTTTTCGCTCTGGGCAACCTTCATCGGCCGCGCCGGCGCGGATCCGAGCCTGGCTCGCGCCCACCGCGAAGGCTATCTCGGCTTTCGCAACGAGGTGGAAGCGGTCGTCGCCGAAGTGCTCGGCGCCGAACGACGCAGGCCGGACGCGAATGAGCTGCGCCGCCATGCCATTGCGATCAACGCGATCATCGACGGGCTCTGGATCGAAGGCTGTCTGGCCGCAGAGATGTTCTCGCCTGGCGAATTGGCGGCGATCGGCGTCAAAGCCATAGAGGCCGAGCTCGGCCTCGCGCCGCAAAAGGGAGAGAAGCCATGACCACCATCGGCGAAGCGCTGATCACGCTGCTCGAAGCGCATGGCGTCGACACCGTTTTCGGCATTCCTGGCGTCCACACTGTCGAGCTTTACCGCGGGCTGGCGCGTTCAAAGATACGCCATGTCACGCCGCGTCACGAACAGGGCGCCGGCTTCATGGCCGACGGCTATGCCCGTGCCAGCGGCCGGCCGGGCGTTGCCTTTGTCATCACCGGACCGGGGCTGACCAACACCATCACCGCAATGGGCCAGGCGCGCGCCGATTCGGTGCCGATGCTGGTGATTTCGGGCGTCAACGCGATGCCGACGCTGGGCAAGGGGCTGGGCTTCCTGCACGAACTGCCGGACCAGCGCGGCATGATGGAGAAGGTGGCGCTGTTTTCGCAGCGTGTCACCGAGGCCAGCGAATTGCCGGGCGCTTTGGCGCGGGCCTTTGCGCTGTTTTCGTCGTCGCGGCCGGGCCCCGTCCATATCGAAATCCCGACCGACGTCATGGTCAAACCGGCGGACGGCATCGCTGCTTCGCTCACCAATGCGGCGGCGCCCGCGCCGGATGGCGCGGCCATTGCCGAGGCCGCCAGACTGATCGCAGCCGCGCGCCGGCCGCTGATCCTTGCCGGTGGCGGTGCCAAGCGCGCTGAACAGCCACTGCAGCGCCTGGCCGAGCGGCTCGGCGCGCCTGTCGTCCAGACCGCCAATGCGCGCGGTCTGCTGCACGCGCATCCGCTTTGCGTGCCGGCCAGCCCCAGCCTGAAGGCGGTGCGTGCGCTGATGGCAGACGCCGATCTGGTTATCGCCGCCGGCACCGAATTCGGCCCGACCGACTATGACGGTTACAGCGACGGCGGCTTCGTGCTGCCCGCCAATCTGATCCGCATCGATATCGGCGCCGACCAGCTCGCCCGCCGCCCGGTGAGCGTCGGCATCCAGGCCGATTGCGCGGAGGCGCTTGGTGCACTGCTAGGCGCGCTCCACCCTGATCATGCCGCAGCGAAGGACGGCGAGAGCCGCGCAGCCGCGTCGAGAAAGGCGGCCTTTGCCGAGCTCAGCCCGGCCTATGCCGCGCAGGTGCGTGCGGTGGAAACCATCCGCGACGCACTGCCGGGCGCCATCATCGTCGGCGATTCCACGCAGCCGATCTACGCCGCCAATCTCTATTACGACCATGACCGGCCAGGCGGCTGGTTCAACGCCGCCACCGGTTTCGGCGCGCTCGGCTACGGGCCGCCGGCGGCGATCGGCGCAGCGCTCGCCATGCCCGGCGTGCCGGTGGTTTGCCTGACCGGCGACGGCGGCTTCCAGTTCACCTTGCCGGAGCTGGGCGCGGCGCTCGATGCACCCGCACCGGTCATCTTCGTCGTCTGGAACAACAGAGGCTATCGCGAGATCGAAACGTCGATGCTCGATGTCGGCGTCGAGCCGGTCGGCGTGTCCCCGGCGCCGCCGGATTTCTGCAAGCTGGCCGAGGCCTACGGCATATCAGCCGAGCGGCTTGCCGGTACTGCCGGTCTCGCCGATGCGCTCAAACGCGCACGCGCAACCAGACTGCCGCACGTCCTCGAAATCACCATCGACTGACGCCTGGCCGCGCGCCGTACGTCCATGCGCGGGGGTCGGAAGGGGCGGTCGGCGGCTTCGAGCGATGCAAAGACGCAACAACTGCCATGTCGAGATGTCGGTTGAGTGATCGTGCAAAAGGCGCGACGCTCTGCGTCGGCGCGGCACGACAAGCGACATAATATAAGAAACGACAGGAGCGTCCAGGATGACGGAAACAGTTCAGGGCAAGCATATCGTGGTGACCGGTGGCACCGGGGCGCTGGGTGCCGCGGTCGTCGGCAAATTGCTGGCGGACGGCGCGATCTGCCATGTGCCCAATGCCCACGCGTCGGCCCCCACGCATTTCCCCTTCGCGGCCCATGATCGCGTCCGGCTGGCGCATAATGTCGATCTCGCCGATCCTGCCAAGGTCGATGCCTTCTATGACAGCGTTCCCGAATTGTGGGCCTCCATCCATCTGGCCGGCGGCTTTGCCATGGCCCCCGTCGAGAAAATCGAATCCGCATCCTTTGCCGAAATGATGGACACCAACGCCCGCACCGCCTTTCTGTGCTGCCGCGCGGCGGTGCGCTCCATGCTTGGCTCGGCCACTGCAGGCCGCATCGTCAATGTCACGGCGCGTGCTGGGCTCGACCCGCGCCGAGGCGCCGGCATGGTCGCCTATACCGCCAGCAAAGCGGCGGTGGCGGCGATGACCGTGGCGATGGCGGAAGAGCTGAAGCACAAAGGCATACTGGTCAACGCGGTGGCGCCCTCGACGCTCGATACGCCAGCCAACCGCGCCGACATGCCGGACGCCGATTTCGGCAGATGGGTCAGCCTCGAAGCCGCCGCCGAGGCAATCGCCTATCTGGCATCACCGGCCAATCTGGCAATGAGCGGAACGCTGGCGCCGCTCTACGGCCGCGCCTGAAGTTCCGCCGCGCAGAGCGGCTCATTTGGTTTGGCTTCCGATGGCGGCCTTTGCCGACCTCGCCTGATCTACAGCGGAGGTTGGCCATTCAATCATGGCGACCCGCCGACGCCTCCACGGCATTAGAAGGGCTGCGACTACGTCAGGTTCGAGACCCCCGCTTCCACGACCTCGACTGCGTCGCCGATGGCGATCGTGCCGGCGTTGTTGGGAATGGCATTCTGGCCGAAAATGATGCCGCCCTTGGCGGAGCGGTGGAGTTTGCCAAGCGTCTGCAACGGCTCGCGCGGGTCCGGCTGCTCGCCGCTCAACGGATCGCGGGTGGTGATGACGCAGCGCGAGCAGGGCTTTGCGATCCGCAACTCCACCGTGCCGATGCGGATCGTCTTCCAGCTGTCTTCAGACCATGCGCCTTCTGCGTCGACGACGATGTTTGGCCGGAACCGCGCCATCTCGATGGGCCTGGCAAGATGGCTGTTCAGATGGTTCAGCGAGCCTGTCGTTGCGATCAGCAGCGGAAAACCGTCGGCAAAGCCGACGAAATCGCCGGGCTGGCCGAATTCCGCATCGACCGGCCGGTTTTGCGGATCGTCGAAATAGACGAGATCGACGGGCCGGCCAAGAATAGCCGAGAGATAGGCGCCGGCGGCCGGATCGCCCGGCCGCGCGGCAGCCATATCCTTCCAGATCTTGACTTGCCGGAGCGCGGTGCCGGGAGCCGCAGCCTCGACGAAGTGCGAGCCATGCCTGTCATGTTTCAACAGGATGCCCGTTTCGCGATGCTCGACGTCGATCGTCGTCATATCAGGTATCTGGCGAATGGTGAGGAACTGCCCATCCTTGTCGACGACCATCCAGCGGCGGTCGCCTTCCATGCCCATTGTCTCGATGTCGGCGCTCGGCACGGCATGGCCGCGCAGGCTCTTGACCGGATAGCGATAGAGTTCGACGACCTTCATCCCGCATGCTTCTCTGTTGCCCGAAGGGCCTTCCGTGTTTACGTCTGCAACGACGGCCGAGCCTACAACCGCGCGTGCGGAATTGAAGGGGTTGCACGGTCTTAGTCTTGTGCCAATCGCGCAGCCGAGCATGAAAAACCCGCGAGCCTTGCGGCCCGCGGGTTTTCTTGTTCAGGCTGCGCGCGAGGCGCAGCCGAGGCCTAGCTTGCGCGAAGCGGCTTACGCGCTGCGCGCGAAGCGGCTTAGCTGCCCTGCTTCTTCAGCGCGGCGCCAAGGATGTCGCCCAGCGAAGCGCCGGAGTCGGTAGAGCCGTACTGTGCGACGGCTTCCTTCTCTTCGGCGATTTCCAGCGCCTTGATCGAGACCTGCAGCTTGCGGGTCTTCTTGTCGAAGGCGATGACGCGGGCGTCCAGCTTCTGGCCGACCGAGAAGCGCTCGGGGCGCTGCTCGTCACGGTCACGGCTGAGGTCGTTGCGCTTGATGAAGGTCTCGATGCCGCTGTCGACCAGCCGCACTTCCAGACCGCCATCCTTGATGCCGGTGACTTCGCAGGTGACGACAGCGTTCTTGCGCAGTTCGCCTGAAGTCGCGGCTTCGCCGACCGTGTCCTTGGCCAGCTGCTTGATGCCGAGCGAGATGCGCTCCTTGTCGATGTCGACGTCGAGCACCTGCGCCTTGACCATGTCGCCGCGATTGTACTCTTCGATGACCTGCTCGCCCGGACGGGTCCAGTCGAGGTCGGAAAGGTGCACCATGCCGTCCACGTCGCCTTCGAGGCCGATGAACAGGCCGAACTCGGTCTTGTTCTTGACCTCGCCCTCGACCTGGCTGCCGACCGGATGGCTCGCGGCAAAAGCCTGCCACGGGTTTTCCAGCGTCTGCTTGAGGCCGAGCGAGATGCGGCGCTTGGCCGGATCGACCTCGAGCACCACAACGTCGACTTCCTGCGTCGTCGACAGGATCTTGCCGGGGTGCACGTTCTTCTTGGTCCACGACATTTCCGAAACGTGGATGAGGCCTTCGATGCCCGGCTCCAGCTCGACGAACGCGCCGTAGTCGGTGATGTTGGTGACGGTACCCTTGATCTTCTTGCCGATCGGGAACTTGGTGCCGATCTCGGACCACGGATCGCTCTCGAGCTGCTTCATGCCGAGCGAGATGCGGTGGGTTTCCTGGTTGATGCGGATGATCTGCACCTTGACCGTCTGACCGATGTTGAGGATTTCGGTCGGATGGTTGACGCGGCGCCACGCCATGTCGGTGACATGCAGCAGGCCATCGATGCCGCCGAGGTCGACGAACGCACCGTAATCGGTGATGTTCTTGACGACGCCTTCGACAACCTGGCCCTCTTCGAGGTTCTGCACGATTTCCGAACGCTGTTCGGCGCGGCTTTCCTCGAGCACGGTGCGGCGCGACACAACGATGTTGCCGCGGCGGCGATCCATCTTGAGGATCTCGAAGGGCTGCGGGTTGTGCATCAGCGGGGAGACATCGCGGATCGGGCGGATATCGACCTGGCTGCGCGGCAGAAAGGCCACGGCGCCGTCGAGGTCGACAGTGAAGCCGCCCTTGACCTGGTTGAAGATGACGCCTTCGACGCGCTCACCTTTGGTGAACTTCTCTTCGAGCTTGACCCAGCTCTCTTCGCGGCGGGCTTTGTCGCGCGACAGGACGGCTTCGCCCAGCGCGTTTTCGATGCGCTCGACCATGACCTCGACCGTGTCGCCGACCTTGAGCGTCGAGTCCTTGCCCTTGACGCCGAATTCCTTCAGCGGCACGCGGCCTTCGACCTTGAGGCCGACATCGATGATGGCCATGTCTTTTTCGATCGCCAGGATCGTGCCCTTGACGACCTGACCTTCGCCGGAGTGACCGGTGGTAAATGATTCTTCGAGCAGGCTCGCGAAATCGTCGCGAGTGGGATTTGCAGCTGACATATTTTCTCCTGGAGTGCCCCGCATCTGAAGCGGGACGGGCGCCGTGGGTTAGCGTTGCGTTGGCCTGCCGGCGTTCCGGGCTACAAAAGCCCTGGGCCGCCTAAGCGGCAATTCCGGCGCATGAAGAATGCTGGCAGGCTGGTTCGTGCCCGATATGGGTATTTTCTTCGCTTCCGGCAATCGGTGGAGCGGGAAAACCCTGGATCAGGCTTTGTCTCTCTTGGCCAGGGCGTCGTCGATGATCGCATTGGCCGCTAGAAACGCGGCCTCTATAGCCATTTCGGAGGTATCAAGCAAGTGCGCGTCCGCCGCCGGCTTCAGCGGCGAGTCGGCGCGGCCCATGTCGCGCTCGTCGCGGCGCACAATATCGGCAAGGATTTCGGCGAAATCGGCGGTGCCGCCGATGCTTTCGATCTCGGCCAGCCGGCGCTGCGCCCGCACTTCGGCGCTCGCCGTCACATAGAGTTTTATGTCGGCGTCAGGGCACACGACCGTGCCGATGTCGCGCCCGTCGAGCACCGCGCCTGGCGGTGTCCTGGCGAAATCGCGCTGCTTTTCGACCAGGATGCGCCGGACGGTAGGGTAAATCGCGACCTTCGAGGCCGCCTCGCCAACCGCATGCGCCGACAGCACCGCACGGTCGAGCTTTGCCAGATCGACCTGGCGTGCGGCGGTTTCGGCTGCCGAGACATTGTCGAGTGGCAGCGCGTGCCGGATCAACGCATAGGCGACGGCGCGGTAGGTGAGGCCGGTGTCGAGCAGGTTGAGGCGGTAGTGGTCGGCCAGACGTCGGGCCAGCGTGCCTTTGCCGGCGCCGGCGGGACCGTCGATGGCGATGGTGAAGGTCATTGGCGGGCCAACACGATCGAAAGGCTCGATGAAAAAGACAGACGCCGCGATCCTTCGCGCCCCCCTCTGTCCTGCCGGACATCTCCCCCTCCAGGGGGGAGATCAGAAGCTTCTGCGCCCCACTCTTTCCTGCAATTTCGAAAACTGGCGAAAGCCGCTGTGACGGCCGATCTCCCCCCTTGAGGGGGAGATGTCCGGCAGGACAGAGGGGGGCGCTGTCCCGCCGACATCTCTGCTTGCTTTGCGCTTGGCATCAACCTACCCGATCTCCGCACCGAGCCCCGTCATCAGACCCATGAACTCCGGGAAACTCGTCGCGATCATGGCGGCGTCGTCGATGGTTACCGGCTTTTCCGTTGCCAGCCCCATCACCAGGAAGCTCATGGCGATACGATGGTCGAGATGCGTCTGCACCGTCGTGTCCTGGCCATTGGGATGGCCGCCCAGCCCCTTGCCGCCGGGCTTTCCGCGCACCGCGAGCGAAGCTTCGCCTTCGGTGCAGTCGACGCCGTTGAGCTTCAGCCCATTGGCAACCGCTGCCAGTCGGTCGGATTCCTTCACCCGCAGCTCTTCCAGCCCCTGCATCAACGTCTCGCCCTCGGCGAAGCTCGCGGCAACCGCCAGCACCGGATATTCGTCGATCATCGACGGCGCCCGCTCGGGCGGCACGGTGACGCCATTGAGCTCGGAGTAGCGCACGCGCAGATCGGCAACATCCTCGCCGCCGGCATTGCGCGGGTTCAAGATGTCGATCTGGCCGCCCATTTCCTGCAACGTTAGAAGCAGGCCGGTGCGGGTGGGGTTCATCAGCACGTTCTCGATGACGATGTCCGAACCCGGCACGATCAGTGCCGCGACCAGCGGGAAGCCGGCCGAGGAGGGGTCGCCGGGCACGGCGATGGTCTGCCCCGTCAATTTGCCCTGGCCCTCGATGAAGATGTGGCGCACGCCGCGCTCGTCGGTCTCGACCGAGAGATTGGCGCCAAATCCCCTAAGCATCTTTTCGGTATGATCGCGCGTCATCACCGGTTCGATCACGGTGGTGATGCCGGGCGTGTTGAGGCCTGCCAGCAGCACGGCCGACTTCACCTGCGCCGAGGCCATCGGCACGCGGTAGGTAATGGGTGCGGCGTGTTTCGGCCCATGCAGCGTGATCGGCATGCGGTCGCCCGGCGTCGCCTTCAGCACCTGCACGCCCATCTGGCGCAAGGGTTCGAGCACGCGGCCCATCGGCCGTCCCGACAGCGATGCGTCGCCGATGAAGGTCGTTTCCATGTCGTAAGTGCCGACGAGGCCCATTGTGAGGCGGGAGCCGGTGCCGGCATTGCCGAAATCGAGCGGGCCTTCCGGCTGCAGCAGCGCGCCATTGCCGGTGCCGCGGATCACCCACTCGGCGCCGCGCTTCTCGATATGCGCGCCCATCGCCTTCATGGCGGCCGCCGTGCGCATCACATCCTCGCCTTCGAGCAGGCCGGTGACGCGGGTTTCGCCGGAGGCAAGGCCGCCGAACATCATGGAACGGTGCGAAATCGACTTGTCGCCCGGCACGCGAGCGGTGCCGGAAAGGGCGGATGATTTGCGGGCGGTGGCCGGCTTGGCAGCGGCGGCGTGAGACATGGAATTTCCCTGGACCGAATGCCGGCGCACCGGCGCTTTTCATTTGTTGCGGCGGTCTCGTATCACGGCGGGCACGAATGGTCATCCCCATGGTCGTCGCTTGGCGCGAGGCCTTTCAGTGCTTGGTTTTGTGACGCCGGCTTTTCGCTTTGACAGCGCGGTAAACTGTGGTTAAGGGGACCACTCTTTTACTGACGAGGCTTGACGTGGCAAAAAACGAACTTGGCACAAAGCGTGTCGACCCTGAAACGGGCCGAAAATTCTACGACCTGAACAAGGACCCTATCGTCTCGCCCTATACGGGCAAGACGTATCCGCGTTCCTATTTCGAGGACGGCAAGATCGCCGCCCTCGAAGAGGAAGAGGAAGTGGCCGAGAAGGAAGTGGACGCCGAGGAAGAAGAAGGCGTTGAAGTCGTCTCGCTTGAAGAGGCCGACGAAGACGTCAAGGCGGGCGACGAGCTTCCCGACCTGGGCGACGACGAGGACGATGTCGATCTAGGCGACGATGAGGACGATACTTTCCTTGCCGACGAAGAGGAAGAAGACGACGACGTCGCCGACATGATCGGCGTCGGCGACGACGACGACGAAGTCTAGGAACGCTTCGAACGCATGCATTTAGCGGCGTTCACGGGCTATGATGAAAAAGCGGGCCTCGAAGGCTTGATCTTCAGGGAAGGCGGGGTTAGAAGCCGCCTGCACTAAACGGCGCGGTCCTGAAACCCGCGCCGGACCTCTCGCCGGCAACGGCGACGGCTGACTGCCGGAGTGGGGCCATAGCTCAGTTGGGAGAGCGCTTGAATGGCATTCAAGAGGTCGTCGGTTCGATCCCGATTGGCTCCACCAAACAGTCTCTTTCCGACGCTCGGTTTCGCGGCATTCATGCTTGTCGCCTGCCAGTCGGCGCCTGAACCATCATCGCCGCCGCCAGCGCCCGCACCTCAGCCCATGGCCCCTGCCGCGATCTCTGCTCCTGATGGTGCGGCGGTCCTCGATCCATCCGTGCGGGTTATGCCGCCCGGCGAAGGCGTCCCGGCCAAATATGTCGCGTTTTCCGGCATATGGGGCGGACAGCTGGACGGGATGTATGACGGCAAGCTCGCCGTGCTGACGATTACGCGCGGCGGCAATGTCACCGCCACCTATGCCTGGGGCGATGTCGCCGACAACAAACCGGGCGTGGCCGACGGCGAAGGCAAGATTTTCGGCAACACGTTGAAACTGCGGCGCCTTCCCAATGGCGCGGACGTCAGCGCGGTCATTCAGGCGGACGGAACGCTGGCCGTCACCTATGGGCTTGCCGACCGAACCTATACGGGCACGTTCACCAAGCAATAATCGCGAGAGCTAATCTTCCGGGGGAGCCACGGCTGGCCCCTTCCCCGATCAGTGCAGGCCGAATTCGCGCAGCAGTTCTTCGCGATAGCGCACGAAGCGGCTCTCGCTGCGCTCGCGCGGGCGTGGCAGGTCGATGTCGATCAACCGCGCCGCGCCGCCTTTCTCCTTGGGCAGGATCAGCACCCGGTCGGCAAGATAGATCGCCTCCTCCAGATCGTGGGTGACCATCACCATGGTGACGTTCTCCTCGCTCCAGATGCGCGCCAGTTCCTCCTGCATGCCTATCTTGGTCATGGCGTCCAGCGCCCCCAGCGGCTCGTCGAGCAGAAGGATCTCGGGCTGCACGGTGAGCGCCCGGGCGATGCCGACGCGCTGCGCCATGCCGCCGGAAAGCTGGCTCGGAAAAGCATCGGCGAATTCAGCAAGGCCGACCAGTGCGACGTAGAAGCGGGCGCGTTCCTCGGCTTGTCTCTTGGGAACGCCACGCACTTCGAGGCCGAAGGCGACATTGCCGAGCACGCTGAGCCAGGGCAGCAGCCGCGGCTCCTGGAAAATCACGGCACGCTCGGCGCCGACGCCATGCACCGGCTGGCCGTCGATCGCGACACCGCCGCTGTCGGCCGCCTCCAGCCCGGCCAGAATACGCAGCAGCGTGGTCTTGCCGGAGCCGCTGGCGCCGACGATGACCAGGCATTCCCCCGAACGAATGTCGAGGTTGAGCGTCCGCAGCACGGCAAGCTGGCGCCCGCCGAGGCTGAAGGATTTGGACAGGTCGCGGATCGAGACCTCTCCGCCACGGTTGGAACCGGCCATCTTGTCTCTCAGCTATTTCAAAGCTCAGTTGATCTTGGTTTCGCCGGGCCGGTACAGGATGTCGGCGGCTTTCAGCTTGCCCTTGGCCAGACGGCCGTCGCGCTCCAGCACCGCGACCCAGAAGTCGATGTCGCGATCGGTCGCCTGCGCACCTTCGCGCAGACCAAAGCCGGTCCAGTAGCGGGCGAGATCGCCGTTTTCGCCGCGCTTGTCGAGGATAGTGGCCAGCACCTTGCGGGCTTCGTCCGGGTTCTGGCGCGACCAGTCCGAGGCGCGCGCCGACTGTTCGACGAAGTTGCGCGCCGCATCCGGGTTGGCGGCAATGAAGTCGCGCCTGAGTACGACGAAGCCGCCGGCGAGTTCGCCGAGCACCTGGGTGTCGTCGAACACGCCGCGCACGCCGCCGTTGGCGACCAGCGCGCCGGCAAAGGTCGCCTGCCAGTAGCCGAGGCCGGCAATGTCGACCTGGCGCGAGCGCAGCGTCTGCTCAAGCTGCGGGCCGGGCACGACAATGAGGTTGGCGGCGGTCGGCGGCAGGCCGACGCTGTGCAGGGCCTCACGCACCGTATAGTCGAGATGAGCGCCGAGCGTGTTGACCGAGATGGTCTTGCCGGCAATGTCGGCGATCGATTTGATCGGGCTGTCTTCCAGCACGTAGAAGACGCTCTTCACATCCTTGTTGATGCCGTTGCTCGGATACGCCGCGACGAAGTCGTTGCCGCCGGAGATCGAGTTGATCACCGCCGCGGTGGCGGCCGAGCCGATGTCGACGCTGCCGGAAGACAGCGCAAACAGCGATTCCGGTCCGCCCGAGGAATAGCCGACATTCTCCAGCTCGACGCCGAGCCCTTTGAAGTAGCCAAGCTCGTCGGCCAGCTCGTGCGGGGAGATGCTGCCACGGCTGGCGAGGTAGCGGAACTTGACGGCTGCGGCTTGCGCAAAGGCCATGCGCGGCAGGCCGGCGGCGATGAGGCCGGCGGCAAGCGGCGCGCCGGCAAGCAGCGAACGGCGGGTGATTTTCATGATCGGGTCCTTCCTGGAGGTAAACGGTGAGGGGCGGACTGCTCAGTTGACAGGATTGCTCCAGCGACAGAGCCGCCGCTGCAGGGTGACCAATGCCTGGTTGGCGATCAGGCCAAGCCCGGCGAGGATGACGATTGCCGCAAACATCAGCGGGATCTGGAAATTGTACTGCGCGTTCATCACCTGGAAGCCGATGCCCTTGTTGGCACCGATCATCTCGGACGCGATCAGCAGCAGCAGCGCCGTGGTGGCGCTCAGCCGCAAGCCGACGAAGATCGACGGCACGGCGCCCGGCAGTACGACGCGGCGAAACACGGTGAGCCGGCTCGCGCCATAGACCTGCGCCATTTCAAGCAGCTTGGGATCGACTTCCTTGACGCCGCTGGTGGTATTGAGCAGCAGCGGAAACAGCGTCGCCCAGAAGATGACGAAGATCTTCGAGGTCTCGCCAAGTCCCAAGAGCAGGATGAACACCGGATAGAGCGCCAGCGCCGACGTCTGCCGGAACACCTGCAGGATCGGATCGAGCGCGGTTTCGACCGGGCGCACCTGGCCCATGAACAGGCCGAGCGGAATGGCGACGGCGACGGCTGCGGCAAAGGCGATGCCGGCGCGCTGCAGGCTGATGGCGATGTCGCCGAGCAGGCTGCCGCCGGCAAGCCCCTTCCAGAGCGCTTCGACGATCATGTCGATCGGCGGCAGCACCGCCGCGTTGACCCATCCGACGCTGCTCGCCACCTGCCAGAGCGCCAGGAAGCCGGCAAGCACGCCGTAGCGCTTCAGGAAGCGAACAGCAGCCCGGCCGCCGAGGCGCAGAAAGTCGGTGCCGAGCCCGGTTTCGCCACCACCGCGGCGAACCGTGATTTGCCGATCGATGTGCTGCAACGTCATTGCTTCACCCCTCCGATGCCAAGGTCATTCGGCGGCAAGGACGGTCGAGCGGGCGACGGTCCATGGATTTTCCGGGCGCCTGAGGCCAAGATTCTCGCGCAGCGTGCGGCCTTCGTAAGCCGTGCGGAACAGGCCGCGCCGCTGCAGCTCGGGAATGACCAGGTCGACGAAATCGTCGAGCGCGCCGGGCAGCCAGGGCGGCAGGATGTTGAAGCCGTCGGCCGCGTCGCTGGTGAACCATTCCTCCAGCTGATCGGCGACCTGCCTGACGCTGCCGACGATGGTGTAGTGGCCGCGCGCCGTCGCTACCCATTGGTAAAGCTGGCGGATGCTGAAATTGTGCTCGTCGGCAATCTGCCGGATCAGCGCCTGGCGGCTCTTCATGCCTTCGGTTTCCTTGCTCGGCGGCAACGGGCCGTCGAGCGGATAGCCCCTGATGTCGAGCGTCTGGCCGGCAAGACCGTTGAGGAGCGCAACACCGTCCTCGGGCAGGATAAGGTCGTTGAGCTGTTGGTATTTGGCGCGGGCCTCGTCCTCGGTGCGGCCGACGAAGGGCGCGACGCCCGGCATGATCAGCACTTGGTCGGGATCGCGGCCGACTTCAGCCACGCGCGCCTTGATGTCGCGGTAGAATTCCTGCGCCGTCTCGAGCTTCTGATGGGCCGTGAAGATGACCTCGGCCGAGTGCGCGGCAAGCCCACGGCCGTCTTCCGACTGCCCCGCTTGTACGACAACCGGATGTCCTTGCACCGGGCGCGGCACGTTGAGCGGACCCTTGACGCTGAAATGCTCGCCCTTGTGGTCGATGTCGTGCAATCTGTCCTTGTCGTAGAAACGGCCCGACTGCTTGTCGCGGATGAAGGCGTCATCCTCCCAGCTGTCCCACAGCGCCTTGACCGTCTCGACATGCTCATGCGCCCTGGCATAGCGCTCGGCATGGCTGGGCTGGACGTCGCGGTTGAAATTGCGTGCCGTTTCGTCGCCGGCCGAGGTCACCACGTTCCAGCCGGCGCGGCCGTTCGACAACAGGTCGAGCGAAGCGAATTTGCGCGCCAGCGTGTAAGGCTCCTCATAAGTGGTGGACGCCGTTGCGATGAAGCCGAGATGCGTCGTCAGCGGCGCCAGCGCCGCAAACAGCGTCACCGGCTCGAAACCGGCGATCTTGGCATTGCCGCCCTCGCGGGCGCCGAGGCCGACGGTCAGGTTGTCGGCCAGGAAATAGGCGTCGAACAGGCCGCGCTCGGCGGTCAGCGCCAGTTGCTTGTGGAACTCGAAATTGGTGGCGCCGTCGGCCGGCGCATCGGGATGACGCCAGGCGGCAATATGCTGTCCGCCGCCGGGCAGGAAGGCGCCGAGCTTGATCTGCCGCGGTTTGCTATCGGACTTGCTGGCTCGAGTCATTTGCAGGCGTCCTTCTGGTCTATGCGGGATGGAATATTGCGTCGCGGATCGTTGGTTTTCAGGCGGCAAGGACGACGCTGTAGGGCACGCCGGCCACCCGGCATGCCTCAGCGACCGCCTGCCGGGCTCGCGCCTTGACTGCCTCTGACACCAGCACGCCATCTGCAAAGTCCTTGTCCGAGGCGTAGATCGCGGTCGGCAGGGTCTGCGCCTCGAAGAAGCCGAACAACGGCCGCAACTGGTGTTCGACGACAAGCGAATGACGCTCGCCGCCGCCTGTTGCCGCCAGGATGATCGGCTTGCCGCGCAGCGACGACGGGTCGAGCAGGTCGAAGAAGTGCTTGAACAGCCCGGTGTAGCTGCCCTTGAAGGTCGGGGAGCCGACCACCAGCACGTCGGCGCCGAGCAGCTGCTCGATAATACCGCGCGCCGCCGGATCGAGATCGCCAAGCTGTCTTGCAGGCGCAAAGGACGGGCCGAGATCCTCGATGTCGAAAACGCTCAAAGCCGAGCCGGCCCGGCTCGCCACCTCACCGGCGATGTGGCTGACGAATGCCTTCGTCTTGGACGGACGGGTCAGGTTGCCGGACCACCCCACCACCAGCTTTTTTGACATCCGAGGCTCCTTCTCGCAAACGCACTATCCGCATTAAGCCTACCGATTTTGTAGAATTAAATGAGCGAGAAGATTTCAAAACCGGGCTCTGAAGCGAATGGAGTTTGCGGTACATCGCCTTTGGTTGGTTCATTTGGCCCCAAAAGCGCCGCGGCAGATGCTGACGCGGTCGCGAAAGGCATCGCCGGGGACCATGGCCTTGGTCCTTTGCGCACTGATGGGTATCGTCGCGAAACCGTCAAGGGCCGGCGGCATTGACACTGCGTTGTGTGAGTGTCGATTGAACCCGATCGCGTGGGCGATGAAGTAGGCAACTGCAATCAAAGAACAGGATGCGCGCATGAAAAAGATCGGCTTTCTTTCCTTCGGCCATTGGTCGCCCTCGTCGCAATCGCAGACGCGCTCGGCGTCCGACGCGCTGCTGCAGTCGATCGACCTGGCCGTCGCCGCCGAGGAGCTGGGCGCGGACGGCGCCTATTTCCGCGTCCATCATTTTGCCCGCCAGCTCGCTTCGCCGTTTCCGCTTCTGGCCGCGGTCGGCGCCCGCACCAGCCGCATCGAGATCGGCACCGCCGTCATCGACATGCGCTATGAGAATCCGCTGTATATGGCCGAGGATGCGGGTGCTGCCGACCTGATCGCCGGTGGCCGGCTGCAGCTTGGCATCAGCCGCGGTTCGCCGGAGCAGGTGATCGACGGCTGGCGCTACTTCGGCTACGTGCCGCAGGACGGCAAAAGCGATGCCGACATGGCGCGCAACCATGCCGAGGTGTTTCTGGACGTGCTGCGCGGCGAAGGTTTCGCGCAACCCAATCCGCGGCCGATGTTCCCCAATCCTCCGGGAATGCTGCGGCTCGAGCCGTTCTCGGCCGGCCTACGCGACCGGATCTGGTGGGGCGCCGCTACCAACGCCACCGCCGAATGGGCGGGCAAGCTCGGCATGAACCTGCAAAGTTCGACGCTGAAGTTCGATGAGGGCGGCCAGCCGCTCCACATCCAGCAGGCCGAACAGATCCGCGCTTATCGTGCGGCGTGGAAGGAAGCCGGCCATACACGCGAGCCGCGCGTGTCGGTCAGCCGCAGCATCTTTGCGCTGGTGAACGACCGCGACCGCGCTTATTTCGGCGGCGGCAGCAGCGAAGATCATTTCGGCTATATCGAGCCTGAGAAGCTTGCCGTCTTCGGCCGCTCCTATGCCGCCGAGCCCGATGTGCTGGTCAAGCAGCTGAAAGAGGATGAAGCGATCGCCGAGGCCGACACGCTGCTTCTGACCGTCCCCAACCAGCTCGGCGTCGAGTACAACGCCCACGTCATCGAGGCGATCCTGAAGCACGTCGCGCCAGCTCTCGGCTGGCGCTGACAAGAGGCGCCAGCCGCCGGGCAAACAAAGAGATAGACCGTTTCGCCGGCAAACGGTGAAACGCTCTAAGGGAAGAGGCGGCTAGGCATCCGCCTTGAAGGTCTGCTTCTGCTGGCCGAGCCCCTCGATGCCCAGTTCCACCACATCGCCAGCCTTCAAGAACACCGGCGGCTTCATGCCCAGCCCAACGCCGGGTGGCGTGCCGGTGGAGATGATGTCGCCGGGGTGGAGCGACATGAACTGGCTGAGATAGGAAACGAGATAGGCGACGCCGTAGACCATGGTCCTGGTCGAGCCGTTCTGCATCGTCTTGCCGTTGACCGTCAGCCACATTTTGAGGTTCTGCGGATCGGCAACCTCGTCCTTGGTGACAAGCCACGGCCCGGTCGGACCAAACGTGTCGCAGCTCTTGCCCTTGGTCCACTGGCCCTGGCGCTCGGCCTGGAAGGCGCGCTCGGACACGTCATGGGCAACGGCATAGCCGGCGACATAATCCAGCGCATCGGCCTCGCTGACATATTTGGCTTTTCTGCCGATGACCACGGCGAGTTCAACCTCCCAGTCGGTCTTTTCCGAGCCGCGCGGGATCAGCACATCATCGTCGGGGCCGACAATGGCCGAGCTCGCCTTCATGAAGATGATCGGCTCCGGCGGCACGGTGGCGCCGGTTTCGGCGGCATGGTCGGAATAATTCAGGCCGATGCAGATGAACTTGCCCGTGCCGGCGACGCAGGCGCCGAGGCGCGGCTTGCCGGAAACCACCGGCAGCGACTTCGGATCGAGCTTCGACAATGTCTCGAGCGATGCCGGATCGAGCGCCTTGCCGGCAATGTCGGCGACATGACCCGAAAGATCGCGGATCGTTCCATCCGCATCGAGCAGGCCGGGGCGTTCGCTCCCTATCTCGCCATAGCGCAGCAGTTTCATCTTGCTCTCCAAATTGCGGCCCAAGGCCGTTTTCAACTCACTCTGCCAAAGCGACGAGGACTGGCCGACTCTGGCTAACGGATCCGACCTGGGGCAAGCCGGACTTTAGGACTGGTCGACCCGGAACCTTCGTATCGAGACTATGCTCAGATCGACCAGCCGCCGTCGATATTATAGGCCTGCCCCGAGGTGTAAGTGGCGCCGGCGAGGTAGACGGCAAGGTCGGCGATTTCCTCGGGCGTGCCGAGACGGCCCATCGGCTGGCGGGCAATGAAGGCTGCGCGGGCCGCCTCGTAATCGCCCTGCGCATGCATGCGGTCCTGCAGCGACGGGCTCTCGACAGTGCCGGGGCAGATGGCGTTGCAGCGAATGCCCTTGGCGACATAGTCCGCGGCAACCGCCTTGGTGAGACCGATCACGGCCGCCTTGGAGACGCCATAGGCGAAGCGGTTGGGCACGCCCTTGCCGGCGCCGGCGACGGACGACATGTTGATGATCGAGCCATCGCCGCGCTCCAGCATGCCGGGCAGTACCGCCCGAATGGTGCGGATCATGGCGCGGACATTGAGGTTGAAGGCGAAGTCGAGATCGGCATCCTTCATCTCGAGGATGGACCCGGAATGGACGAAGCCGGCGCAGTTGAACAGCACGTCGACGCGGCCGATTTCGGCGAAGCCGGATGCCACCGCATCGTCGTTGAGAACGTCGAGCTTGCGGGTCTTGATGCCGGAGGTCTTGGCGAGTTCGGCCAGCAGCGCCTCGTTGATGTCGGTGGCGTGCACGATGGCACCTGCCTTGGCGAAGGCCAGAGCGCTCGCTCTGCCGATGCCTTGCGCCGCCGCCGTGACGACAACGACCTTGCCTGCCAGATCCGCCATGCGTTTCTCCTCGCCCTCTTTGGCCACTTCCCGGCCCGATTTAATGCGGGCTGACCAGGGCGTCCTGTGCCAGACAGGCGCGACTATGCGGCCTGCACAATCCATCAGTCCAAAATAACAAATGTTTTTTCTGGTTAAAGAACACACGTCCGGGCGTCAAGCCCGAACGCGATCACCTTCGCGACGGCTGATGTAATGCACATCGCTTGCTCTGATGCAACAACATGTATGACAACCGGGCAACGAGTCACGTTGCCATGGTTCGCTCAAGCACAGCGCATTTCAGGCGGCATTAGTCGCCGTATGGCACCCAGACGTTCTTCACTTCGACGGCGCGGCGCAGCAGGGCATCGCCGGCGGCCTCGTCGGACGCCCAGTCGAGGCTGCGGCCGTTGCCGGTCCAGACGCGCTTGAGATTGCCGACGGAATCGGCCTCCGCCTTGGCGCAAGTGTCGGCATCGGCAAACAGCCAGAGCCCGTCGACATCGTCATGCTTGGCCAGCACGCCGGAAAGTTCGGCGCTGCGGCCGGTGACGATGTTGATGGCGCCTGCCGGAACGTCGGAATATTCGATCACCTGGTAGAGATCGGTGGCGAGCAGCGGGTATTTTTCCGACGGCACGGCCACCACGGTGTTGCCCATGGCAAGCGCAGGTGCGATCAGGGAGATCAAGCCGAGCAGCGGCGCGCTGTCCTGGGCGACGATGCCGAGGACGCCGACCGGCTCGTGCAAAGCGAGCGTGACGGCGCGGGCCGGTGGCTGATGCACCCTGCCCTCATACTTGTCGGCAAGGCCGGCATAGAGGAACAGGCGCTCGATCGATTGTTCCACTTCCTCCCGCGCGGCCTTGGCGTTGGCGCCGGTCAGTTCGGTCAAGCGTGCGGTAAATTCGCCGGTACGGCCGGACAGATTTTCGGCGAGGTAGTAGAGCACCTGGGAACGATTGTAGGCGGTCGCCTCCGGCCACGCCTTGCAGGCGCGGGCGGCGGCAACGGCGTCGCGGATGTCCTTGCGGCTGCCGAGACCGACTTCGCCGGCCAGCTTGCCCCTGGCAGTGGCGACAGAAAGCGAATAATTGCCATCGGGCCGCACCTGCTTGCCGCCGATGAACAGTTTGGCCGTACGATCGATGGCGCCGCCATCCGATTGCTCGACCGGCTGCGCCGAAGAGGTCGCCGGCTTGATCACGGGACCAAGCGGCAGTTTCACCGACAGATATTCGAACATGCCCTCGCGGCCGCCTTCACGGCCAAAACCGCTTTCGCGGTAGCCGCCGAAGCCGCAGGCTGCGTCGAACATGTTGGTACCGTTGACCCAGACGACGCCGGCCTTCAGCTGCGGCGCGACATGCAGCGCGAGGTTGATGTTTTCGCTCCACACCGAGGCGGCCAGCCCATAGCGCGTGTTGTTGGCAAGCTCGATCGCTTCCTCGGTGTTGCGGAAGGTCATGGTGGCCAGAACCGGACCGAACACCTCTTCCTGCGCCAATATATTTGCCGGCGAAACACCGGTGGCGAGCGTCGGCAGGTGGTAGTAGCCGGAAGACGGCAGCACCGCGTCGGGCTGCCAGCAGACGGCGCCCTGTCTGGCGCCTTCGGCGACCAGACCCTTGACGCGGTCCAGTTGCGTCAAGTCGACCAGCGGTCCGATATCGGTGTTCTTGTCGAGCGGGCTGCCGACGCGAAGCCGGCTCATCCTGACCTTGACCTTTGCGATCAACGCGTCGGCAATGCCTTCCTGCACCAGAAGCCGCGAGCCTGCGCAGCAGACCTGGCCCTGGTTGAACCAGATGCCGTCGACCAGTCCTTCGACGGCGCTGTCGAGATCGGCGTCCTCGAAGACGATGAAGGCCGATTTGCCGCCAAGCTCCAATGACAGCTTCTTGCCCGATCCAGCCGTGGCTTTCCTGATGATCTTGCCGACCTCCGAAGAGCCGGTGAAGGCGATCTTCTGGATGCCGGGATGGTTGACGATGGCGACGCCCGCTTCCGGCCCGCCCTGGACGATGTTGACGACGCCCTTGGGCACGCCGGCACGCTCGCAGATCTCGGCAAACAGGATGGCGGTGAGCGGCGTGAACTCGGCCGGCTTCAGCACCACCGTGCAGCCGGCGGCGAGCGCCGGCGCAATCTTCCAGGCCAGCATCAGCAGCGGGAAATTCCATGGGATGATCTGGCCGACGACGCCGACACCCTTGTGGCCTGGGAAATCCTTGTCCAGCGCCTGTGCCCAGCCGGTATGATGGATGAAATGGCGGATGGCCAGCGGCACGTCGATGTCGCGGCTTTCGCGGATCGGCTTGCCGTTGTCGATTGACTCAAGCACTGCGAACAGGCGCTGATGACGCTGCATCGCGCGGCCAATGGCGTAAAGCACTTTTGCGCGCTGGTAGCCCGAGGATGCCGACCATTTCGGTAAGGCCCTGGTGGCTGCGGCGACGGCTGCGTCGATATCGGCGGCGCCGGCATCGGAGATCTTGGCCAGCAGCTTGCCGGATGAGGGTTCGCTGGTCTCGAAGGTCTTGCCGCCGCCTGCTGCCTTCCAGCCGCCGTCGATGAACAGCGCCTTGCCGAAATCGCGTCCGGCAAGCCAGGCATCGGCCTCGGTGCGGGCTTCCGGCGCCGGGCCGTATTCCATGGCGTGATAGCGTTCGAGAATGTTCATGACGCGCTCCAGATAATCGTCTTGGCAGGCGCTCTGTGGCGCCCCCCTCTGTCCTGCCGGACATCTCCCCCACAAGGAGGGAGATTAGCCTTCGCGCCTGTCGGCTCTGAAACGTCGACAATTGGCGAAATCGCCGACGTTAGCCAATCTCTCCCCAATCGGGGGAGATGTCCGGCAGGACAGAGGGAGGCGCGAAGGAACTCGACGTTCAAGGCCTTCTCCGCCTCACGCCATCGCGTGGCGGTGATTGGCCGAATAATGCCCGGTCAGATGGTGCTCGAGCTGGCGCTCGATGTCGGTGAGCAGGCTCGAGGCGCCGAAGCGGAACAGGTCTGGCTCCAGCCATGGCCGGCCGAGCTCCTCCTTCATCAGCACCAGCCAGTCGAGCGAAGCCTTGGCTGTAGAGATGCCGCCGGCCGGCTTGAAGCCGATGAGAAAGCCGGTCTCCTCGAAATAGGCTCGGATGGCGCGCACCATGGCGAGGCCGACGGGCAGCGTGGCGTTGACGCTTTCCTTGCCGGTCGAGGTCTTGATGAAATCGGCGCCCGCCATCATCGCCACCATCGAGGCCAGCATGACATTTCGCAGCGTGGCGAGGTCGCCGGTGCCGAGGATAACCTTGAGATGCGCATCACTGCAGGCTTCGCGCATCGAGACGATCTCGTTGTAGAGCTCCTGCCATTTGGCGCCGAAGACCAAGCCGCGCGGGATGACGACATCGATCTCGTCGGCGCCGTCGCGCACCGAAGCCTCGATCTCCTGCAGGCGGGTCGACAGCGGCGCAAGGCCGTGCGGGAAAGCGGTGGAGACGGCGGCGACATGGATGCCGGTGCCGCGCACGGCATCAACAGCCGTCGCGACGAAGGGATGATAGACGCAGACCGCCGCCGGCCGGATTTTCTCGCCCTCGATGCCAAGCCCCTCGACGATGTCGCGACGGAACGGGTTGATCGCCTTGGCGCATAGGCGGCGCACCCGCTCTTCGGTGTCGTTGGAATTCAGAGTCGTCAAATCCATGCAGGAGACCGCGCGCAGCAGCCAGGCGGCCTGGTTGTCAGCCTTGATCGAGCGCCGCTTTGTGAGGCTGGCGACCCTGCGTTCCAGCGCTGAGCGGTTGACCGAGCGCACCGATTCCATGAAGCCGAGATCGAGCCGCATGCCGGTGTTGCGGGCAATACCGTGGCTTTGCGGCACGGGCGTGTTGGCGGCCGCACGTGCCGGCAGCGGCGTGACCTTGGACGCGCCGAGATCGGCTTCGCGGATTGTGCTGCTCATCTCCTGCCCTTTCGCTCGACGATTTTACGTCGTGGTGCGTGTCGTTGCTCCCGGACTTGGGCGACACACACCGAAGATAGCCCGTGAATCGATGCTTCACGAGTCCTTCAAGGGCTCATAACGGAAAAAGGCGGCAAAAGCAGCTGAATTTTGACCACATGGTCAAAACGTCAATTCAAGACGTGGCGCCGAGGCGCCGGCTGATGTCAGCCGACGAAAGCGCGCTCGACGACGAAGGTCGAGGGATGGCTGAGCGAGCCCTCATGGAAGCCGAGGCTTTCGGCCATTTCCTTGACGTCCTTCAGCATATGCATCGAGCCGCAGATCATGATGCGGTCCGTCTCCGGATTGAGCTTCTCGATGCCGAGGTCGGCGTAGAACTTGCCCGAGCCGATCAGCGCCGTGATGCGGCCCATGCGCGCCGATTCTTCGCGGGTCGTCGAATTGTAGAGGGTGACGCGGCCGCCGGTCAGTTCGCCGATCAGGGGATCGTTCTCGAGCGCGGCCACCAGTTCCTGGCCATAGGTCAGTTCGGCATTGTCGCGGCAGGTGTGGGTCAGGATGACCTGATCGAATTTTTCGTAGGTATCGGGGTCGCGCAGAAGGCTGGCGAAGGGCGCAATGCCGGTGCCGGTCGAGATCATGAACAGGCGCTTTGCCGGGGTCAGCGCGTCGACAACCAGCGTGCCGGTCGACTTCTGGCGCATGATGACGGTGTCGCCGACCTGGATCTTCTGCAGTTCGGAGGTCAGCGGACCATCCGGCACCTTGATCGAGAAGAATTCCAGCTCCTCGTCCCAGGCCGGGCTGGCGACCGAATAGGCGCGGTACACCGGCTTTTCGGCATTGGGCAGACCGATCATGACGAACTCGCCGGAGCGGAAGCGCAACGACTGCGGGCGGGTGATGCGGAACGAGAACAGGCGGTCGGTGTAATGCTTCACCGAGACGACGGTTTCGGCATAGACATTGGCCGGAATCGGGAACTGCAGCGGACGGGCGCCGGCGGTGTTGAGTGCGGATGTGGTGTTCATCGATCCAACTCTGTCTTGCCCAAGCCACTACGCGGGCGCCAAACCGTTTCCTGCGCGCCCAGACCCTTCAGGTCCCGGCGTGCCGTTCACACACTCCAAAGCAGTGAGCTCTTGTGTCCCAAATTTATTAGTATACAAACGATATTTGTGTCAAGATACCACGCTAAAACAGCTTTCCAAACTGCGGCATATTCGTAGTTCCGCCATTTCGGATTTCGACAATGAAAGAGAATTTTTCGGTGCAACAACCGGATTCCCTGGGTCACGTCGTTGCCGGCATCGATGTCGGCGGAACCTTCACCGACCTCATTTTGATCGACGGCAAAGATGGCGGAAAGGTGCATATCGCCAAGACGCCCACCACCGTCGACAACCAGGCTTTCGGCGTGGTTTCAGCGCTCGGCGCCACCGGCTTTGCCATAGACGGCATCGACCTCATCGTGCATGGCACGACCACCACCACCAATGCGGTTCTGGAACGCCGGCTGGCGAAAACCGGCATGATCACCACGCGCGGTTTTCGCGACGTGATCGAGCTTGGACGGCGCACACGGCCGCAGCCCTATGGCATGACCGGCACCTTCGTTCCGATCATCCCGCGCGATCTCCGGCTCGAAGTCTCGGAGCGCGTCGAAGCATCCGGCGCGGTGCGCACCCCGCTCGATGAGACCGAGATGCGCGACGCCGTGAAGACGCTGATCGTGGCCGGCTGCGAGTCCCTGGTCATCCATTTCCTGCATTCCTACGCCAACCCTTCGCATGAGCGGCGCGCGGCCGAAATCGCCGCCGAGCTTTGGCCGAACGGCTACATCACGACTGGCCATGCGCTGCTGTCGGAAGCCCGCGAATTCGAGCGCGGCGTGACCGCCGCGGTCAACGCCTCGGTGCAGCCGATCCTCGAGCGTTATGTCGAGCGGCTGCGCAAGGAATTGGCCGCCAAAGGTTACGCCCGCGACTTCCTGATCATGAACGGCAATGGCGGCATGATCTCGGCCCGTTTCGTCACCAGGGAATCGGCCAAGACCGTGATGTCCGGACCAGCCTCGGGTGTCATCGCCGCCGCCTATACGGGCAAGCGCGCCGGCTTTGAAAACCTCGTCACCTACGACATGGGCGGCACCTCGACCGATGTGGCGCTGATCCGCAATGCGGAGCCCGCCGTCTCGAACGAGATCGAGATCGAATATGCGATGCCGATCCACGTGCCGATGGTGGCGGTGCATACGGTCGGTGCCGGCGGCGGCTCCATCGCCCGGGTCGATGCGGCCGGGCTGATCCAGATCGGCCCGGAAAGTGCCGGCGCCAATCCCGGCCCGATCTGCTACGGTCGTGGTGGACCCGAGCCGACCATCACCGACGCCAATCTGGTGCTGGGCCGGCTGGCGCCGAAGAAGCTGCTGGCGGTCGAAAATCCGGTCACCGTCGAGCGGGTCACCGGGATCTTCGAAGACAGAATAGGCAAGGCCGCCGGCCTCTCCGGCGTCGAAGCGGCGGGCGCGGTGCTGCGCCTCGGCAACATGAAGATGGCCGGCGCCATCCGCATGGTCTCGGTGTCGCGCGGCCATGATCCGCGCGATTTCGCGCTGTTCGCCTTCGGTGGCGCCGGGCCGCTGCATGCCTCCGCCCTGGCGCGCGAACTCGGCCTGCCCCGTGTGCTGGTGCCGGCGCGTCCGGGCATCACCAATGCGCTCGGCTGCGTCGTGGCCGATCTGCGTCACGACTTCGTCAACACCATCAACCAGCCGGTCGCCGTGCTCGATGAAGCCCGGCTTCGCGAGGTGCTGGAACGTCACCGCGGGGAAGGCGAGGAACTGATCGGCAAGGAAGCGGTGAAGCCGGAAACGATCCGCGTTACGCACTCTGCCGACATGCAGTTTGTCGGCCAGACCCACATCATCAACGTGCCGTTGCCGTCTTCATCGGTGACAAGGCAGGAGTTGCAGGCGCTGTTCGAAAAAGCCTATTTTGCCCGCTTCAAGGTCGAGTTGCCGGAGATCCGCGCCAATCTGGTCAACCTCAACACGTCGGTGACGGGCGTGCGGCCGGCAATCGACCTGTCACGGCTGATCGACCCGGCCGGACGTACAAAGACGCTAGACGAGGCGCTGCGCGAAACAAGGCCTGTCTGGTACGCAGGACGCTGGCACGATACGCCGATATACGCACGCGAAAAGCTGCCGCCCGATGCCGTCATCGAAGGGCCGGCGATCCTCGAACAGATGGATGCGACCACCGTGCTCGAACCCGGCGACCGCGCAAGATCGGACGCCGACGGCAACATCATCATCGACATTGGCGAGGCCTGAGATGCAAAAGCTCGACGCCATCACGCTTTCGGTCCTGCAGGCAGCCTTGCAGCAGGTCTGCGACGAGATGGATCTCACTTTCTCCCGCGCGGCCTTCTCGCCTGTCATCGCCGAAGCCAATGACCGCTCCGACGGCATCTACTCGGCCGTCGACGGTTCGTTGATCGCACAAGGCAGCCAGGGCCTGCCGGTGTTCGTCGGCGTCATGCAGTATTCGACCAGGACGGTGATCGAGATGATCGCCAACGGCCGTTGCCTGTCGCCGGAACCCGGCGACATCTACGTCGTCAACGATCCCTATCTCGGCGGCACGCATCTGATGGACGTGCGCTTCGCCATGCCGGTCTACCGCGACGGCAAGATATTTTGCTGGCTATCGAATACCGGCCACTGGCCCGATATCGGTGGCTCGGTGCCGGGCGGCTTCTCCGCTTCCGCGACCGCCGTCGAGCAGGAAGGCCTGCGGCTGCCGCCGGTCAAGCTGTTCAAGAAGGGCGTGCTGGACACGGAAATCTACGCCATCATCTGCTCCAACATCCGCGTCGCCGACCAGCGCATCGGCGATATAAGAGCGCAGGCCGCCGCATTGCTGATCGGCCAGGACAGGCTCAATGGAATCCTCGATCGTTACGGGGACGAAACCGTCGTCGGGGCGATCGCCGAACTGCGTCGCCGCGCCGCCGAGCAGATGCGCGCCAACATCTCCGCCATTCCCGACGGCACCTACAGCTCGAAGGCCTTTGTCGACTCGGACGGCGTGGTCAACGAGCCGCTGACCATCGCGCTCGCGGTGGAGAAGAAGGGCGATACGCTGACCTTCGATTTCACAGGTTCGTCAAAACCCTGTGCCGGGCCGATGAACAGCGTGCTGGCGACGACATTGTCGTCGGTCTATCTCGCCATGCGCCATATTTTCCCTGATGTGCCGATCAGCGCCGGCGCTTTCGAGCCGCTGATCGTCAAGCGGCCGGAAGGCACGTTCCTCGACGCCAAATACCCGCGTCCCGTCTCCGGCTGTGCGGCTGAAGTCTCGCAGCGCATCGCCGAGGCGGTGTTCGCGGCGATGGTGCAGGCGCTGCCGGAAAAGGTGACGGCCGCGCCCGCCGGCTCCAGCGGCAATTTCGCGCTGGGCGGCAACGATCCGGCGCGCGGCCGCGACTATGTGATGTATCAGATCTCCGGCGGCGGCTATGGCGGCAATTCCGGCCATGACGGCCTGACCAATGGCTGCTCGACCATCGGCATTTCGAAATCGCCGCCGGTCGAGATCATGGAGCAGGCCTTTCCGGTTCTCTACCGCCACTATGCCTTGCGCGAAGGCTCGGGCGGCGCCGGCAAGCAGCGCGGCGGCTTCGGCCTCGCCTATGAGGTCGAGATATTGCGAGGAGAGGCGCGCGCGTCCTTCGTCATGGACCATGGCCGTTTCGGCCCGCAAGGCGCGCTCGGCGGCAAGGACGGCGCGGTGAACACGGTGACCGTGTTCCGCGACGGCGAGGCACATGTGCCGCCGCATCTGTCCAAGGAACAGGACATCGCGCTCAAGGCCGGCGACCGCGTGAGGGTCGGCACGCCCGGGGGCGGCGGCTATGGTGATCCGCGTGAGCGCGACCCGAAACTGGTCGCCGAAGACATCAGGCTTGGTTACTACACCGTTGAACAAGCCAAAGAGCTGTTCGGAACCTGACAGCCGACAGGCCCGAGCCGCGTCAGGTCTGCAGCTTGGCCTTCAGCGCATCGGCGAATTTTTGCGCGATCTTCTTGAAGCCGGCGGGATCGGGATGCAGTTCGTTGGCCCAGTCGGCCACCTTCAACGTTCCCTGCGTGTTGACCAGATGGAAATTGTTGTTGGGATCGTCGGCCAGGCGCTTCACCACATCGCGGAACGCCGCCAGCGCGTCGTGAACGATGACCGTGCCCTTGGCGACCGTCCAGTTGCAGAAATCGAGCGACGGTTTCAGCCACGGGCCGACACAGGACGGATGCGCTCCGTTCGGGATCGGGAAATCATAGCAATGGCCAAAGATCGGCACGCCTGGCGCGACGCGGTCGCGCAGCGCGAACAAATCGAGATAGCAGGCCTCGACCATGCCGAGCGCCTTGGTGAAGCGGTTCTTGTTCAGCCCGGGGGCGTGGCCGTCATTGAAGTCGAGGAAGATGCAGAACTGGTCGCCGGCAATGTCGTTGCCACCGGCAGAGAACAGGATGGCATCGGGCTTGCCGTCCAGCCAGTTGGCCTTGTTGCGCAGGGCGGCGATCATGCGCTGCTGCTTGGGCAGCGACATCTCGTCGGTCGCCGCATCGCCATGATGGGCAAGGTTGAGGATGGTCGGCGGCATCGAGCCGATGCGGCGCAGCTGCGCGATCACGTCGGTGTCGACGAACGGAAAGCCGTTGCCGGTGAGCGGATAGTCGAACCAGGAATCGCCCTGCGCCAGCATCACCAGCGGCCGGTTGGCGACGGCCGCCTCGAGATTGCCGGCACTTTCCCTTGCGGTTTCGAGCCGCTCGATGTTGGCCTGGTGAACCCTGATGCGCTTGGCGATGTCGTCGTCTATGCGCCGCTGCGCGGCTTCCTGCACGAATTCCTGCTGGTCCATCCCCAGGTCCCTCCCACGACCGTCTACTTCCAGCTGAGCATGCGCCCATGTCCATGATCGGTCTGTAATTTAGATCACAGTAAGATTCCTGGGGAAGGACGGCTTGCCGCGCCGTGATCGCCGCAGAGCATGTCGCTTCCGTCTCCGTGGCAACAGTAAAAGCCC
Source organism: Mesorhizobium sp. M0062 (assembly GCF_040323125.1). Classification (NCBI taxonomy): domain Bacteria; kingdom Pseudomonadati; phylum Pseudomonadota; class Alphaproteobacteria; order Hyphomicrobiales; family Phyllobacteriaceae; genus Mesorhizobium; species Mesorhizobium sp. M0062. The sequence continues at coordinate 465,672 of NZ_JAMYUO010000001.1, forward strand.
ATAAACTTCGCCTATCAACGGGGAACCAGAACATGCATCTTTTCGGTCGTTTCGTGCTTGCCGCTTCCGCCGCCCTGCTGCTTGGGACCGGTGCTGCCTCCGCCGAGAAACTCAGGATCGGCACCGAGGGCGCCTATCCGCCTTTCAACTATGCCAATTCGGACGGCACGCTGGGCGGCTTCGACATCGACCTCGGCAAGGCGCTGTGTGCCGAGATGAAGGCCGAGTGCGAATTCTCCGTACAGGATTTCGATGGTTCCATTCCGGCGCTGCAGGCCGGCAAGTTCGACGCCATCATCAACATCACCATCACGCCGGAACGGGCCGAGAAGGTCGAGTTCACCCACAAATATTACCAGACGCCGCCGGCCATCGCCGTGCCGAAGGATTCGACCATCGCCGGCACATCGCCGGACGATCTGAAGGGCAAGGTGCTGGGCGTGCAGAGCGCAACCATCCACCAGAATTTCGCCGAGCAGAAATACTCCGGCTCGACCGTGAAAGCCTATCCGACGGGCGACGACGCCCGCACCGACATGGCCAATGGCCGGCTCGACGCGATGATGGACGGCTCGATCATCCTGACCGAATGGCTGAAGAAGCCCGATGGCGCCTGCTGCAAATTGCTCGGCACGCTGACCGCCGATCCGGCCATTCACGGCCCCGGCGTCGGCATCGCCCTGCAAAAGGGCAACAAGGAACTGGCCGACAAGTTCAATGCCGCAATCGAGGCGCTGCGCGCCAACGGCAAGTACAAGGAAATCAACGACAAGTACTTCGCCTTCGACGTCTACGGGGGTTAATCCCTCAGCCAACCCGACCTCGGCAGCGCCACCCGGCGCTGCCGTTTTCATGAGATGACGGAGAAGTTTCTTGGTTGAGCGGCGCTCCCCTTTCTACACCAGCATCGTTGGCCTCGGCGCCACGATGGGCCGGGTCGGCGGCGACTTCGTCTCGGCCAAAACTTATTCCGGCATCGCCGACGAGCATCTGAACACGCGCAAGAATGTCGGCGTGCAGGATCTCAGCACCATGGGCAAGATGGACATCAAGGGGCCGGAAGCGGAGGCGCTGGTCAACCACATTATCGTCAACGATGCGGCCGCGATGAGCCCCGGCCAGGTGCGCTATTCCACCGTCTGCCGCGACGATGGCGGCATCATGGACGACCTCACCGTGTTCCGGCTGGCGCCTGAGCATTTCATGCTGGTGACCGGCTCGGTCAACCGGCTGAAGATGCTGCCCTGGCTGCAGCATCATGCTGAAGCGCGAAAGGCCTATGTCACCGACATCACCGCGGCCGTCGCCTTCCCGACCATACAGGGGCCGCGCTCCCGCGAGCTGCTGAAAGCACTGGTTTCGGATGCCGATCTCGATGAGTTGAAACGCTGGGCGTTCACTTCAGGGCGCGTCGGCGAGACCAAAGTCCTGATCTCACGCACCGGGGTGACCGGCGAGCTCGGCTTCGAACTGTTCGTGCCGGCGGACGAGGCGACTTCCGTCTGGGACGCGCTGGTGCGGACCGGCGGCGATTTCGGCTTGAAGCCATACGGCGTGCTGGCCATGTTCACGCTCGGGCTGGAAAAGGCCTATCCGGCGCATGGCATCGACATGGACGAGAGCCGTACGCCCTTCCATGTCGGGCTCGATCGCTGGATCAAGTTCGACAAGGGCGAGTTCATCGGCCGCGAGGCATTGCTCAAAATTCGCGACAAGGGGCTCGACGAACGCTGGACCGGGCTGATTCTCGACGGTGACAAGCCGGCCGCGACGGATGCCAGGGTTTTCGCCGACGGCGAGGATGCCGGCGTCGTCACCTACAGCGATCACGGCTATTCCTTAGGCAAAGTTCTGGCGACGGCGCATTTGCGGCTGCCGTTCACCGCCATCGGGACCGAACTCAGCATCGACATTGACGGCAAGCCGACCCGCGCGGTGGTGGCGCCGATGCCGTTCTTCGATCCAGAAGGCACGAGACTGCGCGCCTAGGCGAGTTTCGCCAGCAGCCGCATAAACGTAGCGGCCTCCTTGGCGGTCAGCGGCGCCAGCGTTTCCTGGGTGATGGCGCGGGCCAGCGGGATCAGCCGCTCGATCGCCTCGCGTCCCCGGGGCGTGAGACTGACCAGCAGGCGCCTTTTGTCGACCTCATGCTTGGTCAGGTCGACCAGGCCGCGCGCTTTCAGTCGGTCGATGACGCCCTTGACCGTCGCCGCGTCCATGGCAATCAGCGTGCCGAGCTGGTTCTGCGAGGTCTCGCCGACATCGTGCAGTTTGGCGAGTGCTGCAAATTGCGGCGGCGTCAGGTCGCTGATCTGGGCGGCAAAGATCGAGACATGGCGCTGATGCGCCTTGCGCAGGATGAAGCCGACCTGCTCCTGCAGGCGGTAGTCATGATCGTCAGGCTCTTCGGCCTCGACGAGCTTGAGAAGAGTGTCCCCGCCGCTCATCGCAAGCCGTCCCAGGCCTTGATATCGCCAACCGCGAGGCCGCCCATGCGGTCATGCACGCGCGGGCCGCAGCTCATGGCGAGGCAAAACAGGATTTCGTCGGGGCGAGGCCCGTCGCTGAGGCCTACCTCCATGGCGTCGAAATGGCTGCGGACATAGGCGGCGTTGGTGTGGCCGAGCGGTACGTCGAGCCGCGAGCCGAAGGCGCCGACCTTGGTTGCCGACGGCACGATCGCCTTGGCGTCGCCGAGCCGCTCGCGCATGGCGTAGCCGCCAGGAACGTGCCACAGCGCGCCGTGCTCCAGCTCCCCCGACGAGCCGACAATGGTGCCCTTGCCGTAGGCGTCGATCTGCTTGATGTCGCCGCCCAATGCGGCAATGAGCTTGTCGGTGAGTAGCAGGCCAAGCGGCTTCAGATCGTCCATGGCGCTCTGCAGTTCTTCGACGTAGCGGCCGGCGAACGGGTTCTTCACCAGCGCCACGGCCGCCGCGCGGCGGCGCGGCGCAGCTGCGACCGGGCCGCCATCGTGAAAAATCTCTTCGGTCAGAACCGCAATCTTGCGGATCGGAAACTCAGGCATGGGCAACTTCCTTCCCTGGATTTTTGTTGGGCGCGGCAAGCGCCATGGAACCACTGATGCGGGCTTCCCCACCTAGAAACAGCGCCGATGCGGCAATCAGGCCGCGCCGGCGAAAATCTTCGGCGACGGCAAGGCCATTGTCCAGCGCCCGCTCCACATCGCCACGCGCGAGCATGCCGACGGCTTGAGTCACCAGCCGCGCGCCGAGATCGCTGTCGGGCGCCAAGTCCTGCGCGGGAATGCGCTTGATGGCGGGATTGCCGGGCAGGTCGACGGCGTTGGCAATGAGTGTCGCGGCCGCATCGGCCTCGGCGCCGGTGTGCGCCAGCACGGTGACGGCGTCGGCAATGCCAAGCGAGAACGAACGGCCGCGCCAGCCGCTGGTGGCGACGCCGCGCACGCCGTCCGCCGAGCGAATGGTGAGGCGGTCGGCCATGCCGTTGCCGGTGCCGGCGATCGCCAGGTTCATCGACTGGCCCTTGCCGATATGGAGGGCGCTGTCGCCGCCATTGTTGACATAGGCCCGGTCGAGCTTGCGACCGGCAAGCAATGCCGAGAGCATTTCGTCGGCTACCGATCCCGCGACGGCGGCCATCGGCGTGATGAAGCATTCCGCCAACGGCATGACGGCTGCTTCCATGCGCCGCGCGGTCGGGCCGGCGAAGGTGCGCGGCGCCAGGAAAAATGCCGGAAGCCGCAATTCGGGAAGCTCCTCGACCAACTCGATCAGGATCGTCTGGAAGCGCTCGATCGCCTGATCGTAGGCGGCACGACACTCAGCCGCCTCACCAAACGCCTCGACGATCAGGTCGATCGGCCCGTGGTTGAGGTGCAGCCGCTTGCCGTCCTGCAGCCAGTGGACTTGCGGGCCTTGCATCAAGAGGCCCCGTTCGAGCCGACGCGGCGCAACTGCGCCAGCGGCGGCCATGGATTGTGGGCCTCGGCGCCTGAGCCGCGGCGCGGGTTGAGATATTCGCCGCCTTTGGCAACGATATCCTCGACGCTGCGTATCTCGGCCTCGTAGCCGCCCAGCCGGACATAGTCGTCGCGGCGTAGCGTGAATTCGATCGGCGCCACCAGCGCCGGCGTCGGCACATAGCCGAAGGCGCCTTCCGGCACGCGCATGACGTCGACCATCAGCGTGATGCCGCCGCCCGGCCAGACATAGACCGGCGCGCCGCCAACGGTAACATAGGTATTCAAGCCCTGCACCGAGCGGGTGAGATTGACCGGGTTTTCGGTGACGCCGGCGCGAAGCGAACCGCCGGCGCCGCCGATGAACAGCACGGTGCAGAGCGCCGGCTCGCAATTGTCCTCGATCAGGCCGACCGATTTCTGCAGCCGCTCGGGGAACGGTTTTTCCACCGGCTTCAACTCGTCGTCGAGCTCGTAATAGGCGAACTGCTCGCCGGTGGTCGACACCATCAGCAGCGACAGGCCGGGGCGGGCGCCCTTCTTGGCGTTCCATTCGCCGAGGATCGACAGCGGGTCGGAAATCGAGGTGCCGCCCCAGCCGAGGCCGGGCTCGGAAACCTTGAAATAGCGGCCCGGCGTCGAACGGCGGCCGATGATCTTGATGCCGGTATCCTGCCAGCCCAGCACCTTGCCGGCCTGATGCTCGGAGACGACGCCGGTGATATGGTCGTCGACCACCACCACCTCGTCGACAAGGCCGCGCCATTGCGTGGCGAACATGCCGATGGTGGCCGAGCCGCAGCCGACCCGCATGCGGTGTTCCTGCTTGCCGTCGATGACGGGTGGTTTGCCGGCTTCGACGGTGATGGTGGCGCCGCCATCGATGGTCAGTTCGACCGGCTTGCGATTGCACAGACTGAGCATCGCGTCACAGGTTGCCCGGCCTTCGGCCTTGGAGCCACCGGTCAAATGATGCACTCCGCCGAGCGACAGCATCTGCGAGCCGTATTCGCCTGTCGTGACGTGGCCGATCGGCTCGCCTTGCGCGCGCACGATTGCCGTTTCGGGACCGAGATGGCGGTCGGTATCGATCTTCACCTTGACGCCGCAGTACGAAAAAATGCCTTCGGTGACCACGGTCACCAGATCGACCCCCTCGACCTCCTGGCTGACGATGAAGGGAGCCGGCTTGTAGTCGGGATAGGTGGTGCCGGCGCCGATTGCAGTGACGAAGCGGCGGCCGGTGTTGACCAGTTCGCCGTCCCATTGCTCGCCCTCGGCAGTGAAAGGCACGACCGCGGCGCCGCTCTCTGCCGCATGGTCGAGGATGGTCAGCGGGTCCATACGCACGATGCGGCCACCGACATTGCCGTAGCGGTCGCAGGCGCCGGTGCGGCCATCGGCGATGTAGCACATCACCGGACAGGCATCGCAGCGGATCTTTTCCGCCACCAGCTTTTCGCCCGGATCGTGGGTTTCGAAGCGTTCGGCAAGCTCGCTCATCGGCGTGCCTCCTGGTCGTGGATGCGATCTTTTTCGCGGATAGCAGCGCGGATGCGCGCCGGCGTCGCCGGAACCTTGGTGATGAGCACGCCGGTGGCGTGGCGGATGGCGTTGAGGATGGCGGGTGCGGTCGGGATCAGCACATGCTCGCCCAGGCCCTTGGCGCCGAACGGCCCCTCGGGATCGGGAACCTCGATCAATATGTGCTCGATCTCAGGCACGTCGCCGATGGTCGGAATGAGATAGTCGTGCAGATTCTCGGTGCGGCCGGGGATGTATTCCTCCATCAGCGCCATGCCGATGCCTTGCGCGATGCCGCCCTCGATCTGGCCTTCGACCAGAAGCGGGTTGATCGCCTTGCCTACATCGTGCGCGGCGGTGATTTTCAAGAGCTTCACCGTGCCGAGCTTGAGGTCGACCTCCAGTTCGGCGATCTGCGCGCCATAGCCGTAGACGGCGTAAGGCTTGCCCTGGCCCTTGGCGTCGAGCGGCAGCGTCGGCGGGTCGTAGGTTTCCTCGGCGCGGAAGACGTAGCCGTCCGCATCGACATCGAGGGCGGGGAGATCGATGCGCCGAGTGGCTTCGCCCTCGCGAATGACGATCGCCGGGCCGTCCAATTGCAGGCTCGCGTTCTCCGAGACATTGGCAAAACGCAGGATCTTTTCGCGCAAGGCGCGGCCGGCCTTCTCGGCCGCCTTGCCGCTGACGAAGGTCTGGCGCGAGGCCGATGTTTTGCCGGCGTCCGGGCTGATCGCGGTGTCGGCGCTTCTCAGCTTGAATTTTTCCAGCGGCAGGCCAAGTGCGTCGGCGCAGATCTGGGCGATGACGGTGTTGGAGCCCTGGCCGATATCGACGGCGCCCTGGTGCAGGATGACGTCGCCGTCTGGCGAGATACCGACCCTTATGGTCGACGGATTGGGCAGCGAGGTGTTGCCGCAGCCATACCAGCAGGACGCGATGCCGACGCCGCGCTTTTTGCTCGTATTGGCATTGTTGAATGTATCTGCGTCGGCCTTCGCGCGAGCCCAATGCGGCCGCAAGGAGTCGAGGCACTCGAATATGCCGACGCCCGACTCCAGTCGCTGTCCGGTAACCGTTTCGGATCCGTTCCGAAGGCAGTTCTTCAGCCGAAAATCGAGCCGGTCCATGCCCAGCTTGCCGGCGAGCTCATCATAGAGCGTCTCCTGCATGATCGTCGCCTGCGGCACGCCGAAGCCGCGGAAGGCGCCGGAAATCGGCCCGTGGGTGTGGATGGCGCGGCCTTCGGCGCGGTAATTCGGCGTCGCATAGGGACCGGAGGCATGCACCGGCACGCGGTTGGCGACGGTCGGGCCCCAGCTGGCATAGGCGCCGGTGTTGAAATCGCCGGAAAAGATCATGCCGGTGACATGGCCCTCGGCGTCAGTGCCGATCGTCGCCTTCATCTCGGCGGGGTGGCGCTTGGTGGTCGACATCATCGATTCGGTGCGGGTGTAGGCAAGCGCCGCCGGCCGGCCGGTTTTCAGTGCCACAAGGCCGATGAGCGGCTGCAGTGAAACGTCCAGTTTCGAGCCGAAGCCGCCGCCGGTCGCGGTCGGCACGATGCGCACCTTGTCGACGGCAAGACCGAGCACCTTCGCCGTTTCGTCGCGATCCATGTAGGGGGCCTGGGTGCAGGCGACGACGACCAGCGTGTCGCCGTCCATGTAGGCATGGCCGGCTTCCGGCTCGATATAGGCGTGCTCGACATAGGAGGTGTCGATGGCACCGGACACCGTGTAAGCAGCCTCGCCAAGCGCCGTCTCGGGGTCGCCGCGCTCGACAAAGCCCTTGGTCAACAAATTGGCCGGGCGGTTCGCGTGGATGAGCGCAGCCCCTTCTGCCTGCGCGTCGCCGGGCTGCAGAAAATGCGGCAGCTCGGTCCAGCGGACCGGGAAATCCTGGAGGTCGAGATCGAGCATGGCCTCGCGCTCGCCGGCGACCAGCGCCACTGCCTCGCCGCGCAGCCGCGCAAAGCCTTCGGCCAGCGCCGGCTGGTCGGCAAACGGACCGATGACGCCGAAACAGTTTTTTCCCGGGATGTCGGCGGCGGTGAAGACGCCGGCGATGCCGGGATGCGACTTCACCCAGCCCTCCAGGTCGCCGAAGGCGAAGCCGGCATGATAATGCGGCGAGCGGACCACCAGCACAGCCAGCGCATCGGCGGGAAAGGCATCGCCGCCGAATTTTTCAGCGCCGGTGATTTTTGGCACGCCGTCGAGCCGGACCGGGGAGGCGCCTACAGCATTCCCTGTGGTTGGCATTCTACGTTCAAAGTTGAATTCCAACGAATGACGTTGGCGCTGCCCCTCACCCTTACCCTCTCCCCGTGAAGAACGGGGAGCGGGGAGCGTCGGCGCTGGAGCACTTCCCTTCTCCCCGTCACTATACGGGGTGAGGGTGCCGGCAGGCGGATGAGGGGCAGCGCCGTCGGTCGACGTCTCGAACCGTCCCGCATCCATCACTGCCGCGATGATCTTTCTGTAGCCGGTGCAACGGCAGAGGATGCCGCCCAGCGCATCCTGCACCTCGGTCTCGGTCGGATTCGGCGTGCCATCCAGCAGCGCCGTTGCCGCGACCAGCAGCGCCGGCGTGCAGATGCCGCATTGCGCGGCGCCATGCGCCAGGAAGGACGCCTGCAGAGCCGAGAGCCGGCCATTGGCGAGGCCTTCGACGGTCGTTACGGACGTCCCGGCTGCGGAGGCCGCCGGCATCAGGCAGGCGCAGACGGCGTCGCCGTCGACCAGCACCGTGCAGGCGCCGCAATCGCCGGCATCGCAGCCAACCTTGGTGCCCGTCAGCTGCAATTCGTCGCGCAAAACCTGCGACAGACGGCGCAGCGGCGGCACATTGACCGAGACGGCGGCGCCATTGACGGCGAAGGCGATCTCGGCGCGATCGAGGCCGACGCCCGGCACGAGGTCGGGCAGGGCTTCAATCATCTCGGAGTGGCTCATGCCGCCACCATGCTGTTGTCGTTCGTCAGTCCGCAAGCCCCCAGCACGGCGCGGGCGACAAGCTCGCGCGCTGCGTCGAGCCGGTATTCGGCGCTGCCGCGCACGTCGGCAATCGGCGAGAGCTCGGCCATCGGCGCGGACAGGAGCGCATCGGCGAGTGCCGGGCCGACAGGCTTGCCCACCAGCACGGCTTCGACAGCGGCGAGCCGCCTGGCGACGGCCGAGCAGGACCCGACCGCGACAGCGGCTTCCATGACTACGCCATCCTCGGCAACGAGGCGCGCCGCCACCATGGCGATGGAGATGACGAGGTAGCGCCGCGCACCGAGCTTGACGAAGGCCGACGTGCCGGTGGCCCTGGGCTTCGGCACCCGGATGGCGGTAACCAGCTCGCCCGGTAGCAGGGCGGTGCGGCGGTTGCCGAGAATGAACTCCTGCAGCGGCAGATAACGCGTCGCGGTTGCAGAGCGCAGCTCGACCTCGGCGTCCAGCACCAGCAGTCCCGGAACGCCATCGGCGGCAGGCGAAGCATTGCAGAGATTGCCGGCGATCGAGGCGACATTCTGGATCTGCAGGGAGCCCACTTCGCGCGCGGCCTGCTTCAGCGCATCGAAAGCCGCCGGCAATGGATGGCGGACAAGGTCGGTCCAGGTGGTGCGGGCGCCCAAAACCCAATGGGTTTCGGTCTCGGCAATGCCGCGCAGCGAGACCAGGCCGTTAATATCGAGAACATTGTCGCGGAACGGTTTGGCGCCCTGCGCCGGATAGAAATCGGTGCCGCCGGCAAGCACGCGCCAGGCGCCCTCGCCCAGCAGAGCGAGCGCCTCGTCGAGCGTGGCGGGTTTCGCGTAACGGATCACGCTTTGCCTTCCAAAAAAATAGGCCTTCCCATTGGGACCTTCAAAAGGTGGGGTCTTCCCGAACCCCGCCAATGTCTGATCAGGCCAAATTCATTCGTATGCAAATGATATCAAGCTGGCGGAAATTGTCAAAGCCGGAGTTTAAGGGAACCCGGCCGCCATGCATTTGTTACGTCCGCGCACGATCCCCAAAAATCGGAATCGATTTTCGGAAAGGATCCTGCGCAAAGTAAAGTGCTACAGCGTCCTTTGCGCGTCCGAAGGGGACGCGCGGCGCTGTAGGAGGTTGACGCAGGCGGCCATCCGGTCGAGTTTCTGCATCCGGTCGCATCAGCGGCGTATTTCACTCGATCCCCCGTTCGAGACGTAGAAGAGGAGAGGCGCCATGGCCGACGAAGCGCTTGTTGTCATCGACCTGCAAAACGACTTCTGCCCCGGCGGCGCACTGGCGGTTGCCGGCGGCGACGAAATCGTGCCGCTGGTCAACGATCTGATCCGGCATGCCGAGCATGTCGTGCTGACGCAGGACTGGCACCCGGCCGGACATTCGAGCTTTGCCTCCAGCCATCCGGGGGCGCAGCCCTTCAGCGCAATCGAGATGCCCTATGGGCCGCAGACTCTGTGGCCCGACCATTGCATCCAGGGCAGCCTCGGTTCGGACTTTCACTCGGGGCTCGCCTGGACCAAGGCCGAGCTGGTGATCCGCAAGGGGTTCCGCCCCGATATCGACAGCTACTCCGCCTTCTTCGAGAACGACCACAAGACGCCGACCGGGCTCGCCGGCTACCTCAAGGAGCGCGGCATCGGCACCGTGACCCTGGTTGGCCTGGCGACCGACTTCTGCGTCGCCTTCTCGGCCCTCGACGCGGTCAAGCAAGGCTTCAAGACGACGGTGCGGCTCGACGCGTGCCGCGGCATCGATCTCAACGGTTCGGTCGAGGCGATGCTGAAGAGGATGCGCGATGCCGGGGTGAAGCTCGAAGACCCGATCTCGGAGTGACTGGATCGTGACGCATCGAGGGGGCTGCACACAGTTGGGGAAGGCTTTCGCGGCAGGTGTACTCGCTTCCGCTGTGTCTCCGCAAATGGCCTTCGCGGCCGAGGCCCGCGGTCTGCCCGATGCTGCCATGTCGCTGTCGTGGGCGCTGCCTTTCGCCGGCCTGCTGCTGTCGATCGCCACCGGACCGCTGCTGTTCCACCATGTCTGGGAGCATCATTACGGCAAGATCGCCGCCGGCTGGGCAGCGCTGGCGGTCATCCCGCTGATGGTTGCATTCGGCGTTCCGGTAGCCGGTGAAGCCGTGCTGCACACGCTGCTCACCGAATACATGTCGTTCATTATCCTGCTGTTCGCGCTCTACACCATTTCGGGCGGCATCCTTGTCGCCGGCAACATCCATGGCACGCCGCTGGTCAATGCCGGGCTGCTGCTCGTCGGGGCGATGCTGGCCTCGGTGATCGGCACCACCGGCGCCTCGATGATCCTGATCCGGCCGATGCTGCGCGCCAACGACAACCGGCAGTTCAACGCCCATGTCGTCATCTTCTTCATCTTCCTGGTGTCTAACATCGGCGGCTCGTTGACGCCCTTGGGCGACCCGCCATTGTTCGTCGGCTTCCTGCGCGGCGTCGACTTCTTCTGGACGTCGGCGAACCTCTGGCGCGAGACGCTGTTTACCGGCGGCCTGGTGCTGCTTGTCTTCCTGGCCATCGACATCATGCTGCATCGCCGTGAAGGCGGCGCGCCGAAGATCAAGGATCCGACGCCGGATACGAAGGTGCGCCTTCGCGGCCTGGCCAATCTGCCGTTGCTGGCCGGCGTCATTGCCGCGATCCTGCTTTCAGCTGCCTGGAAGCCGGGCGTGACTTTCTCCATCCTCGGCGTCGGCCTCGAACTGCAGAACCTGGTGCGCGATGCCATCATCCTGGCGCTCGCCGGGCTGTCGCTTGTCGTTTCCCTCAAGAGCCATCGCGAGGCCAACGGCTTCACCTGGGGCCCGATCGCGGAGGTGGCAAAACTGTTTGCCGGCATCTTCATCTGCATCGTGCCGGTCATTGCCATCCTTCGCGCCGGCCATGACGGCGCGCTGGCGCCGCTGGTGGCGCTGGTGACGTCACCCACCGGCCAGCCCAATGATCTCGCCTATTTCTGGCTGACCGGCGGGCTGTCGTCCTTCCTCGACAATGCGCCGACCTATCTGGTGTTTTTCGAACTCGCAGGCGGCGACGCGCGGCACCTGATGACGGAGGCGGCCTCGACGCTGGCCGCGATCTCGGCCGGCGCGGTGTTCATGGGCGCCAACACCTATATCGGCAATGCACCCAACTTCATGGTCTACGCCATCGCCCGACACCGCGGTGTGAAGATGCCGGGTTTCTTCGGCTACATGGCGTGGTCGGGCCTGGTGCTGATGCCGATCTTTGTGATTGCGGGTTTTTTGTTCTTTGCGTGATGCAAAGGGCGCTGGGCCCTTACCTACCCCGTGTGGGGAGGTCGGACCGAAGGTCCGGGTGGGGGTCGGTGCCGCCCCCACCCGGCTGCTTCGCAGCCACTTGCCGGGGCGAGCCACGGGTCTCGCCCGTCCTTCGGACCCCCACAAGGGGGAGGGTAAAGTCTATCCCACCCCTACATATCGGCGCACCGCCGACGGATCGGCGCGAAGCTGTTCGACATCGACGGTCTCGCGGTTGCGGCCGTTCTCGATGAAGCAGACGCGGTCGGCGACGGACAGCACGGCGTCGACGCGCTGTTCGACCAGAATGGTGGAGACACCTAGCTCACGCAGCTTCACCACCGTCTCGCGGATTTTGGCGATCATCGACGGCATCAGCCCCTCCGTCGGCTCGTCTAGCAACAGCACCTGCGGCTCCAGACAAAGCGCGCGGGCCATGGCCAACATCTGCTGTTCGCCACCGGACAAAGTGCCGGAGCGCTGCCGCAGCCGCTGGCGCAGCAACGGGAAGAGGTCGAGCACGCTCTCGCGCGTCGCTCTTCCCTTGCCGCGCGCCATCAGGCCGATCTCGATGTTTTCCGCCACCGTCATCTCGGCGAACAGCCGCCTGCCTTGCGGCACATAGGCGACGCCGGCCTTGGGCACCTCATGCGCCGGCAGGCCGGTCAACTCCTTGCCGGCGAGCCGGATCGAACCGGCGCTCGACCGAACCAGCCCCATGGTCGCTTTCAGCGTCGTCGTCTTGCCGGCGCCGTTGCGACCGAACAGGCACAGCACCTCGCCCTTGTTGAGCACGAGATCAAGACCGTAGAGCACCTGAACCTCGCCATAGAAGCAGTCGAGCCCGGAGATGGTCAGCGCTTCAGTCGTGTGGGTATCAGTTTTGGGGGCTTCGCTCATGCCGCCGTTCCCAGATAGGCTTCCTGCACCTGTGTGTTGGCGCGGACCTGTTCGGGCGTGCCTTCGGCCAGGATCCTGCCGGCGTTGAAGACGGTGATGCGGTCGGCCAGTTGCATGACGACAGGCATGTTGTGCTCGATCAAAAGCACGGTGGCGCTCTTGGCGATCTCGCGCACCAGGTCGATGAAATTGTCGATCTCGCTGTCGGCCAGCCCTTGCGTCGGCTCGTCGAGGATCAAAAGCCGCGGCTTCAGCGCCAGGCCCATTGCCACTTCCAGCAGGCGCTGATGGCCGTAGGAAAGCTGGCCGGCCGGCATATGGGCGCGGCCGGCCAGTCCGGTGCGTTCCAGCGCGGCCATGACGCCGGTGCGCACCGCACCTTTCGAGCGGGCATCGGTCAGCGTGCGCTGCACCGGCAGCGCGACATTATCGTAGGCAGAGAGGTTGGCGAAGACGCTGGTGATCTGGAAGGTGTAGGCGATGCCCCGGCGCACCCTGAGATAGGCCGGCTGGCTGGTGATGTCGGCGCCGTCGAAGACGATCATGCCGGACGATGGCTGAATGCGGCCGCTGACCAGGCTGACGAAGGTGGTTTTGCCGGCGCCATTGGGGCCGATGACGGCGCGGATCTCGCCCGGCATCAGCTGAAAATCGACACCGTCGACGGCGCGCAGGCCGCCGAAACTGCGCGCCAGGCCTTTGGTGGTCAGCAACGGCATCATGGGAGCCACCCGAGCCAGCGCTGGCGGATGGTGCCCAGAATGCCTTTGGGGAAAAACAGCACCAGCAGGATGAGCGCAATACCGACGATCAGGAGATAGGCGGAGGTGTAGCCGCTGGCGGTGTCGATGACATAGTACATGAACACCGTGCCGAGCAGCGCGCCCAGCGTCGTGGCGGCGCCGCCGAGCAGCACCCAGAGCAGCGGCAGGATGGAATACTGCACCGAGGCAAAGCTCGAGCCGACATAGCCGAACAGCAGCGCATAGGCCGCACCCGAGGCGGCGCAGATGGTGCCGGAGACGACGACGGCGATCAGCTTGTTGGAGAAGGTGTCGTAGCCCAGCATTTTCGTGCGCTCCTCGTTCTCGCGCACCGCGACCAGCACGCGGCCATAGCGGGAGCGGACGATGGCGAGGGTGATCAGCAGCACGACCGAGAACAGCGCCAGCGCGCTCATGTAGCGCACGGTCGGGTTGGTTAGGTCGAGCGATGTCGCGCCGAAGGCCAGAACCCGCGCCGGCTGCGGCACGACCAGACCCTGGTCGCCGCCGGTCCAGGCGGCGAAATAGAGGATGACGAGGTAAAACACCTGCGCGAACATCATGGTGACGATCATGAAGGCGACGCCGGTGGTGCGCAGCGCCAGCAGGCCGATCACCAGGGCCAGCAGCGCGCCGCAGGCGATGCCGGCGAGGAAAGCCAAAGGCACGCTCCAGCCGAGATGGATGACCGCGAGACCAGCGCCATAGAGCCCGGCGGCGAAGAACATGGCGTGGCCGAGGCTGAGCAGGCCGACATAGCCGAACAGCATGTTGTAGCCCATGGCGAACACCGCCAGCACCATGATGCGGGCCAGCAGGCCATGATGGTAGTCGGGCAGGACGAAGCTCAGCGCAAACAGTAGCGCGATGACGCCGAGATGCAATGCATAGGCTTTTGCCGGCGAAGCTTCGCTCATCGCGACGCCTGCCCGAACAGGCCCTGCGGCCGGAATACCAGCACCATGGCCACCAGCAGCGTGGCGATGATCTTGGCCAAAGTCGGCGAAAAGAACACCGAGATGATGCCGTCGGACAGGCCGATCAGCACGGCGGCGACGACGGTGCCGCGCAGCGAGCCGAGGCCGCCGATGATGACGACGATGAAGGACAACAGCAGCGGGTCCTGTCCCATCAGATAATGCGCCTGACTGATCGGCACGATCAGCACGGCGGCGATGGCCGCCAGCATGGCGCCGAGCCCGAAGACGCCGGCATAGACGCGGTCGACCGGAATGCCGAAGGCCTGCGCCGTCTCGCTGTCATATTGGGTGGCGCGCATGATGAGGCCGATCTTGGTGCGCGTCAGCACCAGCCAGGTGGCGATGAGCAGAAGGGCCGAAGCGGCAATGATCGACAGCTTGTAGCCGGAATAGCCGAACCAGGGCAAAAGGATGCGGTAGCTGAAGGGCGGCTCCACCGGGCGCGCTTCCGGGCCATAGAAGCTCAACGCCAGCTGCTGGATGATGTAAAGCATGCCGATCGTGGCGACGATGGTGGCTTCCGGATTGTAATTGAGCCGGCGCAGCACAAGCCGCTCGGCTACCAGCGCAATGGCGCCGACGATCAGCGGCGCAATCACCAGCGCCGCCAGGAAGCCGAGCGTGGGATGGCCGGGTATCGCCGTCGAGATCGCCCAGGCCAGCACCGCGCCCAGCATGAAGAACTCGCCATGGGCGACGTTGACGACGCGCATGACGCCGAACACCAGCGACAGCCCAAGCGCCGTCAGCGCCAACACGGCGGAGGTGACAAGGCCTTCGAGGGCGGCGAGGAGGAGGTGGGGTCCGAAATGCATTCAGGGCGCCCTTACCCTCCCCTTGTGGGGAGGGTGACCGCGCAGCGGTCGGGTGGGGGTTGGGCACGGGCCGTCGCGGGCGGCGCGCGCCCCGGGGGGCGGGGCGCGGCGGCGCGAGCGGCTGGGGGGGGCGCCCCCGCCCCGCGGCCGGCGGGGGGGGCGGGGGGCGCGGG